>NZ_CP031312.1:0-300000 GCF_004799685.1 Halobellus limi
ATGAGCCACAACCACGACGCAAGCGAGGAGATCGACCCCGTGACCCTGGAGATCCTCCGGAACCAACTGGAGAGCGTCGCCACCGAGATGGGCCACGTGCTCATCCGGGGGGCGTACTCGCCGAACATCAAGGAGCGCCAGGACTGCTCGACGGCGCTCTTCGACGCGTCGGGCCGGATGGTCGCCCAGGCCGAACACATCCCGGTCCACCTCGGCGCGATGCCCGACGCGGTCGACGTCGTCCTCGAGAAGGACCCGAAGCCGGGCGACGTCTTCGTCGTCAACGACCCCTTCGCCGGGGGGACGCACCTGCCGGACATCACGCTGGTCTCGACGATCGCCCCCGACGACGAGGTGATCGGCTTCGCGGTGTCGCGGGCGCACCACGCCGACGTCGGCGGCAGCGCACCCGGGAGTATGCCGCCGGGGGCACAGGAGATCTACGAGGAGGGGCTCCGGCTGCCGGCCGTCCGACTCGTCGACGGGGGCGAGCCGAACGAGGCGGTCCACGAACTGATCCGGGCCAACGTCCGGACGCCGGACGAGCGCGAGGCCGACCTCCGGGCCCAGCGGGCGGCGAACCGGCGGGCCGAAGAGCGGATCGGAGAGCTACTGGACGAGCACGGCGAGACGCTGATCGACGCCTTCGACGCCGTCGTGGCGTACTCCCGCGACCGGGTCGAATCCGAACTCGCCGCCCTCCCGGACGGGACCTATCGCGCGACGGACGTCCTCGAAGGCGACGGCGTGACCGACGAGGACGTCCCGATCGAGGTGGCCGTCACCGTCGACGGGGCGTCGATCGACGTCGACTTCGCCGGGACGGCCGATCAGGTGGCGGGCAACCTGAACGCGCCGCTGTCCGTGGCCAAGAGCGCGGTCTACTTCGTCGTCCGAGCGATCACCGATCCGGAGATCCCGCCGAACCACGGCTGCTACGAGCCGGTCTCGGTCTCCGCCCCCGAGGGGTCGGTGCTCAACCCCAGGCCGCCGGCGGCGGTCGTCGGCGGCAACGTCGAGACGAGCCAGCGGGTCACGGACGTCACCCTGGCGGCGCTGGCCGCGGCCGTTCCGGACGAGGTCCCCGCCGGCGGGCAGGGGACGATGAACAACCTCATCATCGGCGACAGGAGCGGAGAGTTCACCTACTACGAGACGATCGGCGGCGGCTTCGGCGCCCGTCCCGAGAAGGACGGGATGGACGGCGTGCAGGTCGGGATGACCAACACGCTCAACACGCCCGTCGAGGCGATGGAGACCGAGTACCCGCTCCGGGTCGAGCGCTACGCCCTGCGCCCCGGAAGCGGCGGCGACGGGCGACACCGGGGCGGTCTGGGACTCGAACGGACGGTCACCGTCGAAACCGAGGCGACCGTGTCGCTGCTGACGGAACGCCGGCGGACGGCTCCCCGCGGGAATCCACGGCGGCGACGACGGTGCGACCGGGAGAACCTCGTCGACGACGAGGAAGTCCCCTCGAAGGCCTCCATCGACGTCGAGGCGGGGACGACCGTCTCGATCCGGACCCGGCGTGGGGGGCACGGCGACCCCGAAGACCGGGACCCGGCGCGAGAGACGCCGACCGACGCGACGGGAAGGTCGACGACCGATGACCCGTCTCGGCGTCGTCGTCCCTCGTCGAACACCACCGTCGAACCGGAGTTCCGCGCCGCGCTTCCCGAGGACTGCACCGTGCACTCCGCGCGGATGCCGCTGGAGGACGTGACGGCCGAGGAACTCGACGCGATGGCCGACGACGCCGAGGAGGCCGCCTCGCTGCTCTCGCACGCGGCGGTCGACGGCGTCGCCTACGCCTGCACCACGGGCAGTCTCATCCACGGCTCGGCTTCGACGCCCGTCTGGAGTCCCGGCTGTCCGCGGCCGCCGACGCGCCGGCGGTCGCGACCGCGCTCTCGGTCGTGCGGGCGCTGAACGCGCTCGACGCGGACCGGATCGCCGTCGCGACGCCGTACTCGGCGGACCTGGACCGACTGGAGCGCGAGTACCTGATCGAGAACGGGTTCGAGGTCGTCTCGATCGACGGCCGCGGGCTCGTCGAGAACACCGCAATCGGAGCGTTGGGGTCGGACGAGGCGGAACGTCAGGGTCGAACCGTCCTCTCGAACGCCCCAGACGCGGACGCGCTGTTCGTCTCGTGCACGAACTATCGGTCGATGTCGGCGCTGGCGTCGCTGGAACGGGAGTTCGACGTCCCCGTCGTCTCGAGCAACGCGGCGACGGTCTGGGACCTGTGCAACACCGTCGGCGTGCGGCCGAAACTGGACGTGCGGCTCCGGGAAGCCACCCCGCCGACGGCGTGTAACCCGAGTGGGCTCGCCCCGCTGCCGACGTCGCGGACGCGGTGTGAGTTGCGCTCGCATCGACCTACGGGGTAGACGGACGGACCGCCCGAAACGGTTGGCCGACCTCACCGCACGGTTCGGAACCGCCGGAGGGAGCGTCTCGACCTCCCGTTGGACCCCCGGTCCCGGACTTTTGCGGCGACGTTTGGGCTGCGATCCCACAAGATGATGTTCCGCCGGTCCTATCGGGGAGCGATGACAACGTGGGACGAACGGTTTCGCGAAGGTGAGTACCCGCTCGACCCCGATCCGGCGCCGGTCCTCCGGCAGTACGTCGATTCGTTTCGGACGGCCGAGCCCTGGACATCGCCACCGGAACCGGGCGGAACGCCGTGTTCTCGCCGAGAACGGCTATACCGTCGACGCGCTCGACAAATCGCGGGAAGGGCTCCGGATCGCACGGGAGAACGCGAGAAGCGAGGCGTCGACGAGCACTGTTCGTGGATCCAGGGCGACGCCTTCGAGCACGCTTATCCGGAGGACACCTACGACGTGATCACGATTCAGTCGTTCCGAATCCTGGATCGCCTCACCGACGTCAAAGCGGCGCTCGCTCCTGACGGCGTCATATACTATCAGACGCATCTCCGCACGAGTAAACCGGTCGATTACGGCCCGTCCGAACGCCACCGCGTCGGGCGAACGAACTGCTCAGAGCCTGTCTCGACCTGACGGTCCTCCACTACCGAGAGTTCACCACCGGGGGAAGGTCACCGGGGGGCGTACGCGCAAGTGATCGCACGGAACTCACACGGGCATACGCAAGGGACACCCCACGAACCGGGTCCCGAGTTCACCGAATCGGACACCGAGGACTGACCAGTCGCTTCGGTCCGTCCTGTCGAGTCTCGCGCGGCGGTCGATCCCGTGTTCGATCGTGCAGCCTTATTACGGAGAAGCGTTCATTGCGTCTAGAGGACGGATGTCGACCTACTCGTTCCCGCCGCGTTGTTCGTCGGAAGCCTCGGAGCGCTGCTGTTCGGCTCGGAGCTGTCACGTCGGCCGCCGAAGAGATCGGCCTCTCGCTCGGGGTCTCTCCGTTCATAATCGGAGTGACGGTCGTGGCGGGCGGACGTCGCTACCGGAACTGACCTCGTCGATCCTGCGGTGCTCCGCGGCGCACCGGAGATCGTTATGGGGAGCGTCGTCGGGTCGAACATCTCGAATATGCTCTTGTGCTGGGAATCGCGGCTGTCGTCGGCGGCAACATCCGCGTGATTCGCGAACTCGTCGAAGTCGATCTCCCGTTGCTCGTCGCGTCCGCGGTGTTTCTCCTCTTGGCGACGTGGGGCTCTCCGTTCGGTGGTACGAAGGGCTGCCGCGTTGGTGCGCTCGGCGTGTACGTCCAGTTCACCATCAGAGAGAAAGACCGATACGTCGGGATGCTGGTCGACGAAATGTCGAAGAAAGCGGGCGAGACGGGCCCCCGAAGAGCTCCGGCCACAGGCGACGCGGGACGTACGCTCGGTTGCTCCTGAGTCTGGGAGTGGTCTTCGTGCGGCGTACGGCTCGTCGAGTCCATCATTACGCTCTCGACGACCTCCAGATCGGGACGGAGATCGTCGCGATCACCGCAGTGGCGGTGGCACGTCGCTTCCCGAGGTCGTCGTCAGCGTCGTCGCCGTACGGAGAGAACTCCCCGGGTGGCCGTCGGGAACGTTCTGGGTTCGAATCTCTACAACAGCTTTCTGGTGACGGCGTCCCGAGTCTCGCGGGTGACCTCGTCGTCCCGACGAGTATTCGGTCCTACGGGCTGCCCGCGATGGTCCTGATCACGGTGCTGTATTTCTTCATCACGCAGGACCGCGAAATCAGCGCTGGGAGGGAATGACGCTGTTGCTGCTGTACGTGGTCTTCGTCGTGAACCTCGGGAGCTTTCTCTGATACTGATGACTCTCGTCTCTTCCCGCCGAGCGCCGGCAACGGTGGTGGCGCTCGGCGGTAAAAGTGAGAGCAATCAGTATGAGTCGAGGACTCATTACGTGCCGTGTGTGCGGTCCAGCCGCGTGTGCGCCCCCGCCGAGATCGGACGCTGACCCTCCTGTTCACGCGAAGGGGTGGTGGCCGCCTGAGTATGCGTCTCCGGGCCAGGCCCTCCGCGGTTGCGCCGACTCGCATCAGCAGCGGGTCGGAGAGCACCCACAAGGTGTTGTTCTCGGGACTTCGAGACCGACAGCCGCCGAGCAAGCGTGCGTGACGACTGACGGAAATTCTACGAATTCAAGGGGTTTCGGAGGCGTCCGAGATGTGATTCGATAGCACAACCCATCGAGAGTGGATCAGTTCATACGTCGAACCCGTTCCGCCTGAGCGCCTCTGCCAGCTCACCGTCGGGGTCCGCCGCGACTCGACCAACGACGACTCCGGTCTCGTCGTCGTATATAGCTCAGAGTCGATGTTGTCAGGGATCTCGTTCGCGTGTGTCTTATCGACGACCGCAACGGACAGTTTCGGCGTGGTGTCCGGATCTTCTGACTCGCTCATTACCCGATGGTACGAGCGAGCGACGTTTGGCCTTTACCATTCACGTATACGATGCTCTTCGCGACGAGGGCGTTCGGCGACAGCGTGGCGAACCGTACTACTATATAGGCCCCGCCGGGATCCACACGTAGTTGATTCGTGACGAACGAACTGCAGGCCCTCGCACTATCGACGCCGGTACCCCTCCAGCAACTCCCGGTCGAGTTACCAGTCTCGATGGACGTGTTCGTCGTACTGGCGATCGTTGCCGTCGTCTTCGTCCTCTTCGTCACCCAGCCCGTTCCGATCGACGCCACCGCGGTCGGCCTGGTGGTCGCACTCGTGCTCCTCGGCCGGTGGACCGGCGTGTCGCCGGAGCAGGGCGTCTCGGGATTTCGAACCCCGCGACGCTGACCGTACTGGCGATGTTCGTCCTGAGCGAGGGCGTCCGACGGACCGGCGTTATCCAGATCCTCACGCGGAAGCTGATCGCGTTCGCCGGGGACGACGAGTTCCGGCAGCTGCTCGCCACGGTCACGCTCTCCGGACCGCCCGGCGGGGTCGTCAGCAACGTCTCGGTCGTCGCCGTGTTGATACCGGCGATAATGAACCTCGCTCGGCAGACGAAGACGTCCCCCTCGAAGCTCCTGATACCACTGTCGTTCGCGTCGATGCTCGGCGGGATGCTCACCGTCGTCGGGACGATAACGAACCTCCTGGCGAGCGAGGTGTGGACTCAGGTGGGCGGTCCCGACGCGCAGCCGTTCTCGCTGCTCGAGTTCACGCACCTGGGCGCCATCGTCTTGCTCGTGGGCATCGTGTATCTGCTCACCGTCGGTCGATACCTCACTCCGGCACGGATCGAGCCGGCGGAGTCGCCCACCGACGCGTTCGGTATGACAGACTATCTCACCGACGTCGTCGTGATGGAGGACTCGCCGCTCGTCGGTTCTCGGGTCGGGGAACTGAGCGAGCGGGACCTCGATCTCGACGTGTTCCAGATCGTTCGAGGCGACCGAACGATCGCCCACGGACTCGGATCGGAACGGGTCCAGACCGGCGACGTCCTCTCGGTCAGGACCGATCAAGAAACCCTCCAGGAGGTCATCGAGCACGAGCACCTCCGATTGTTACCGGAGGTTATGGAGGCAGCCACGGAGGACGACGCGGCGCTACCGCCGGGCTTCTCGCCGGAGCGTCACGGCTGGGAGCCGCCCGACGCGGATCCCAGCGGCTCTCTCGCCGAGGACGACGGGTCTAGCGAAGACACGGAGGAGGACGGCGACGAGACGGTCGAGGAGGCCCCCGACGAGGAGATCGAACTCACCGAAGTCGTGCTGTTGCCCGGGCCCTGGTCGAGTCGGCGCAGCGGTGTCGCAGACTTCGAGCGCGACTACGACGTGACCGTGCTGGCGATCCGGCGCGGCGACGAGGTGATCCGACAGCGCCTCCGGGAGGTACGGTTGCAGGCCGGCGACGTCATCCTCGTCCAGGCCTCCGATCGAGTGCTCGACCGCATCGCGAGGGACACGAACGTCGCCATCGCGAGCGAGGACAGGTGGGAGGACTTCGACCGGTCGAAGATCCCCGTCGCGCTGGGGATCCTCGCCGGCGCTCTCGGACTCGCGGCCCTCGACGTCCTCACGCTTATGGTGAGTGCGCTGACGGGCGTGGCGGCGATGTTCTTCACCGGCATCCTCACGCCCGAGGAGGCGTACGACGCCGTCGACTGGGAGGTGATCTTCATGGTGGCGGGCGTCATCCCGCTCGGCATCGCGGTCGAGGCGTCCGGGACGGCGGCCCTCATCGCCGACCTCGTCGTTTCCGTCAGCGTCCTCCTTCCCGCGATCGCGCTCCTTGGGCTGTTCTACCTGGGGACAGCGGTCATCACGGAGATGGTGAGCAACTCCGCCAGCGTCGTCTTGATGTTGCCGATCGGGGTCGAGGTTGCGAGCCAACTCGGCGCCAACCCCTTCGCGTTCGCGATGGCCGTGACCTTCGCGGCCAGCACCCCGTTACTGACCCCGGTCGGCTATCAGACTAACCTGATGGTCTACGGTCCCGGCGGGTACAAGTTCACCGACTTCGCCCGCGTCGGCGCGCCGCTCCAGCTCATCCTGACTGTCGTCACGACGGCGGGCATCGCGTACTTCTGGGGACTGTAGCTCCGGGGTTCGGGCGCCAAACAGCCGTAGAGAACGTTTCCCGGACGCTCGCACACGAACTTCAGCGGAAGGGCTTCCATCCCCGCTTGAGGGCGCTCTGTCAGTACGCCCTGCAGGCGGGACGATGACCGTGAGCGCGAGTGACGTGCGGTTCCATCGACGCGCGGGATATCCGTGAGGCGGCGACAGATGCGTCGATAGAGTGGGATATGCAAACAAGACAGACGACCTGACGGCGGCGGGGACGTCCCTCCGAGAAAACAGCGATACGGGAGCCAGGACGATCGCACGGTCCGTGCGGGTCGAGTGGGACTCCACGAGTAATCGGAGAAACCATACACGAACGTCCAAAGAAGTGCGCACAAATCCGCAGGTTACCTCCGTGGGTCGGTTGCCGAACCCCCGACGGAGAAACCCTCGCGCTTTAGCGCTCTCTGGGGCGGATACCGGTGGGAATCAGGAAACGAAGCCGTCGGGAGGTGGTCGCTCTGAAGCCAGAGGCGCCCGAGGATCAGTTGGACTGATCCGGACCCTGTGCGTGCCCGGCGCGTTCGGCCGCCTCGACGAGTGTGCCGAGCGTCCGCTGGACGTCGTCGTTCCGGAGCGCCGAGATCAGTCCGAACAGGCCGACCCGCCGGTCAGCCGTCTCGTCGGTGAACGCACTGGCCCCGGCGTCGAGCGTCTCGACGACCCGAGGGTCGCTCGCGCGCTCGGCCACGTCCGCGGCCCGTCCCAACTGCGTGCCGAGTCGGTAGTACTCTTCGGTGCTCCGGTCGGCGGCGTCGCCGAACCCTTCGACCAGCGCGAATAGCCCGCGGACGGTCTCCATGTTCTCGCCCAGGGCGACGAGCGCGTCGACCGACTCCGCGCGGTCGAACGCCGTCGCGAGCCGATGCACGTCCGCGCGCGCCGCCTCGGCGGCCGCCTCGTCTTCGGGCGCGACGTCCGCGAGCGCGTCGCTGGCCACTTCGAGCGTCGACAGCAGGTCGAGGAACGTGTCGGTGTTGTCGCCGAGCCGGTGCAACAAGACCAGCGTCTCCTCGCGCTCGAACGCCGTCCGGAGCTGTGCGATTCCGCCGCGGTTCTCGGCGGCGACGGTACGCAACTCGGGGACGAGCTCCGCCGAGAGGTCCTGTGCGACGACGACCAGGTCGAGCAGGTCCGCCAGCGCGTCGGCGTTGTCGCCGACGCGCGTGAGGAGTCGCATCGTCTCTTCGTTCTCCAGGGCGGTCCGGAGGTCGGCCACCGGCTCGCGGTTCTCTTCGACGGCCGTCCGTAACTCCGGCACCAGATCGTCACTCAGTCCTCTGATGACTGACAGTAGATCCAGGAGTTCGATCAGGTCCTCGGCGTGTGCGTCGACGCGGGCGGCCACCGCCTGGATGTCGGCCTCCCCGGCGGTGTCGGTCGCGAGCGTGCTCGCGTCGGATGGTGTCTCACTCATCGGCTCAGGGTACCGGATCGTAGCCGCGCATCCAGACGTTCCAGTACAGCGATGGGATCACGTTGACGTCGAGGATCCAGTTGAGTCGGCTCACGATCGGCGCGGAGATGGAGTCCTCGTAGTCGAACTCCGCGATCATCGCCTTGCCCCTCTCGACGAGGATCGGACAGGCGGTGTAGCCGTCGTAGTCCGGGACCAGCGACCTGTCTTCGAGGTACCGCTCGACGTTATCGACGACGACGTGGGACTGCTTGCGCGCGGCCGAAGCGGTTCGGGAGGTAGGCACGTCGGCGTTGTCGCCCAGCGCGAACACGTTCGGGTACGCCTCGTGCTGGAGCGTGTGGTCGTCGACGGAGACGTACTCACCGCCGTCGGTCAGCGGCGAGTTCTCGACGACGAACTCGTGGCCGTACTGGGGCGGCACCGGCGCGTACAGGTCGTACTCGAGCGCGTCGCCCTCCTCTGAACGGACCGTCCGGTTCTCGTAGTCGACCTCCGCGACGGTGAACTCGGGGACGAACGTGATGTCGCGGTCGTCCCAGATCTCCGCGATCCGCTCTTGGTACGGTGCCTTCGGCCCCGTGCCGAACACCGCCGAACCGGGCTTCGTCATCACGAGTTCGGCGTCGTCGCGCAGGCCGCGCTCGCGGAGGTACTCCTCCATCAGCATCGTGAGCTTCAGCGGCGCGCCGCCGCACTTGATCGGCGTGTCCGGGACTGTCACCAGGAACCGTCCGCCGTCGAATTCGTCGACCGCGTCACCCAGCGCCCGCGCCGCGGATTCGTGGTAGAACGGGTAGACCGAATCCGTCCGGTTCCACCCCTCGAGCATCCCCGGCACCGCCTCCGGGCGACGGTCGTTCCCGACCGCGGAGATGAGGATGTCGTACTCGTAGGTCCCCGACTCTCCGGCGACGGTCCGGTCGTCCGGATCGATTCCGACGATCTCGTCGTGGACGAACGAAACCTCGTCGTGAAGCAACTCGCGGGTGTCGCGTCGTTGCTCTTCGAGGTCCATATAGTCGAACGGAATCAGGTAGTACGCGGGCTGGTAGCTGTGCGTCCGGCTCTTGTCGATCACGGTCACGTCGGCGTCGATGCGCCGACGGAGCGCGTTCGCCGTCATCGTCCCCGCGGCGCCGCCGCCGAGGACGAGAACGGTGGGTCGTGTTGCTGTCATAGTTCTGTATGCTCGGTCGTCATCCATCGTTCGGTCCGTCTCCGTCGGGAGCCACGGTCCCGATGCCGCGGACGACCGCGAGGAGGTATCCCATCCCGGCTTTGACCTCGGGGTCGCGCAACGCACCCAGTAAACCGACCGGGCCGACCGGTTCGGCCTCTTCGGCGCTGGCCGCGCTGACGCCCTCCAGAATCCGCACGAGTCCGCGGCGCACCTCCTCGTCGGCGGTCGTATCGGCGAGCTCGCCCAGCGAAGTGCCGGTCGCGGCGACCGTCTCGACCATCTCGTCGTCCGTCGCGTCCGTCAGGAGCGCGACCGCGTCCGCGACCTCCGCGACCCGGTCGAGCGTCCCGCTCCGCTGGAGCATCGCGAGGCGCTCTACGGCCTCGGCGAGGTCGTCGCCGTGCTGTCCGACCGCCCCACTGAGCTCGACTGCTCTCTGGTCAGCGAGCTCCGTCGCGGCCAGCCCGAGCGTCGTCGCGTCGGCCGTGAGCGACTCGACCATCTCGTCGTCGAGGCCGTCCTCGACGAGCGCGAGCGCGTCCAGGAGGGTCGACAGCTGCCCCGACTGCTCCAGCAGGGCGACGACGGCTTCGGGGTTGTCCGCGATCGCCTCGCGAACTTCGGTCGGGATCGACTCCGCATCGACACCCGTACCGTCCTCGTCGGTCGCGCTCATCACAACACCCCGCGGGCGGTCAGCCAGTACGACTGGTTGTACCCGAGCTTCGACCAGTGGATCAGCTTGGAGGGCGGCTTCGGCGTCGGCTCCGACTCGTAGTCGAAGGCGATGTAGGTCGCCTCGTCCTCGCCGCTCTCGATGAAGCAGACGGTCTTGCCGTCGTACTCGGTGGTGGGGCGCTGGCCGCGGACGACGCTCGCCAACCGGTCCGCCAGCGAGGTGGCCGCGTAGTGGGCCGCACTCCCCGCCTTGCTCGTCGGGAGGTCGGCGATGTCGCCGAGAGCGTAGACGTCCTCGGCGTTCGTCGCCTCCAGCGTCGCCGGGTCGACGTCGACCCAGCCGTCGTCGCCGAGGCCGGCGTCCCGGACGACGTCGCTCCCCTCGTGCGGCGGGATCGACACCAGCAGGTCGTAGGACAGCTCCCGCCCCTCGACGGTGTGGAGCACCTGCTCGTCGGGATCGACCCGCTCGGGGTTGAAGAACGTCTCCACGTTGACGTCCCGTTCGTTCATCAGCGGGCCGGCCCACTCGGCGACCGACTGGATGCCGTGGGCGCGGTTGATCGGGTAGGTGTACGTGATCTCGATGTCCTCGCGCAGCCCCCGCTCGCGGAACCACGTGTCCGCCAGGAGCGGAAACTCGAGCGGCGCGACCGGGCACATGTGCGGCACGCCGATGACCGACAGCACGAGGTGGCCCTCGGTGAACTCCGCGAGCGCCTCGCGGAGCTCCTCGGTCGCCGCGGGCCCGTAGAAGTGGTGTCCCCCCTCGGCCAGCCCCGGGGTCTCCTCGGGCGTGACTTGCGCGCCCATCGCGAGTACGAGGTGATCGTACGCGAGGTCCGACCGGGCGCCGTCGAACGAGACCGTCTTCGCGTCGGTGTCGACGGCGCTCACCCGATCGATCAGCAGTTCGACGCGCCGGTCGATCAGGTCCGCGAGCGGTCGCTTCGCGTCCGCGGGCGTCTTCTCTCCGAATGGCACGTACAGCCACGTCGGCTTGTAGACGTGCTCTTCGCCGTCGTTGATGAGGGTGACCTCGACGTCTCCCCCTTCGATCTCGTCGGCGACCTCGTCGGCGAGGGTGTTCGCCAGCACGGACCCCGCCGTCCCGCCGCCGACGACGACGACGCGTTCAGTCATCGATCCGCACGTACAGGTCCCAGTGGTCGCCGCGATCGACCACGTCGACGAGTTCGTTTCCGGACTCGGAGGCCCACTCGGAGACGTCCGGCTCGGTCTCCTCGTTCGAGCTCTGAAGCCGGATCACTGTCCCCGGGTCGACGTCTTTCGCCTTGCCGACCAAGTCCATCATTGGACCGGGACAGGACGATCCGATCGCGTTCACCGTCACGTCAGCTTCGAGTCGTGTATCGCTCATTCAATATCGCCCCGTGGTAGATCCTAATGATCGATGGGCATATGCGTTGAGTTGTCACACGACAACTGTCGTCGGAATCGCGCTGTCAGCGGGGTATGGCCGGTCAGCCCTTCCCGACGGACTCCCAGTTCCTGTATAAGGCTACGCCGAACGCGAGGACGATCCCGCCAACGGCGAGTTGCCGACCGACCGTACCGATCTCTCCGGCGATGCCAGCGATAACGGCGCGGGCCGCCATCACGAGCGTAACGACCGCGACGAGCGACAAGACGGCGTGACGCGTTTCCATACGCGACCGTAGGGGCCTCACGTCCCAAAAGGATCAGTTGGCACAGGACAACACCTCTCGGATCTCCACACCGCAGACGGCCCTGTGAAAGCGAGTGCGGTGGTTCATCGAAAGAGGCCCGGAACGACGTCGATGCGAACGAGTTCATCTTCGCGATCCTCGGCACGACCGGGAGAGACCGATATCTGAGAGGTGAGAGAAGTGCGAAGATCGCTCGAACGTCTTCAGTTCCGGTGATGGGAGTTCGAGAACCGAGATCGAGCGGTAGGTGAACCACCGCCACGGGAGGCGGTAACAAGCCACTTGAGAGTGATGCCCGTAGGTACGCACAGGACACATGTACGACGACATTCTGCTCCCGTTCGACGGAAGCGATGGGGCTGCGGAGGCATTGCATCACGCGGCCGAGATCGCACACTGGGCCGACGCCACGATCCACGTGCTGTTCGTCGCGGACACGACGCGCGACAGTGTCACGGTCGTCGAGACCCGGGTCGTCGACGCCCTCGTTCAGGAGGGCGAGGACACCGCCGAGGAAGCAGAGAAGACACTGAACACGCTCGGTGTCGACCACGGCTCCGACGTCGTCCAGGGGAATCCAGCGCCGACGATCGTCGAGTACGCCGAGCGATACGAGTACGATTTGATCGTGATGCCGACCCACGGTCGGGAGGGGATGTCACGGTATCTCATCGGAAGCGTCACGGAGAAGGTCGTCCGACTCTCTCCGGTCCCCGTTCTGACGGCGCGGATGCGGGCCGACGAACGACTGGTGTTCCCCTACGAGAACATCCTCATACCGACCGACGGGAGTGCGGGTGCGGCCCACGCTGCCGAGTACGGTCTCGCACTCGCGGCGGCCCTCGATGCGACTGTTCACGTGCTGTCTGTCGTCGACGAGACGTCGCTGGGTCCGGACGTTCGCTCGACTATTTCGGGGCGTGAGCGCGAACAGGCAGCGACCGATGCGGTGGACGACGTCGCGTCCGAGGCGGAGACACGCGGCGTCTCGAACGCTGTCCGACACGTCGAGCATGGCTCCCCGATCGAGGTACTCCTCGACACCGTCGAATCGAACGGTATCCACGCCGTCGTGATGGGAACGACCGGGCGGCGCGGAAGTGACCGAATACTCCTCGGGAGCGTCGCCGAGAAGACCGTTCGCTCTGCGCCGGTTCCCGTTATCACGGTCGGAGGCGGGGAGTAGCGGCTCTGTGAGGTGACTCGCGGCCATCGAACTTCCTTGCTTATTTATTGCGAGCGTTCGGTAGTGGGCCTTGATGACCCCGCTCGAACTCAGCCTTCGCCTGATCGCTGGTCTCGCTCTCATCTTGACCAACGGCTTTTTCGTCGCTATCGAGTTCGCACTGACGCGCGCTCGGCAGTTCAGCGAACAGGAGTTCATCGACGGGAACCCCGCCCTCGAACGGGCGTGGGAGATGACACAGAACCTGGAGATCTATCTGACGACCTGCCAGGTCGGGATCACGGCGTCGAGTATCGCGGTCGGGATCGTCGCAGAGCCCGCACTGGCGGCGTTGTTCGAGCCGTATTTCGCCACCACGCCGCTCGCGTCCATCGGGGCGGGTGCGATAATCGCATTCGGGATCATCAATCTCTTGCACCTCACCCACGGGGAACAGACACCGACCTACCTCGGCGTCGAGCGCTCTCGGATGGTGTGTCGGTACGGGGCGACGCCGCTGTACTGGTTCAACTGGCTCATCTCCCCGCTCATCACGCTCGGCGACTGGATCGCCAAGGCCACGCTCAAGCTGTTCGGCATCGAGATGACCGGGGCGTGGCTGGAAACCGAAGAGGAGGTCCTCGAATCACGGGCCCAACTCCGCAATCGGCTGCACTCGCTTCTCGAGGAGGGCGAACTCCCGGAGGAGCGGCGCGACGAAGTCCTCGGCGCACTCGATATCGACGAGCTCTCGGTCAGCGAGATTATGGTTCCGGCGGACGACATCGTCGCGCTCTCGACCACGCTCTCGGTCGACGAGAACTTCGATCGCATCCGCCACACGCCGCACACCCGATTCCCGCTGGTGGGCGAGGGGCTGACGGACTTCCACGGGATCGTGTACGCCCCGTCGATCATCGACCACTACGAGGACCTCGTGGACGGCAACGTCACCTTCACCGAGATCGCGGCCCCCTCGATGACACTCGCGGCGGAGACGAACGTCAGCAACGCGTTCGATCAGTTCCAGGCCGAGGATCAGGAACTCGCGCTCGTCCTCGAAAACGGCGAAGTCGTGGGGCTCCTCACGGCGACGGACACCCTCGAAGCGGTGATGGGTGAACTCGAGGATCCGCTCGACCAGCAGGCGTCAACGTGACTCGGTCATCCCTCCGATCGAGCGACGACTCGGTGCCCCCCGATCGGCCTGCACAGCCTCGGTTCGGGGCGAAAACGGACAGGGAAGGACCCGTTGACGGCCGAACGCGGTGCGTATCCGGGTGATCCGCAGGCGGAAGACGGAGCGATCGGCGGCGACCCCGAAATCGGATACCGACCCGGCGCCGTCCTCGCGGGTGCGGCTACTCCGACGTCCGAGATTCGAACAGTCGGCTATTCAGCGCGGACAGGGCCACGTTGAGGAGGAGGAACACGACGAACCCGACGGCGATCCATCCCCACTCGACGAGGGTGAGGGGAACGACCTGGAAGAAGTCGTGAAGCGGTGTGTACAGGACCGCGAGCTGGACGAGGAGTGACGCGCCGATCGCACCGACGAGCCATAGATTCGAGCGGAGCGTCTGGTCGTACCGAGAGCGGATGACCTGAATTCGGATCAGCTCGACGACCACGATGAACGTGAACAGGAGCGACTGCGCGCGGAGAAGCGACCCCGTGCGGTCGAGCGCGTAAAAAAAGATACCCAGGCCCGTCACCGCTAACAGAACCGCGATCGTCAGTATCGACACGAGCACGCGCGTGTTTATCACCCCTTCGTCGGTGGGTCGCGGGGGCCGGTCCATGAGCCCGTCCGCGTGTGGGTCTGCCCCCAACGCGAGGGCGGGAAGCGTGTCCGCGACGAGGTTGATCCAGAGGATCAGGACCGGTGTCAAGATCAACGCTTGCGACGTCCCCGAGAACTGTTCGGGGAGGAGCAAACTCCCGAGTAACACGCCGAGGAACACCACCAGTACCTCGCCGGTGTTGGTCGAGACGAGGTAGTTGACGAACTTGCGGACGTTCTCGAAGATGCCCCGTCCCTCTTCGATGGCGTCGCGAATCGTCGCGAAGTTGTCGTCCTGCAGAATCATATCAGACGCCTGCCGAGCGACGTCGGTGCCGCGCTGTCCCATCGCCACCCCGACGTCGGCCTGCGTGAGCGCCGGGGCGTCGTTGACGCCGTCGCCGGTCATCACCACGTTGTGTCCGTTGCCTTGGAGCGCGTGCAGAATGCGGACCTTGTGATCCGGTTCGACCCGGGCGAACACGTCCACGTCTTCGATAGTTCGCCCCAGTTCCTCGTCGGACTGTTCGGTGACGTCACCGCCCGTGAGGGCGCCATCGGAGTCGAGCCCGATTTGCTCGCCGACGGCTCGAGCGGTCGCGAGGTTGTCGCCGGTCGCCAACACCGTTCGAACGCCGGCCGATCGACAGTCGGCGATCGCGTCCTCGACTCCCTCCCGGGGTGGATCGAGCATCCCTTGTAAGCCGAGAAACACCATCCCGTCCTCGATTCGCTCCGGGTCGGCCGAGGGGTCACCGACGGGCTTCGACGCGAATCCCAGCACCCGAAGCGCGTCGGTCGCGAACGACTGCGTTCGGTCGAGGATCTCCTGTCGCTTTTCGTCGGTGAGTTCGGACACGTCGCCACCTTCGAGGACGGCGTCGCACCGTTCCAGGACGGTTTCGGGCGCCCCCTTCATATACGCCGTCGGCTCTTCGCCTCCGACGATGACGGTCATCCGCTTTCGCTCCGAGGAGAACTGGATCTCCCGGATCCGCTCTTCGGACGGGTGAACACCCGCGTCGTCCGCCACCCGCCTGAGGGCGACTTCGGTCGGCTCACCGCGATACTCGCCGTCGTCCGTTCGGTCCACGTTGTTGCAGAGGGTCCCACACCGCAACAGCGGGGCGACTTCCGAACGACGCTCTCGATCGCCGTCAGCAGCAACCCGCTGGCTGTCAACCCCGTCAGGCGCCGATTCCGCGTTCGATTCAGACAGGTCGACGACGGTGCCGGAGGCGTAGAGCCGCGTCACCGTCATACGGTTTTCCGTCACCGTGCCCGTCTTGTCGGTGACGATAACGTCGACCGAACCGAGGCTCTCTACGACCGGGAGTCGTCTGACCAGCGCATTCCGATCGACCATCTCTCGTGCGCCCAGTGCCAGCGTGAACGTCACGACCGCAGGGAGCCCCTCCGGAACGCCCGCGACGGCGAGGGTGATGCCAACGAGGAGAATCGCGGTCGGTTCTGTCGCCGTGAACAGGAACTGGACAGCGACGACCAAGAGGATCAACGACACGACGAGACCCCCTATTTGCTTGCCGAGGTGTTCGACTTCGGCCTGGAACGGCGTCTGTCTGTCGTCAGCCTCGTCCAACTGGGTGGCGATACCCCCGACCTCCGTCTCCATACCGGTCTCGACGACGACCGCCCTGCCTCGACCCCTCACGGCGGTCGTATTCTTGTAGACCATGTTGCTGCGCTCGGCAAGCGGCGTGTCTTCGGCGACGCGCCCGGTCGTCTTCTCGACGGGCGTGCTCTCTCCGGTGAGCGGAGACTCGTTCGTCCGCAACTCCTCGGCGTCGAGTACTCTGGCGTCGGCCGGAATCGCGTCCCCCTGTTCGAAATAAATGACGTCTCCCGGGACGAGTCGCTCCGCGTCGATCGAGCGTTTCTCACCGTCACGCAGGACGATCGCCTCCGGAGTTGCGAGTTCACGAAGCGCTTCGATGGACCGGCTGGCCTGGTAATCCTGAACGAATCCGAACACGCTGTTGGCGGCGATGATGAGGACGATGAACACCGCCTCCGTGTAACTCGGCTCCCCGCCCGGAATGAATCCGGTGCCGAGTGACAGAAGCGCCGCCACGGCGAGAAGATAGATCAGCGGGTTACGGAACTGAGAGCGGAGCAGATCGAGGACCGACGTCCGTTCGGCCTCGCGGATGTCGTTCGTCCCGTACTCGGATAGCCTGCGGTCTGCCTCGTCGGACGAGAGCCCCTCCTCGTCGGTCGCCAACGCCGAGAAGATCTCGTCTGCCGGTGTCGTATACCAGGATTCCGCGTGGGTCGTGTCAGCGCTGGGGGGAGTCATACTGTCGAGAGGCTACAATCGGCACGGGCGTTCGAACGCCTGCTGGGGACGCCGCACGCGGTCCGGTTCTATCTTTAAATTCGTACAGCTCTCCGCTCTCGGATATTACGGGTGATGTGAAAACACAGTCCGGGTATTCATAAACGTCCCGACGACCCTCCGTTTTCTCAGTGCGTTTCTCCAGTGCCGGGGGCGGACGCTGGGCCCGCCAATACTGGAACAGTGACGTCCGGACGAGATGCGCAGTGACGCTTCCCGGCACGTATCGGTCAAAGCCCGCTGGCCCGCGGGCGCCGACGACGATACAGAAGTAGAGACCGTGCGTTTCGATCCACAATAGTAGCGTTTGCAAGTCTTCACTCACTCGATCGCACGCTGTCGTGCGATCGGCTGAGCAATCGGTTGCAAACGCTACGATAGCTTGTGCATCGCTTCGTGAGCACTGTCGGGACGAGAGTCGAAATACGTGCCGGGAAGAACAGGGCGGTACGATTCGCTCGTGCTCTGTGCCAGGGTACCGGACTCTATCCGGCCATACTATCAGTTTCGAATACTGTTTTTGAAATTGATTAATTTGGCATCGAACGGTTCCATTCACCTGTTCACAATCGGGGAGGAGAAGGCCGGTCTACAGTCCACCGGGGACAGGAACTCGGATCACGTCGCGGCCGACCAAACCGCGATCTAGATCGGCTATCACGGTACTGGCTGTACGCTACTGCCGACACTGACACTAACGAATACGTGCACACAAAGCCCGGAACGGTACGAGACCTCGGTCTCTCCGAAATTTCTTTCGTTGAACCACGCGAGAAACACGACTCGAAGACGCACTGTTTCTCGTCGATGACGCGCAGTGGCATCAGGAAACACTCCGTCCTCACGGCCTCCGATTTCAGCAGAAGACAACAGGAATCGGGATGCTGTCGAGTATATCTATGAAAATATAAAACAACGGAAGAGACAATTTCCGGTTACTTCCGAAACGGCGATCCGGGGACAGCCGAAACGTAGGCGCTCGCAGGAGCAACGTGTCAAAACCAGCCGGCGGGTTGAGCGATGTCGCTACACGAAGAAGTCGACGGACGATGGCACAGCCGTGCAACTACGCCGGAGTCACGTAAACCGGACGCCGACGTCGTGCATCCCGTCGTTTTTCACCGCGAGATTGATCAGGAGCGGCGTGATCGATTCGACCTCGACGGCGTTCGAAATCGGCCCCGCGTAGACGGCCCGAAGCCCCTCGACGTCCGCTATCACCGCTGCGACCGTTTCGGCCGCCGCCTCGTCGTCGGCGACGATCGCGGCGTCGAGACCTAACTCGGTATCGAGTGCTGCGAGCCGTTTTGCGGGGAGGTTGTGAAACGTCCCCACCACCGGAACGTTCGCGGGGACGGCCTCCGCGGCGGCCGCCGTGATGCTTTTTTCGGCCTCCGCTCTCTCGTAGTGAAACCCGTCGTCGTCGCGGGACATCTTCACGGCCGGACTGACCACGATCGTCTCCTCGTCCAACGCCCCGCTCACCGCCTCGATCGTGTCGACGACGTGTTCCGGGGGCACCGCGAGCACGACGATATCGGCGCCCTCCGTCGCCGCTCGGTTAGAGTCGCCTTCGACCGTCGCGCTCTCTGCGAATCCGCCGATTCGTTCGAGATAGTCCTCGGCGCACCGACGCGCTTTTCCTGGATCTCGTGACCCGATGACGAGTTCGTGATCCGTGTCTCGACCCAGACGCAAGGCGAGTCCCTCACCGACGTCTCCAGTACCGCCTAAGAGTGCAATCCGCATATCCGTGCCTTCCCATATCCCAAAATAAATGTTTCGGTCGAGTGGAGGTTTCCCGCCGAGCGTTCGAGGTATCAAAACAATCAAATACCCTCGCGAATTCAATGCGAATGAGATATAATTGATCTTCAAAAAATGATCAAAAGTAATACACCGTCGTTCGAGTGGGGAATCGAACTCACGCCCGACGTTCCGGCGAGTGACGTCGCCGAACTGGGGACGGTCGTCGAGTCGACCGGGTTCGATGTCGCGTTCGGATCGTGTCACTACAACAACCGTGACCCGTTCGTCGCGCTCGATCGCCTCGCGGCCGCGACCGACGAGATACGACTCGGGCCGGGGGTAGCGAACCCGTACGACGTCCATCCGGTGCGACTGGCGTCGCTGGTGGCGACGCTCTCGGAGGTCAGCAACGGGCGCACGGTGCTGGGGTTGGGGGCGGGCGATCCCTCCACCCTACGGAACCTCGGCCTCGAGTGGGACCGACCGCTCACACGGGTTCGCGAGACGATGCGCGTCCACCGACGGCTCTGGGCGGGCGAGCGTGTCGACCACGACGGGACCTTTCAGGTCAACGATGCGGGCTTGAACTACGAGGCGGACCAGGTCCCCGTGTTCGTCGGTGCGCAGGGACCGCGTATGATCCAGATGGCGGCGGAGAACGCCGACGGAGTGCTGGTGAACGCCTCGCATCCGGACGACTACGCCTGGGCGGCAGAGCAGGTGAACTCCGGTCTCGATTCCCGAGCGGACTCCCGCGACGCGTTCACGTTCGCCGCCTTCGCGAGCGTCAGCGTCGACACGGACGCGTCCGCGGCGGAGAACGCCGCACGCCCCCCCGTCGCGTTCATCGCCGCCGGTGCCCCCGAGGAAGTCATAGAACGTCACGGACTCGACGCCGGTCGCACCGAGGAGATCGGGGCGGCGATCTCCGCAGGAGAGTTCGATCGGGCCTACGACCTGGTGACGGCGAACATGCTCGATACCTTCTGTATCGCCGGCACGCCGTCGTCGGTGGCTGATCGGATCGCATCCATTCGCGAATACACGGACGCCTTCGTCGCGGCGTCGCCGTTGGGACCGGACAGAAAGGAGGCGATCGAACTCCTCGGGGAGGTTCGTGAACGGCTGTCGACGCGGGGTCCGACGGATGACTGACGGCGAGTGGCCGGTGGAACTCGTCGGCGTCGTCGAGAGCGTGACCTCGACACGCGATCCGGACGGCGACTGGAGCGTCGCCGCGCTCGGCTTACACGCGGGCGACGACCACGATCCGGTCGATCCGGTTCGCGCGCGGACGTGGGGACAGACGAGGACGCGCAAGAACTTCGAGCGCCAGGGGGGCTGCTACGTCCAGTTCGTTCGCGATCCGTTCGTCTTCGTCGAGGCGGCCCTCGACGAGGTCGAGACCGACGACCCGGTCCTGGACGCTGCAATGGCGTGGGCCGAGGTCGACGTGACGCGGATCGACACGGGCGAATCCGGCGGCACGCAGTGGGTCGACTGGAGACTTCGGCCGGACCGCTCCGCCGTCGAACGGCGCCGCGTCCCGACGACGACTCGATCGCTCGGTGCGGTTCTGGAACTGACCGTCGCGGGGTCACGCCTGGGGGTTCCCGAATACGACGACGACGAGCTTCGCGACAGAATGGCGTTCTTCGCCGAGGTCGCACACACGTGCGGCGGGCCGAGAGAGCGGGAAGCCGTCGCACTCGTCGCGTCGCTCACCGACTGGAATCCCCAAGCGCAGGACCTGGACCTGGACCCGAATCTCGATCTCGAGACGGCGACCGACGCCGAGCCGAAACACGTCGATACATAGCGAGGAACGAACGTATGACTGCTCGGGTTACTGGCTGTGCCCGCCTCCATTTCGGGTTTCAGAACCTCTCTCCGGAGCGCGAGCGGCTCTTCGGCGGTCTGGGCGTGGCCCTGGATCGCCCGCGCGTCGTCGTCGAAGCCGACCCGGCCGCCGACGTGCGGTGCACCGCCGCGGCGTCGGTCGACGACGAGACCGTCGCCGCTGCGACGAGATACGCCGAGCGGGCCGCCGCGCTCCTCGAGGTCGACGGGGCGCGGGTGATCGTCGAACGGGCCCTGCCGAGACACGTCGGCCTCGGGTCGGGAACCCAGCTGGCGCTGAGTACGCTCGCAGCGGTCGCCCGTGCACACGGTCGAGAGCCGGAGATCCGGAAGTACGCGGGTCGCCTGGGCCGCGGCAGGCGGAGCGGCGTCGGGATCGCCGCCTTCGAAGGCGGCGGCTTCGTCGTCGACGGTGGCCGCCCCACCGAGGCGTATCCCGTAGAGGGCGCCGCCGACGGCGTCTCGTCCGTCCCTCCGGTCACCGTTCGGCGGGACGTCCCCGAAGAGTGGCGGTTTCTGCTCGTTTTCCCGGACGTGCCCCCCGGGAAGAGCGGGAACGACGAAGACGCGAGTATGCGCGCGGTGCTCCGTCGGGCGGACCCAGCGATCGCCGACCGGCTCGGGGCCACGGTCGCACAGCGAGTGTTGCCCGCGCTGGCGGAGGAGAACGTCGCGAGGTTCGGGGCGGCCGTGTCGACCGTCGATCGCCTCAACGGGCTGTGGTACGCCGACGAACAGGGTGACACGCACCGTCCGCCGGTCGGTCGTATCATCGACGAATTAGCCGACTCCCGGGGGGTCTTCGGCGTCGGCCAGTCCTCGTGGGGGCCTGCCGTGTACGGAGTGACGACCACGACGCACGCCGACGCGGCGCGCGAGGCCGGTACCCGCGCCCTCGAACGGACGGGTGTCGGCGGCGACGTGATGATCGCCGCCGGTCGGAACCGCGGCGCAATTACTGATGAGAATAAAATAAACAGAAAGAATTAAAATAATGCATACTGACCATCGATATATGTCGCGCGTAGCCACGACGGTAGGACTGTATCCGCTCCCCGACTGGGCGAAAGACGAGCTCTCGGAACTGAAAGGACACCAGAAGGAGGACCTCATCAGCGGTGACGAGGGTGCGGCGGTGGCCGAGACGTACGACCGGGCGTGCGCCGAGGCGATCGAACGACAGCGAGAGGCGGATCTCGATCGAATCGTCGGGGGGCAACTCCGCTGGGACGATATGCTCGGCTATCCCCTCGCCGTCCACGACGCGGTCGAGACCGGCGGCATCGTCCGGTACTACGACAACAACAACTTCTATCGAGAGCTGGTCGTGGACGGCGAACTGACCTTCGACGGGACGCTCGCGGACGAACTCCGGGGCGTGACGTCGCGTACCGACGGGACGCCGGTCCAGGCGGTTCTGCCGGGACCGTACTCGCTGGCCGATCTCGCCGTCGACGAACACTACGGTGACGACCGGGCGTTCCTCGCCGGCGTCGCCGAGTTTCTCGCCGCGGAGGGCGAAGCGTTCCCGGACGTCGAGACGGTCTTCCTCTTGGAGCCGTCGCTGGCCGTGAACCCACCGACGGGCGAGGAAACGCCCGTCGAGACCGACGACGTGACCGACGCCCTCTCTACGGTCGCCGAGGCGTTCGAGGCGGAAGTCGTCGTCCACACCTACTGGGGCGCGCTGTCGGCAGACGTGTACACCGCGGCGTTGGACGCCGCCGTCGATGGCCTGGGCTATGATCTCGTCAACGCCGGTGAGGAGGCCCTGGCGACCGCCTCGGAACACGGGACGCCGGATACGGTCGCCCTGGGCGTCGTCGACGGACAGAACACCCGGGTGGAATCGCTGCAGGAGATCGACGACCGCGTCTCGCGGTTCGAAGACGTCGCGAGCCCCGAGAGGACCTACCTCACGCCGAACACGGAGCTGTTTTACCTCCCGGTCACGAGCGCCGATGCGAAACTCGACGTACTCGGTCGAGCGGCGAACGTCTCGGAGGTGGAGCTATGAGTAATCGCGAGCAGTTCCGACCCGCCGAGCACCCGAACGAGCACTTCCTGTTGACGACCGTCGTCGGCAGTTACCCGAAGCCGACGTGGCTCGAAAACGAGTACGACCGCGTCGTGGACGCCGACGACGGCGTCGAGCGACCGGCGGAAGCGACCGACGGGGCCAGCGACGAATTCGCGGAGACGCTGGACGACGCCGCCCGTCTCGTCACTCGGGAACACGAGCGCGCCGGCCTCGACGTCGTCGTCGACGGGGAGGTGCGCCGGACCGAGATGGTCGAGTACTTCGCCGACAGGATCGGCGGCTACGAGTTCAACGGCCCGGTGAAGGTGTGGGGCCACAACTACTTCCACAAGCCCAGCGTGACCGACCGCGTTTCCTACGACGACCCCTGGCTGCTCGAGGAGTTCGAGTTCACCGGTTCCGTCGCGACGAGCCCCGTGAAGGTCCCCATCACCGGTCCGTACACGCTCGCGAACTGGGCGTTCGACGAGCACTACGGGGACAGCGAGGAACTGGCGTACGACCTCGCAGACCTCGTGAACGAGGAGGTGCACGCGCTGGTCGAGGCGGGCGCGCGCTACGTCCAGATCGACGAACCGGCGCTGGCGACGACGCCCGACGACCACGCCATCGTGGGCGCGTGTCTCGAACGGATCGCCGACGACGTTCCCGACGACGTCAGACTCGGGATCCACGTCTGCTACGGTGACTACTCGCGCATCTACCCCGAGATCCTCGAATACCCCGTGGACGAGGTCGACGTGGAGCTGGCCAACACGAATTACGAGCAACTGGACGTGTTCACCGAACCGGAGTTCACCAAGGACTTCGCACTCGGTGTGGTCGACGCCCACGACGCCACGGTCGAACCCGTCGAAGAGATCAAGCGCAACATCGAGCACGGGCTGGAAGTCGTGCCGCCGGAGCGCCTCACGGTCAGTCCCGACTGCGGGTTGAAACTGTTGCCGCGTGAGGTCGCTTATCAGAAGATGGAAAACCTCGTACGGGCGGCACGGGAGGTCGAGGCCGAACTCGACGACGGCGAAATCAGCGCAGACAGGATCGCCACGGCGAGGGGAGACTGACGGGGATTATCGTAGGGGTCCATCGGTCCGGGTTCGTCCGAAGTCTTCACCCCAGCCGGCTCGACGGTTGTACTCCCACCTACACGGTACCCTCGCATCGTCCCGATTCGTGTTCCGCTACCAGTCGACGGGATGCTTGAGTTCCATCGCCCGACCCGAGTCCCCTCGGGGATAGACCACCATTTGATTTCCGTCCCACCACTGACCGGTGGTCGTGGTGATCTGGCCCGCCTTCGGAATTCCGTTCTCCTCGAACCCGAAGTCGCCGAGGACCGTATCGAACGTTGCCGTCCGGAGGGAGTCGCGGACGTCCGCGGGCGTGACAGAGCCGGCGGCGCTGACGGCCTGTGTGGTCACCTGGGCGAGGTTGTACGCCGACCCGACGACGATGGGCATGAACTCTCCCTCGATCTCGTAGCGGTTTCGATACGTCTCTCGAAGCTCCTGACCGCCGTGCCCCGGCGGGAGCGGCCCCGGAGACATCATCGCGTACGCGCCGGTTTCGCCGAGCGCGGACCACCACTGGGTGGGATCGGCGGCGCGGACGAACTTCAGCACGTCGGGCGTCCAGGCACTCGACTCGATCTGGTTTACCGCGGTGATGCCACCCGGCGGAGTCGGACACGAGAGCAGCGCCTCGACGTCCGCGCTTTCGGACTGTGAGATGAGCGTCGAGAAGTCGGTGGATCCGATCTCGAAGATCTCGCGCAGGACGACCTCGTACCCCTCGTCGGTCAGGTACTCTTCCCAGTAGTCGGCCATCTCCTCGCCCCAGCCGGAGTTGGGTTCCCAGATGCCGACGTCTGTCGGTCGCTCGGCCTCGGGGATGAGATCGAGCATCCCGACGGTGGAGGCGACGATGTCCCGGGACTTCGGGAACGGCGCGAAGGTCCACTCGTAGTTGTCGTTCCGATGCGGGGCCTCGTAGGCGAACGTCACCCCGAGGAAGGGGAGCCCTTCGTTCTCCGAGAAGGCGCTGCCCGCCGTGACGAGCAGGCTGGAGAAGCTCCCCCAGACCACGTTCACGTCGTTGTTGCTGACGACCGACTGCAGCTGCTCACGCAGCGTCTGAGCGTCGCTCTCGTCGTCGCGGAGGATGTACTCGACGTCACGGTCGAGTTCCTCGCGCATCCGTTCGACCCCGAGTTCGTACCCGCGCTTGAGATCGCCGCCGAGCGACGAGTACGATCCGGTCTCGGGGATCGCCGCAGCGATCGTGAGCGTCTCGGTCCCGGATCCGCCACCGCCGCCGAGCGTACAGCCGCTGAGTCCCGAGACGGCGACGACGCCGGCGGTGCCTCTCTTGAGATACGATCGTCTACTGACCCGAGGTGGCATGTCAACCATTCCACCAGCCAGTAGATAAGAATACTATAAAAATATTCTGGTGGTTAGTTCGCGACTGGACAGAAACCGACGTGAAACAGCCTCAGAAGTGTCGGTCTGTACACCTCGCGGCTCCCTCCGCCGTAGCCCTCGCTCCGGCAGTTCGTGCGGCCGTGTGCGTGGAGAAGCAGCGACAGCGGACCTTTCGGCCGTCGGTGTCGTTACACCCGGACGTAGACGTTGTCGTCTTCGACGGCGACGTCGAACGTGGCGATGCGCTGCCCGGAGGCCTCGTTCTCGCCGGTTTCGAGGTCCCACTCCCAGAGGTGCCACGGACAGGAGACCGTACACTCCTCGGCGTTGACGCCGCCGCGTGACTCCGTCCAGGTGTGGTCGGCGTTGATCTTCTTCTCGCCGGCCTTACACAGCGGCGCGTGCTGGTGCGAGCAGCGGTTGCTGATCGCGTAGAACTCGCCGTCGGCGTTGAACACCGCCACCTCGATCCCGTCGACTTCGACGGCGATCCCCCGACCGTTCTCGATCTCGTCGGTCTCGGCGACTTTCGTGTACTCGTTTCCGTCGATCTGTGTGGTCTCAGCGCTCATTGTCACAGTCTGAGGATGTCGCGGGCGTTCCGGTGGAGGACGGCGTCTCGAAGGTCCTCGTCGTCGCGGAAGGCGCGGCTGGTGAAGAACCACGTCGGCGGGTCCAGCGTCTGATGCGGCCAGTCCGAGGAGTACATAAACGTGTCCTCGGCCATACTCAGGTTCAGGAGGCTCTTCGCCTCGCCGGCGCGGCGGGGCAGCGCCATCGGTTGCGTGCAGACGTAGATGTTCTCTCGGAGGTATTCGCTCGGCGCCTTTTCGAGGTACTGTTCGCCGTCCTCGAACTTCCGGGGCGTGATCTTGACGTCCTCGGGGTGCATCTCGTAGAACTCGTCCATCCGATAGCGCACGAAGGGCAGCCACCAGTGGCCGGCCTCCTGAAAGACGACGTTGAGGTCGGGGTACCGATCGAACACCCCGCGCATAATCATATTGACCGTGTTCACCATCCCGTGGATGGGCCAGTCGAAGCCCAGCACTTCCGTCCACGTGAGCATCTCGTCGCCGATGTAGGAGTGCTGCGGCCAGAAGGCGAGCGAGCCGTGCAGGATCAGCGGGAGGCCCAGGTCCTCGAGCTTCTCGAAGACGGGATCGAACTCCTCGATTCCCCACGGCTCCCGCGGATCGAACCAACTGTACACGGCGGCGACGTCGCTCTCGTCGCCCCACCGGTCCAGTTCCTCGAGTGCGGCGTCGACGTCCCACTTCGCGATCGACAGCGCCGTGGGGACTCCCTCGTCGACGAAGTTATCGAGCATATAGGAGTTGCCGGCCTCGAGGACGGCGTTCTTCAGCACCGGGTGGTGCTGGTGCGGGAGCATATTGAGCGCGCAGTTGACGATCGGCGTGTCGATAGCGAACTTCTCACAGGCCTCGCGGACGTCTTCTGCGACCTCGGCGCGACCCTGCGTGAACAGCCCCTCGTTGCCCTCGGCGATGGCGTACGCGGCGTCCCACTTGTCCGGGATGGGCCACATCCCGAACTCCGTCGAGAGCCGGTCCAGTGCTCGGTCGTCCTCCACGTACGGCCGCAGGTCCTCCTCCAGCGGGTTGACGTGGAAGTCCATGTCGACGACGTCGACGTCGAACGCCTCTTCGGGTACCTCCGTATCCGGGTCTAATCGCTGTATCGACGATCCCATACCGGCAGCGTCGGAATCGAAGATTATAAATTATTTGGTTGCCCCGACGGGGGTTCCGCTCCGGAGAAGTTCTGTGATGCCCCCGCACAGCGCGATGACGGGGAAAGCGATCCATTTCTGATTTCGGTATACACGAAACCAAACGACGCCGATACGGAGACGGGACCACTCACCTGTCACCACACGCACGCCCCGGGGCGTACCGCGGTCTAGGTGCGAGTCTCGGGCGTCTTCCCTCGGATACCCGCCGAACCGTTTTGGCAGAAGCGAAACGGTGTCGCGATGTCGTAACAGTCGTACCTTTGTTATTATCTCAGGGAGATCGTCCGATGCGTATCCTCGCGGGACGTCACCGGCCGACCGTCCGGCTACTGGTACGCCAGTCTGAGTTCGGTCTCGTTCGTCGCGGTCGTGACCAGTTCGATCATCCGCTCCCGGTGCGCGTCGTTGCGCATCCGAGCGACCGGTTCGGCGATCGCGATCGCGCCGAAGACGTCTCCGTCCGCGACGATCGGTGCAGCGACCGCCGAGACGCCCTCGGCCGCCTCGTGTTCGTTCATCGCGTAGCCCCGTTCTCGGATCGTCTCCAGTTCGGCTTCGAGTTCCGCCCGGGTCGTGATCGACTCGTGGGTCCGCTCCGGCAGTCCGTGTCGCTCCACCACGTCGTCGACGTGCTCGTCGGTCGAGAACGCCAGCATCGCTTTGCCCGAGGCGAGACAGTGCATGTACTCGTGTTTGCCGAGTCGTTCGTGCGTTTCGATCGACTGCTCGCCCATCTCTCTGGCGAGATACACCGCCTTCCCCGCCTCCTCGACCATCAGCCAGACCGCGGCACCGCTCTCTTGGGCCACCGTCTCGAGCGGCTCCCGGGCCTTTTCGTGAACCTGAAACTGGTCTCTGGCACGGATTCCGAAATCAAAGAACTGGAGCGCGAGTCGGTAGGTGCCGTCGTCGTTCACGACGTATCCCAGATGCACGAGCGT
This sequence comes from Halobellus limi, assembly GCF_004799685.1. Classification (NCBI taxonomy): domain Archaea; kingdom Methanobacteriati; phylum Methanobacteriota; class Halobacteria; order Halobacteriales; family Haloferacaceae; genus Halobellus; species Halobellus limi. Next base: position 28,062 of record NZ_CP031312.1, read on the forward strand.
CTGGAGATAATCGTACAGCGTGCTGTCGGAGACGTCGAGCCGTTCGGACAGTTCGGTGAAGGTCGCACTCTCCAGGTCGCGAAGTGTTTCGAGTATATCGAACGTACGAACCGCGGATTTTATCGTCCGATTCGGGGGCTCTGAGTCGTTCATACCGCAGTATTCTTCGCAAATGCGTATAAATATTGGCTTCGGGACCTGCGAAGTGCTGTCGCGTCGACGCCGTGAGAACGGTATCGGGTTCCGAAGGGGACGTGCGTCAGAGATCGTATTTCAGAGGGCCCCGGGTACGCACCGCCGCGTGGTCGGATGCATACGCAGTTACAACGGATACAAGGCGGTAAACCGTCACCGAGTGAGCGAATCTCGGAGAGTGGTCGACAGGAGTCGCCGCATACTGGTTACTCTCGTCTCGTACCGCCGAGCGCCGGCAACAAGAGTGGCGCCCCGGCGGTACAAAGTGAGAGCAACCAGTATCAGCGGTTGAGCGTGTGGATCGCCAGGTCGTGTTCGTTGGCCGCGGCCTCGGAGATCGCCTCCGAAAGCGTCGGGTGGGGGTGGATCGATTCGGCGAGTTCGGCCGTCGTCAGCCCCTCCTCGACGGCGAGCGTGACCTCCGAGATCAGCTCCGAGGCCTCCGGCCCGACGATCTGCCCGCCGAGCACGACGCCGTCGTCGCCGCTCACGAGACGGACGAACCCGTCAGTGTGTCCCGTCGTGAGCGCGCGTCCGCTGGCGCGCATCGGGAACTCCCCGACCGAGACGTCGTGGTCGGTCGCCTCGGCCTCCTCGCGGGACAGTCCGACCGTCGCGATCTCCGGAGACGTGAACGCGACGGCGGGGATCGCGCGGTCCTCGGCCGAAGGACCCCGCCCGGCTATCGCGGCGGCGGCGATCTCGCCCTCGGCCGACCCGGCGTGCGCGAGCATCGGCTCGCCCGCCACGTCGCCGACGGCGAACACGTGATCGAGGTCCGTGCGTCCGTGCTCGTCTGTCGGGACGAATCCGTCCCCGTCCGGTTCGAGCCCGATCCGGTCGAGAGCCACCGTGTCGGTCACGGGACTCCGACCCACGGCGACGAGTACCTTGTCCGCGTCGTACTCTCGGCGCTCCTCGCTGTCGACGTCTTCGGTCGCGACCGTGACGCCTCCCTCGGTGGACTGACACGCCGAGGCGAGTTCGCCGTAGTTCGTCTCGATCCCCAGCTCCGAGGCCGCCGACGAAACCGGGGCGACCAGGTCCGACGGGAACGCGGGCATCATCGTATCGAGCGCCTCCACGACGGTCACGTCGACGCCGAGTTTCGCGAACAGCATCGAGAGCTCCATCCCGATGTAGCCCGCACCGACGACCACGAGGCTGTCCGGGCGTTCCTCGAGCGCCAGCGCCTCCTTGGCGTCGAGCACCCCGGGCCGGTCGAACTCGAATCCCGGCAGCTCGATCGGACGGCTGCCCGTCGCCAACACAGCGTGTTCGAAGGTGAGGCGTTCGGACTCGCCGTTCGGCCCGTCGATCTGGACGGAGTGTTCGTCCTCGAACGCCGCACGCCCCTCCAGGAGCGAGACGCGGTTGGCCTTGCAGAGCTTCTCGACGCTCCGGTTCATATTCTCGACGACGTCGTCCTTCCACTCGACCATCCGCCCGAAGTCGACGTCGACGTCGGCCGTGATCCCCATCTGTGACCAGTTTCGAGCGTCGTGGGCGACGTTGGCCGCCGAGATCAGCGCCTTCGAGGGGATGCAACCGCGGTTGAGACAGGTCCCGCCCAGGGTGTTCTCCTCGACGAGCGTCACGTCGAGGTCGTACTGCGCCGCCCGGATCGCGGCGACGTACCCCGCCGGCCCCCCGCCGACGACGAGTACCTCGGTGTCGAATTCACTCATCGTCTCCCCCCACGTCCTGCCAGGAGAGCCGCGGGTTCCGCGCGGCGGTCGTCTGGTCGATTCGCGCCGCGGCGGTCGTCGTGGGAGCCTCGGCGAGCTCTTCTTTCGTCTTCTCACTCGCCGCCGTGAAAGCCGCCGCCAACACGTCGAGTTGTTCCTTGCTCAGGGCCTCCGTGGGTTCTGTCATCAGCGCCTCGTCGACGATCTCGGGCCACTTGGTCGTCGGCGGGTGGACCCCCTCGTCGAGCATCCCCTTCGCGAACTCCGCCGCGTCGACGTCGCCGGCGCTGGCGACGAACTCGTGGTGGAACGGGCCGTAGGGGATGTCGAGATCGATCCGCTCGGCGAGGTAGTTCGCGTTCAGAACGGCCATCGCCGAGGTGTCCTTCAGCCCGCCGTCGCCGAGGCGGGAGATGTACGCGTAGGTCTTCAGGAGCACCAGCCAGTTGCCGTGGAAGCCGTGGACTTTCCCGATGCTCTCTGCGGGCTCGTAGAACTCGAAGGAGCCGTCGTCGGTCTCGCGGACGTGCGGGTCGGGGAGGAAGTCGGTGAGTTCCTCGACGACGCCGATCGGACCCGCGCCTGGACCGCCGCCGCCGTGCGGCGACGCGAACGTCTTGTGCACGTTGTAGTGCATAATGTCGAAGCCCATGTCGCCCGGGCGGGCCCGTCCGAGCAGCGCGTTGAGGTTCGCGCCGTCGTAGTACAGCAAGCCGCCCGCGTCGTGGACGATCTCGGCGATCTCCTCGATGTCGCGCTCGAAGAGTCCGAGCGTGTTCGGGTTCGTCAGCATCAGCGCCGCCGTCGAATCGCCCACGGCCTCTTCGAGCGCGTCGACGGGCACCCGCCCGTCCTCGTCGCTCGGGAGTTCGACGACGTCGTACCCGCACATCGCGGCGCTCGCGAAGTTCGTTCCGTGTGCGGACGCGGGCACGATCACCTCCCGGCGCTCGTCGTCCTCGCCGTTCGAGCGGTGATACGCCCGCGCCACGAGCAGGCCGGTGAACTCCCCGGCCGCGCCGGCGGGCGGTTGCAGGGTCGCGGTCGCCATCCCCCCGATTTCGGCCAGATACTCCTGAAGCCCGTGGAGCACCGCGAGGGTCCCCTGGGCGTCCTCGTCGGGACGGTCGGGGTGGATCGCACCCTCCTCCAGCGCCGCGACGTCCTCGATGAACTTCGGGTTGTACTTCATCGTACAGCTCCCGAGCGGGTAGGGCCCGTGTTCGACCGAGTAGGTCATCTGCGAGAGCCGCGTGTAGTGGCTCGCGACCTCGGGTTCGGCCGGTTCGGGGAGCGTCAGTTCGTCGCGAACCAGTTCGTCGGGAAGGTCGACGTCGTCGTGGGTGACGGTCTCCGTCCGCTTTTCGGACAGGAGCGGTTCGTTGACCGCCTCGCCGCTTTCGGTCTCCCGTTCCCAGGTGGCCTGTCGGTAGTTCATGCGAGCACCTCCTCGACGGCCGCGACGAGATCGTCCACCTCGCCGCTGTTGGTTTCGGTCACGCACACCTGAATCTCGTACTCCCCGACCTCGTGGACGAGGAAGCCTCGATCCGCCAGTTCGGAGGCCACCTCCGCGGCGGGGCGCTCCGTGCGCGCGACGAACTCGCGGAAGTGATGGCGGTCGTCGGCCGGTGCGGAGACGCCGTCGATCTCGTCGAGGCGCGCCGCGGTCTCTGCGGCCCGCGTCACGCACTCCTCGGCGAGGCTCGAAAGCCCCGTCGCACCCAGCGAGGCGACGTGAATCGCGGTTCGAAGCGCCACCCACGCCTGGTTCGTGCAGATGTTCGAGGTGGCCCGCTCCTTGCGGATGTGCTGCTCTCGGGTCTGCAGCGTCAGCGTGTACGCGCGGCGTCCGTCGGCCGTCTCGCTGGTCCCCACGAGCCGTCCGGGGACCTGTCGGAGGTATCCCTCCTTGACGGCGAACAGCCCGAGTCCCATCCCGTGGCTGGCCGAGAGCCCGAGGACGCTCGCGTCGCCGATGACGATGTCCGCGCCCACCGCGGCCGGCTCCTCCAAGAGTGCCAGCGCGACCGGGTCGGACCCGAGACAGAACGCCGCCTCGTGTTCGTCAGCCAGGGTCGCCACGTCCGACAACCGCTCCTCGATCGTCCCCCGGGCCGTCGGGGACTCGGCGTAGACCATCACGACGTCCTCGCCGATGCGGTCCGAGAGCGCGTCGAAGTCGGTGTTCCCGTCGACGAGCGGATACGTCTCCACCGTCAGCTCCGCCCCGTCGGCGTAGTTTTCTAACACGCTACGCCGTTCCGAGCGGATCGTCTCGGGGACGAGCACGCGCGACCCGCTGGTGTCTCGGACGCGCGCCGCGAGCGCGGCCGCCTCGCCGAGCGCGGTCGCGGCGTCGTACATCGAACAGTTGGCGACGTCGAGTCCGGTCAGTTCGACGATCATCGACTGGAACTCGAAGAGCGCCTGGAGGAATCCCTGCGACGTTTCGGGCTGATACTGCGTGTAGGAGGTCAGAAACTCCGAGCGCAGCGAGAGGTAGTCGACGACGGAGGGCACGTAGTGGTCGTAGTGGCCGCGGCCGAGGAACTCGGTCCGGTCGGCGTTCCGCCCGAGCAGGTCCTCGATCTCGGTCACGACCTCGAACTCCGACTTCGCCTCGATGTCGAACTCGCCGTCGAACGCCACCGCCTCCGGGACGTCGAACAGTTCTTCCACGCTGTCGGCGCCGATCGCCGAGAGCATCGATTCCACCTCCTGCGGGGTCTGTGGGGCGAAGGGGCTCGATTCGTCCGCCTCGTGCGACCCGCCCGTTCCGTCGTGCTGTATTCGTTGCATGGTGGTCATTCGATCTGCTCGCGGTATTCGTCCGCGTCGAGCGCGTCCTCGGGTACCTGTCCGTCGATCTCGAAGAGCCAGCCCTCGCCGTACGGGTCGGTGTTGAGCAGCTCCGGCTGGTCGAGAACGGCGTCGTTCGTCGCGGTCACCGTCCCCGACACCGGGGTGTAGATGTCCGAGACCGCCTTGATGCTCTCGACGACGGCGCAGGCCGCCCCGCTCTCGAGGGATTCGCCCTCCGCCGGGAGTTCGACGAACACGACGTCGCCGAGTTCGTCCTGTGCGAAGTCGGTGATCCCGATCCGTCGGGCGTCTCCGCGGTCGTCGATCCATTCGTGTGAGTCGGTGTACCGTAACTCGTCGGGTGTCTCGTACGTCATCGTTTCTGTGGTTCGTGGAAATCGTCGTCGGTCATTGTCTCTAGTGGGAACGTTCGGTGCGCGTCACTCGCCGCACGATTCGAGGAACGGCGTGTCGACGACGGTGGCATCGACGGACCGGTCGCGGACCGACACGGAAAGCTCGGTGCCGCTGGCGGCGAACTCGGCGTCGACGTACCCGAGCGCGATCGGGATTCCGAGCGTGGGACTCATCGTCCCGCTGGTCACTCGGCCGATGGGACCGTCGTCGGAACGGATCTCGTAACCGTGGCGGGCGATCGCCCGCTCCTCGAGGCGCAGTCCGACGATCCGCTCGTCGACGCCCGCCTCGCGGACGGCTTCCAGAGCCGACCGGCCGACGAAGTCGCCGCTGTCGAGGTCGACGGCGAACCCGATGCCGGCCTCGAAGGGGTCGTGCGGTTCGTCCTCGGGGTCGAAGTCCTGCCCGGAGAGCAGCAGGCCCGCCTCCAGTCGGAGGGTGTCTCTCGCTCCGAGCCCGCAGCGCTGCACGTCGTCGAACAGGCGGTCGATCTCCGCCGCGTCCGCGCCGGGGAAGACGACCTCGACGCCGTCCTCGCCAGTGTACCCCGTGCGAGCGACGAGACACTCGACGTCCCCGATCGACGTTTCCGTCAGGGTGAAGGGGTCCAGCTCGGAGATCCGTTCGTCCGCCGCTTCGTCGACCCGCTCGACCGCGTCCGGCCCCTGTATCGCGACCATCCCGAGCTCTGCGGTCCGGTTCTCGACGGCGACGTCGAGGTCCCAGCGGTCGGCGTGCTCGCGCAGCCGGTCGTACATCTCCTCGTCGTGCCCGGCGTTCGGAACGACGAGGTACTCGCTCTCGGTCGGGTGATCGTACACGACGATGTCGTCGAGCATAGCCCCGTCGGAGCGGAGGAAACACGAGTACTGCGCCTCGCCCGGGTCGACCCCTCGGACGTCGCTCGGGGTCAGTCGATGCAACAACGTCTCCGCGTCGGGTCCGTCGACGGCCAGCTGTCCCATGTGGCTCACGTCGAACAGCCCGACACCCTGCCGGACGGCTCGGTGCTCCGCCCGGATCGAGTCGAACGAGACCGGCATCTCCCACCCGCCGAAGTCGGTGAAGTCCGCACCCGCCCGGCGGTGAGATTCGTACAGCGGTGTTCGGTTGGATGACACAAGTTACAGTATACAACTGCAAGTATTTATGCGTTTTTTACTTGGATAATTACGTATTCGTTGAATTATGGTCGAGAAGATTTCGCGAGATGTGAATCGAATCGGTCAGCCGCCGGCGCACGCCGACCGCGGTCCCAGGCTGTTCGGGTCGACGGCACGACCGGACGGTTCGGCCCGCTTCTGACGGATCCCGAGCGAGAGCGAGAGTCCGAACGGGCGGATTTTCCGATCGCCGTCTCGTCGAATCCGGGACGGAGTTCGCTCCTGCGGAATCGGGTAAGTACACACGTTTGTCCTATCGCGCCCGGAGTCTTCCCAATCACAGGTTTATCTGCCGATCGGTGACTGAACGTAATCGCGTCGGCCGTGAGCTCCCGCGCCTTCTCGGAAGCAGTCCTCGAAACACCCCTGTGATTCGCGTCTCGTGAATGTTTATATATCCCCCCGCGAACGACGACCCGTGCCAGAACACGGACGCGAGCTGACGACGACCGCCACCTCGCTTCGGATCGTCGACGCGATCAAGCGGCTGGAGGGAGCACGGATGAGCGAGATCGCCACGGAACTGGGGCTGGCCAACAGTACCGTCCACGCGCACCTGGCGACGCTTCGCAACCACGAACTCGTCGTGAAGGAGGGCAACGAGTTCCACCTGGGAATCAAGTTCTTCCACCTCGGCGAGCAGGCGCGGCACCGAAAGCCCGAGTACGAGATCGTCCGACGACACGCCCACGAACTGAGCAACCGCCTGAACGAGGAGGTCGCGTTCGCCATCACCGAGCACGGCCGGTCGGTCATCATCTTCGACGAGAACAACGATCCCGCGAAGGAGGGGTTTCAGGTGGGACGGTACTTCCACATGCACAACTCCGCGAGCGGCAAGGCGATGCTCGCGGAGTTCTCCCGCGGGCGCGTCGACGAGGTGCTGGAGCGGTGGGGGCTGCCGAAGGAGACGGAGAACACGATCCAGCGCGCCGAGGAACTCTACGACGAGTTGGAGCGGACCCGCGAACGGGGGTACTCGCTCAACCGACAGGAGGCCCTGGAGGGACTGATGGCCGTCGGGATGGCCATCACGACCCCCGACGGGGACGTACTGGGATCGCTCGACGTGTCGGGACCGCCGTACCGCCTCTCCGAGGAAGAGATCGTCCCCGAGCTGCGCGAGGCGGTGACCCAGATCGAACGGGAGATCGCCTCCCGGTGAGTCCTCGACGCCGAGGCGATACACTCTCGGCCGGGACCGGTACCTACTCGTCGTCGGGACCGAGAAGCAGTACGCTGATCGACTGGGCGGTGGGCAGCTTCCACCCGCGATTGACCGCGATCAGCCGGGTCACGACAGTGACGGCGGCACACAGCGCAGCGGCGACACCGTCCGTGGCGAGGACGGTCGTGACGACCCAGTACGTGCCACCGCCCAGTACCGCACAGCTGGCGTAGAAGTCCGTCACGAGAATGAACGGCGAGCGGTCCAACAGGAGGTCGGCGAACGCCCCCCCGCCGGCCGCGTTGATGGTCGCGATCGCGATCACGCCGAAGCTCGGAACCCCCGTCTCCGTCGCCACGATCGCGCCGGCCGTCGCGAAGGCACCGAGTCCGACGGCGTCGGCGAGCATCGTGACCGGGTGCTCCTCGGGCGAATCGATGACGACGTTCAACCCGACCGCGAGAAGCACGCCGAGCAGTCCGAGGCTGATCTCTCCGAGCGAGCTCAACGCCAGCGGAACCCGATTGACGAGGATGTCGCGGGTCGTTCCACCGACGAACGCGGTCGCGAGACCGACGACGGCGACCCCGAACAGGTCGAACTGTTCGCGTATCGCCTTCGCCGATCCGACGAGCGCGAACGCGACCAGTCCGATCGTGTTCATCACGGCGAAGGGGTCTCCCAGTAGGCTACTCACGATGACCTTGCACCGGTATCCTCCATCGACACTGGCACTTTTCAACGCTCCGATCGACGCGTCGCGCTCGCGAACGACGTCTCCTCCCCGTTCGTTCGTCCAACGTGTTAGCGGTTCGAGAGGCCATTAGCTGGGATCGATGGTTATATATGCGAAATTGAGAGAGGAAAAATTGTTATGATGTGGCCCGAGCTGGTACCGCTAGTGCCAGCCTACATGGACATCGCCAATAGCCGGTGGCTGTGGCTCTCGACGGTCCCGGTCGTCCTGGTCGTACTGCTGCAAGCGACGATCTTCCTCCGGCGCGCGTGGAACGACGGAAAGGAGATGGGACTCTCAGAGCAGAAACTGAAGACGGGGTTCAAGACCGGGATCATCTCGGCCATCGGCCCGTCGATCGCGGTGTTGGCGGGGATGTTGGCGTTGATCGCCACGGTCGGCGGTCCGGTGGCCTGGATGCGTCTGACGGTGATCGGGTCGGTGGCCTTCGAGCTACCGGCCGCGGAACTGGGCGTCAGCCAGTTCGGATACAGCCTGGGTGACGAGGGAATCACCGAAACGGCGTACGCGACGGCGGTCTGGGCGATGACCCTCGGTGGGACCGGCTGGCTGCTCGTCTCGGCGTTCGGCACGCGACACATGGAGACGGTCAGAACGAAGATCAGCAACGGCAACGAGACGCTCATCCCGATCATCAGCGCCGCGGCGATGCTCGGGGCCTTCGCGTACTTTCTGAGCGGGGAGATCACCGCCGGGACGCCGGAGACCGGTTCGGTCGCAGTCGGCGGACTCGCGATGCTCGGACTGCTGCACCTCGCCGACAGCCGGGACGTGCAGTGGCTCCGGGAGTGGGCGCTCGGTGCGGCGATGTTGGTCGGCCTCCTGGCCGGTGTCGCGCTGCGGGTGACCGTGGGGAGTTGGTGGTAAGATGTCTGAGAGTCAATACAAAGAGGAGAACGCGACTGGCGCGGGCGAACAGGACGTGTACAACGAGAGCTTCGTCCCCTACGTCAACAAGTGGGGCCGGCGGACCAACGTCCTCGCGGTCCTGCTCTCGCTGGGACCGGCGGTCGCGCTGTTGGCCGTCTTCGGCATCCTGCCCCCCAGAGCGGCCATCGTCGGGGCGGTCGCCTCGGTCGCGATCACGTTCGGCTGGGCCTGGTTCATCGAACCGCTGTCGTATTATCCGGTCCTGGGCATTCCCGGGACGTACATGGCGTTCCTGTCGGGCAACATCTCCAACCTTCGGTTGCCCTGTGCCGCCGCAGCCCAGGAGGCCTCGGACGTCGAGACGGGGACGCCGCAGGCGAGCATCATCTCGACAGTCGCGATCGCCGCCTCGATCTTCGTCAACACCGCAGTCCTGGGAATCGGGTCGGTCGCGCTCGTCTCTGCCTTCCAGGCGCTCCCCGAACTGTGGCGAAACGCGCTCGAATCGTATCTGGTCCCGGCGGTCTTCGGCGCCATCTTCGCGCAGTTCGGGCGGGACTACCCGAGAGTCGCCGGAATCGGATTCTCCATCGCGTTGGCTATGACGCTGCTGTTGGAACTCGGCTACCTGGCCTTCCTCCCGAGTTACCCCCTGTACGCGGTGATAATCGTCTCCGTCTTCGGCACGACGCTCATCGCCCGCTGGATGTGGCAGCACGATATGATCTCACCGCCCGACGAAGCGAACGAGTGACGTCGATAGTATGAATACGGACGCCGACGATACGAACACGATCACCGACAGTACGAGCACGAACACCGACGATACGAACACGAACACCGGCGAAATCACGACTCACCAATGACGACGAACCCACACCTGCCGACGAAACAGGAACTGATCGACCTCCGGCGCGAATTCCACCGGTTCCCGGAGCCGGGCTGGCGCGAGTTCTGGACGACGGCCCGGATCGTCGAGGAGCTCGAACGCATCGGCGTCGACGAGATCCACCTCGGGGGCGACGCCCTCGATACCGACGAGCGACTGGGAGTCCCGGACGAACGGGAGTTAGGAGAGTGGTTCGATCGAGCGGCGTCCCGGACGGATCGGACGGACGTCCTCGAGCAACTCGAAGGGGGACGGACCGGCGTCGTCGCCGTCGTCGACCGCGGCGAGGGGCCGACCGTCGGGCTCCGCGTCGACATCGACGCCCTCCCGATCACCGAGTCGTCCGACGAGGGGCACAGGCCGGCCGCGGAGGGCTTCCGCTCGGAGAACGAGGGGTTCATGCACGCCTGCGGCCACGACTCCCACATCACGTTCGGACTGGGGACGCTCCGGACGGTCGTCGCGAGCGATTTCAGTGGCACGTTCAAGGTGTTTTTCCAGCCGTCGGAGGAACTCCTCGGGGGCGGGAAGCCGATGGCCGCCGGCCCGCACGTCGACGACGTGGATCACTTGATCGGGGCGCACGTCGGACTCGACTACCCGACGGGGACCGTGGTCGCGGGCCTCGACGAGGCGCTCGCCTTCGCGCGGTTCGACGTCACCGTCAGGGGCGAATCCGCTCACGCGGGGTTGGCGCCCAACGAGGGCCGCAACGCGGTGCAAGCGCTCGTGACGGCGACGAGCAACGTCTACGGCATTCCGCGTCACAGAGACGGTGCCACCCGGGTCAACGTCGGCGAACTCGACTCCGAGAACGCCGCCAACGTGATCGCCGACGAGGCGACCGCGACGGTGGAAGTGCGAGGGGAGTCGAACGAACTGATGGAGTACATGCGCGACTCGGTCCGCCGACACGTCGACTCGGCGGCGGAAGCGCACGGCTGTGAGGCCGAGATATCGCTCATCGGCGAGTCGATCCGCGAGGACAGCGACGAAGAGCTGGTCGACCTCGTCGCCGGGATCGCGGGAGACACCGACGGCGTTTCCACGGTCCACCGACGCAGGAGCATCGGTGCGAGCGAGGACGCCACCTACCTCATGCGAGCCGTCAAGGACAACGGCGGGACGGCGTCCTACGTCGGAATCGGCGGCGGGAACCCCAGCGGACACCACACGCCGACGTTCGACGTCGACGAGGACTGCCTGCCCATCGGCGTCTCGGTCCTCTCGGAAGCCGTCCTCGACCTCCTGGGCGATCCGGTTTAGGGGTCGATTCCGGGCGTACGAGTCGCGAGCGTGGGGCCCGGCTCTTCCGACGACGTGGGTTCGGAACGTGCCGCCGGGACGAGATGAGACGTCGGACAGCGATCTGCACGTTCGGAGAGGCATTCATACCAATTTACTATACAGTAAAGGAATAAGATAGTTAGTCGTCAACCGCACTCGCGTTGCCGGCGGCAACCGGGGCGGAATGCCTTGACGTCCGCAGGGAATGTCACCTCATACAAAAAGATCTTCGGACGTTATTCAGCGATTTACGCCGTTTTTCCACGACATCTGAGGGACACGTTCTCGATCGGATCCCGCTACCGGACGCGAGTGCTGCGGAAACCTGTAAGCTCTGATCTCGAAGTTTATTTAGTGACTTTAAATAGTATTTTTCATATATTTTATCGTACCTGACGTAGAGTCGATAGATGAGTATCGCGGCCGTTCGCCGTCGCGTGGGATGGAGAAATCCGAACGGACGGCCGAACCGCACCGACCGCGTTTCACGACCTACGAGGCGGCGCTTTCGACGGCGGCGGGGAGTCGCGCGACCGAAGCGGGACGGTCAGTCGCCGGCCTCAGCAGTCTGCTGCCGGTGGTGGCGTCGCAAGACGCCGACCTTGTTCGCGACCGTGGCCGCCAGGTCCCGAAACGCCGCCGCGGCCTCGCCCGCGTCCCGACGAACGATCGGCCTGCCGTCGTCGGCTCCCTGACGGACGGCCGGATCCAGCGGGAGCGATCCGAGGTAGGGGACGTCGACCGCGTCGGCGAGCGACCGGCCGCCGTCTTCGCCGAAGACCTCGTGGCGGTCTCCGCAGCTGGGGCAGACGAATCCGCTCATGTTCTCGACGACGCCCAGCACGTTGGTCCGGTACTCGCCGAACATCTGGACGCCGCGACGGGTGTCGTCGACGGCGACGGACTGCGGCGTCGTGACGACGACCGTGCCGGTGACGGGGAGGTGCTGGAGCACGGTCAGCTGAACGTCGCCGGTGCCCGGCGGGAGGTCAACGACGAGGTAGTCCAGCGACCCCCACGAGACGTCGGTAAAGAGGTCGGTGAGCGTGTTCTGTGCGACCGGCCCGCGCCAGACGACCGGATCGTCCTCGTCGATCAGCAGCCCGACGCTCATCAGTTCGATCCCGTGGGCGGTCGGCGGTTCGATCCGATCCTCGCCGTCGACGGTCGTCACGTCGGGGTCCTCGTCGGCGCCGAGCATCCGGGGGACGTTCGGTCCGTACACGTCGGCGTCGAACAGTCCCACGTCCGCGCCGCGGTCGGCCAACCCGGCCGCGAGGTTGACGGCGACGGTGCTCTTTCCGACGCCGCCCTTGCCGCTCGCGACGGCGATCACGTTTCGAACGCCGGGCAGGACCGACGATTCGGCGGCGTCGAACAGGGGAACGGTGGCCGAGAGTTCGGCTTCGAGTCCCGCATCCTCGGCGACCGCGCGGACGCGGTCGGCGATGTCGGACTCGTCGGGCGCGTGCGGCGCACCGAGCGCAAGCTCGATAGAGGCCGTCCCGTCTTCGACGGCGACGTCGGCGAGCAGTCCGGCGCTGACGATATCGGTGCCGAGCGCCGGGTCCTCGACGGTCCGGAGGCGATCACGGAGGTCGGAGTCGGAGATGTCTGGTGAGGTCATCGTCTGAGAGGTCACGACGGTGTCGTTTCGGACGCCTGCGGATCGGTTCCCACGACTTCCCCCGCGTCCCACGCGGTGAACGTCCGCGCGAGACGGGCGATCGCGGCGAAGACGCCTTCGACCGTGTCGCGGCTCGCGACGGCCTCTTCGAACCGGTCGATCCAGCCCAGCCGCGAGAGCGTCCGGGCCTGGAGTTCGCGGACCGCGTCGAGTTTCGCCTCGCTTCCGCCCTCCTCGAGGAGCGACGCCTCCCGTTCACACAGCGCGCGCACGAACTCGAAGCACGCGGCCACGTGATCGGGGATGTCGTCCCCGCGCTCGGGCGAAAACCCGGCGGCGGCGTACAACCGCGCCATCTCGGCCGCCGGATCGCCGAGGAGTTCGCCGGCCTCGCCGGCGGTGTGGTACCGCGAGTCGGACTCGAACTCCTCGCTCGGCTCGGTCGCGTGGGCGGACGCGAACGGGGGGACGTAGTGGCTCCCCGGCACGACGAACAGGTTGTCGTACCCGATGGCCAGCGAGTCGGCGTCGTGGCTGTCGCCGCACAGACCGGTCGTCTCGATGTCGACCGGGAACGCGTCGGCGACGGCCGCGAACGTCCCCCGTTCGAGCGCGGCCGCGGTCGTCTCCGCCTCGCCGTCGAAGGTCGCGGCCAACAGCCCGTACAGGCGGGCACGCGCCGTCGCCATCGCCGGGTCGTCCGAGCCGTCCGGTGGCTCCGGGTCACCGGCTACCGGTGATCCACCGGCACCCTCGTCGGCGCCGGCGGCGGTGTTCTCCGCCATCCGGATCACCGCCGCTCCACGTCGACGAAGGCGTCGTACTGCGCGTTGCTCCCGCCGACGAGATCCGAGAGGCCGGTGTCGCCGAGTTCCTCGTCCAGCGGCTGGACGTGGTTGATGGCGAAGCCGGCGTCCCGACCCTTCGCGTAGCTGGCCTCCTCGGCCATCGGCTCGTCGAACTGGTAGGAGCTGTGGCCGTCGGCCTCGACGGCCGGGCGCGTCTCGCCGTCGATCGTCTCGGCCGTCGCGCCGTCGCCGGTCCGCCCCCAGCCCCACATCGCGCCGACGACGCCGGGACGGATCCCGCCGGTGACCATCGCGACGGCGTCGACGGTCTCGCGGCCGGCGTCGACGACGATGTCGTCGCCGTTCTCGATACCGCGTTCCTCGGCGTCCCGCGGGTTGATCCACACGGGGTTCTCGGGGCGGGTCTCGCGGAGCCACGGGCTGTTCTGGGTGCGGTGCATCCCCTGCGTCCGCGGCTTCCAGTTGATCAGCCGCAACGGGCGCTCCGGCTCGTCGTCACCGTCCACCGCGGCCTGCACGGTGCCGTCGTAGTGCTCGACGTCGTCGACCCGCGGGAGCGGATCGAACCGCTCGCCGGTGTAGGAGTGTTTCCCCTTCGGGACGACCTCGCTGTAGAAGTCGACGCGCGATTCGAGTTTGTATCGCATATGGTCGCCGTCGTAGGCGTTCGAGTCGTCCGCGCGCTCGGCGTAGTCGTAGTCGTGGCCGTGCTCGGCGAACGCCTCGTCGTAGTCGTCGGTCGGCTCCTCGAAGCGACCGCCCCGGTTCAGCACCGTGACGACCTTCGGCCACTCCTCGTCGGTGACGGCCGCCCGCCAGCGGTCGAGGTCGAACTGCTCGCCGAGGCCGTTCTCGTGGCTCTCGCGGAACACCCGCAGTTCGTCCTCGCTGGCGTCCGCGACCGGGTCGCGGTCGTAGGCGATGTTGGCCGCGAGTTTCAGGTAGAAGTCCTCGGCCCGTTCGAGCGGCCACAGGTTCCCCTCGGCGTCCGGGATCGCGTCCTCGCCGACGCCGGGGAGATCGAGCTCCGACCACAGCTCGATCAGCACGTCCTCGAACGGACGCGCGTCGGGGACGACCGAGACCGCCGGCTGGCTGATCTTCTCGTCGGCCAGCCGCTTGTTCGGGTAGGTGCCGAAGTTCTCCCAGCGTTCGAGGTAGGTCGGCTCGGGCAGGATGTAGTCGGCGTACTGGCTCGTGTCTCCGATGACGGTGTCCGAGGCGACGATCAGCGGGATCGCGTCGGTGTCTTCGAGGATCGCCGGGATCTCGTCGCCGCCGGCGACCGCCATCACGTGGTTGTTCGAGTAGGGCCGAATGAAGAGCGCCTCGACGCCGTAGGGGTACTCCTCTGCGGCGCTGCCGTAGAGTTCCTGGGTGGCCTGCGGCGGCGCGACGGGGAACCACGGCCGTTTCGCCGGGTACCCGTCGTCGCGATCGAACAGCGAGGTGTCCTCGTAGTTGACCCCGCCGCGCAGCAGCGGAATCCCCCACGGCGAGTGGCTGTCGGGCACCGAACCGAGTTCGTACCGGCCCGACATCGTGCTGTAGCCCGCGTGGGGCGTGATCTGCCCGCCCTTCCAGTCGTAGTTGCCGATGAGGTGCTGGAGGGTGGCGATCGCCCGCGTGTTGTAGAAGCCGTTCGTGTGCTTCGCCGGGCCGCGGTAGGCCATGATCGCCGCGCGCTTGCCGTGGCTCGTGAACTCGTCGGCGAGTTCTGCGATCCGTTCGGCCGAGACGCCGGCCATCTCTGCGTACTCCTCGACGGTGTGCTCGAAGACGCGCTCGCGGTACTGGCTCCAGACGCTTCGAACCGCCCTCCCGTCGACGGTCACGTCGACGTCGAGGACGGCCGTGTCGACCTCGCTCGCGGGGCGCGGCTCGCCCGTCGTGGCGTCGACGGCGACGAAGTCGTCGGCGGTGTCGGCGTCCTCCGAGACGAGCCCGAGGTCGCCGGCGCGCGCCTTCGACCCGGACGGCTCGTCGACGAGGACGAGGTGCGTGGCGTCGCTCCACGTCGGCTCGTCGTCGTCGCTCGCGGCCGACCGCGAGGGGTTCTGGAGGTACGTCAGGTCGTGGCGGTCGTGCTCGATGATCCACCGCGCCATTCCGAGCGCGAGCGCCCCGTCGGCGCCGGGTTCGACGGGCACCCACGTGTCGGCCTTCTCGGCGGTCTTCGACAGGCGCGGGTCGACGACGTCCATCCGCATCCCGTCTTCGATGGCGTTCGTCAGCTTCGGCGCGAGCCACGTCGGTCCCTTGTTGGCGACCATCGGGTTGGTCCCCCACACGAGGAGGTACTCGCAGTTCTCGATGTCGGGGTACTGCCGCTTCTTCGGGGCGTCGTGAGAGCGGACGTTGCCCATCACGCTCGAGACGCCGCAGGTCCCCGCGTGGTGGACGCTGTTTATCGATCCCAGCCCCTGGTGCCAGAGCCGGTTCCGGATGAAGTTGCGGCGGAACCCGCCGACGTCGACGATCTGGTTGGCCTTCGGTCCCAGGTCGGGGTGGTCGGTGTCGACGAGGTCGTCGGCGTACTTCTCGTCGAAGTCAGCCTTCGACATCTCGCCGTTCTGAACGGCCTCCCAGTCGCTCATCACCGCCTCCTGGGAGGCGTACCCCCAGATGTCTTTCAGCCCGGGGTGGCCGAGTTCGTCGTCGCCCTCGACGATATCTCGAATCACTCGGTCCCACGAGACGGTCTTCCACTCGCCGGAGCCGCGCGGGCCGACCCGTTTCATCGGCTTGCGGACCCGGTAGCTGTCGAAGGCCGTCTGGATGCCCGCCTGACCTTTCAGACAGATCCGGCCCCCGGAGAGCGACCAGCGGTCGCCGTCGACGTCGCCGCTCCCCTCGACGTCTCCCATCGCCACGTCCTCGGGGTCGCTCTCGTAGGGGACCTGCGAGAACGGCTGCGTGTTGAGGAACGAGTAGGGGTTCCCCGCGAGCTTTCGGACGAGCGAACTGTACTCACCGGTGCCGCTCCCCTCGGCGAGCCGCACCTTGATCGGACAGAAGGTGTTGCACTGCCCGCAGGTGGTGTGGATCACGTCGCTGGCCCCGTACTCCCCGTAGTCGGTCCCGACGTAGTGGCGTTCGTCGTCGGTCCACAGGTCGTCGACGTCCATCTCGACGGCGGCGTTGCTGGCCGCCGCGACGAGTCCGATGCTCCCGGCCGCCTTGACGAAGTCGCGCCGCGAAACCCCGGCGCGGTCGTCGGTGTCGTTCGTGCTCATTCGTGGTCACCTCCTGAAAGCGGCGTCAGCGGTAGCAGCTCCGCACCGACCGTATAGAGCAGGAAGCCGACGCCGATGATGCCGATGCTCGTTCCCCACTCGACGGGCGTGGGGAAGTACGACCCGTGCGGAAGCCCCTCCAGCACGGGGGTGATCTGTGCGGGAATCACGATGTTGAACCGGACCGCGACGACGCCGACGACGGTGCTCAGCCCGGCCAGCACCATCACCGACGGCGTGCGTCGCCACGAGCGCTTGCTGAGGAGCACCAGCGGGAACACCCAGCTGGCACCCACTATGAACCACCAGAACGACCACGACATCTCGCCGAAGAGGACGACGAGCCACGTCTCGACCGCGTGCGGGTGGAAGCTCGTGAACGCGATCAGCGCCTCGATGGCCGTGAGGGCGGCGTCGACGAGGATGAATCCCAGCAACAGCTGGGCGAGTTGATCCAGCAGGTCCCGATCGACGGCGTCGCCGTCGAACAGCCGCGTCCGGAGGACGTAGATCATCATCACCAGCGCCGTTCCGCTCAGGAGCGCCGACACGATGAATATCACCGGGAAGAGACCGCTGTTCCAGTACGGACGGGCCTTCGAGACCGCGAACAGCACGCCGGTCCCGCCGTGGACCATGAAGATGGCGAGCGGGATCCCGACGATCCCGACGCGCTTGAGCCACCGCTCGTCGAAGGCTGCCGACGCGTCGCTCGTGTCGACGCGACCGAGCGCGAGCAGCCGGTACAGGGTCGCGCGCGTCCCGTCGAGACGGGTCGCGAGCCGGGCGAGGTCGATCCGCATCGAGAAGTACAGCTCCGCGACGAGGATCCCGATGTACGCCACGTAGGCGTGGACCTCCCACGAGAGCGCCGAGGTGAGCTGCCGCCAGACGAACGGGTAGTACATCCGCTCCATCCGTCCGAGGTCGATCCAGACGAAGAGCAGCGCCACCGCCATACTGACGATGGCCGCGAACAGCGCGTCGCGGTCGATCCGGTGCATCGCCCCGACGTCGAAGACGTTCGCCAGCGTGCTCACGAGGAACGCGCCGGCCGAGAGGCCGACGAAGTAGATGTAGAAGGCGACCCACGCGCCCCACGGGACGACGCTCGTGAGGTTCGTGCTCGCCATCCCCCGCGTGAGTCGCAGGTACGTCGCGTACGCGCCGCCGGCGACGAGCACGGCGACGAAGGCGTACCAGACGATCCGCAGCCTGCCGTCTTCGAACCCCGGAGCGAACTCGAAGTGTGAACTCTGTGTTGCCATCGTCCTATTTGAGGTAGTAGACGTTGGGGTCGGTCCCCTCGTCCTCTTTCAGTTGGAACGCCCGCGACGAGTCGGCCATCTTCGCCACGTCGCTGTCGGGATCGTCGAGGTCGCCCATGTTCCGGGCGTCGCCGATGCAGGTCTCGACGCAGGCCGGCTCCTCGCCGCGCTCCAGACGGTGCGTACAGAAACTGCACTTGCGGATGTTGCCGATCGGCGACTCCCCGTCCTCGCGCGGCCCCCGGTCGACGCCGTACTCGGGGCTCGTCACCTCGCCGGCCCCGTCGACCTCGTCGTCGTAGTCCCCGCCGAAGTCGAAGTATCGCGCGCCGTACGGACAGGCGATGTTGCAGTACCGACAGCCGATACACCGGTCGTAGTCGATGTTGACCACGCCGTCGTCCATCTTGTACGTCGCCGAGACCGGACACACCTGCACGCAGGGCGGGTTGTCACACTGCATACACGGACGCGGGACGTTCGTCCGCGTGACGTTCGGGAACTCGCCGTGTTCCTCCTCCATCACGACGTTGTAGGAGACGCCCGGCGGGGTCCGGTTCTCGGACTTGCACGCGACCGTACAGGAGTCACAGCCGACGCACTTCTGGAGGTCGATCACCATCCCCCACTTCTCGTCGCCCGCGCCGATGCCGCCCTCGGAGCCGTCGCCCTCGACCTGTGCCGCCTCCGTCGACACCGCGTCCATCGACCCGACGGTACAGCTCAGCGACTCGGCCGTCTCCGTCGAGACGGTCTGGTCGCCGGCGTCGACCGCCGGGTTCGGCGTCTCCCGATACGCCGCACCGAACTCGTCGGCGGCGGCCTCGTCGTACTTCTCCCAGTACTCGTCGCCGGTGAGTTCACCGCGCGCGACGCGCTGTGCGTCCTCGGCCATCGCGATTCCGAGGTCGGTGTCCGCCTCGACGTCCGCGAGTTCGTCTCTCGGATCGGGACGCTCCTCTTCCACCATCGCGTCGAGGTCGGCCTTGCCGACGTTCGGGATTCCGGGGAGCGCGTCTCCGTCGTCTGTGGTACTCATCGCCACCACCCGTAGTCGGTCGTCTCGCCGACGAACGGCCGCGTCCGCGTCGGCGGATCACTCGTTGCGTTCATACACGTAAACGTACGCAGACACCCGTAGAAAGGGTCATACCAATACTGTTTGGATCGGGGCGGACCGGGCGCGGTTCGGGGCGCGTCGCGGCGCGCGAGTGCGACCGCGGACATTATCAGCGGGGAACGGTCACCTCCGTGTATGAACGAGTCGTGTCGGCACGGACGGACGGTCGACGGGCGGGAGAGACCCGCCCGTCGGGGACGGACACGGATCGCATGAACTGGATCATCGCCCTCTCGATCGCACTGCGGCTGCTCGGCGTGGGTTACTCGGTCCTGCTGCTCGCCCGTACCCGCGACCGACGGTTCGGCTTTCTGACGCTGCTTCTGTCGTTTATGACTCTTCGGCAACTGCTCACGGTGCGGACGGCGAACACCGGACTCGAAGAGCTTCCCGGGCTCGTCGTGAGCGGGCTCACCCTGCTGACGGTGTATTACCTCTCGGAGTACGTCGACGAAGAAGACGCCGTCAAGACACGGCTGCAGACGGTGAACGAGCGGCTCCGGAGCTTTCGGAAGGCCATCGAGCACGCCGGGCACGCGATCTTCCTCACCGATCCTGACGGGACCATCGAGTACGCGAACCCGGCCGTCGAGTCGGTCACGGGATACGAGCCGGAGGAGGTGCTCGGCGAGAACCCGCGCCTCTGGCAGTCCGGAAAGCACGACGAGGCGTTCTACGCCGAGCTGTGGGAACAGATCGAGTCGGGAGCCGTCTGGGAGGGAGAGCTGACGAACCGACGGAAGTCGGGCGAGCTCTGCTGGATCGATGCGACGATCGCACCGATCACCGAGAACGGGGACGTCGAGCGCTACGTCGCGATCGAACGCGACGTCACCGAGCGAAAGGAGCGCGAGATGCGAATCGAGGGGCAGAACGAGCGTCTGACGCTACTGAACAACACGAACGAGGTTCTCCGCGACATCAACCGCGAGCTCGTCGCCGCGTCGACGCGCGAGGAGATCGAGTCGGCGGTGTGCGAACAGTTCGCCTCCTCGGACCTCTTCGACGCGGCGTGGATCGGCAGCCGGGGGCTCGTCGACGCCACGGTGAGCCCGCGCTCGTGGGCCGGAACCGACGTCGACTCGGTCGACGGCCACGTCGAGGCGTTGTGTGCCGGCGACCGCACGCCGGTCGAGCGGGCGCTGGAGGGGGACGGTCCCGTCTTCACCGACAGCGGCGAGGACGTGTCGGAGACCCCAGACGGGGAACGGAGCGTCGTGGTTCCGCTCGCGTACCGCGGCGCGGAGTACGGCGTTCTCGTCGTCGTGACCGACAACCCGAACGCCTTCGATCAGGTCGAATGCGGGATCTTCGCCGAACTCGGTCGCACCGTCGCCGACGCGATCAGCGCCGTCGAGAGCAAGCGAACGCTCGCTTCCGACAGCGTGACCGAACTGGAGTTCCAGTTGGCGGGCATCGACGAGCCGGTCGCGAATATGGCGGCACGCCTCGACTGTACGGTCACCGTCGAACACGTGGGGGCAACCGGCGACAGCGACCACGTTCAGTACGTGACCGTCGGGGACGGCGAGCCGGACGCCGTCACCGAGTACGCCGCCGAGGCCGATCACATCGACGCGGCACGACACCTCTACACGCACGGGGACCGTGCACTGTTCCGGCTGTCGGTCGACGGACAGTCGATCGTCGCGACGCTGGCACAGTACGGGGCGGGTGTCGAGTCGCTGTCGGTGTCCGGGACGAGCGGACGGTTGGTCGCACACGTCGCCAGTTCGAACGACATCCGAACCGTCGTCGACGCGCTCCGGGCGACCTACGACGACCTGACGCTCGTCGCACAGCGCGAGTGCGAGCGAGACGTCCAGACCGAAGCCGGGTTCAGGAAGCAGCTATCAGGTATGTTGACAGACCGGCAGCGCGAAGCGGCGCGCACGGCGTACTTCGCCGGGTTCTTCGACTGGCCCCGCGAGCACAGCGGCGAGGAGGTCGCGTCGATGATGGACATCTCGCAGACGACGTTCACACAGCACCTCCGGGCGGCCGAAAAGAAGCTCTTCTCGGCGCTGTTCGAGGAGACGGTGGCGAATCAACTGGAGTGACGTGGCCGCGATACGGACCCGAGCGTACGTCACTCGGCGCGGAGTCGGACCGTGACTCCGTCGGGAGCCTCGAACTCGATGCCACCGTCGCGCTCGGCGACAGCGACGTCGGCGCCGGCGAGGCGCTCGCGAACCGCACGCACCGCGGCGTCGTCGGGGACCAGCACCTCGAACCACGCCAGGCCGCGACCGCCCGCGGGGGAGGACCGCCCGTTCCAGGCGTTGAGTCCGAGGTGGTGGTGGTACCCGCCGGCGGCGACGAAAAGCGCCGCCCCGGCGTCCATCCGCACTTCGAATCCGAGCGTCTCGACGTAGAAGTCGCGGGCGGTCGGCACCGACGTGACCTCCAGGTGGACGTGCCCGAGCGTGGTCCCCTCGGGCGCGGTCGATCCGCCGTTCGACTCGGCGGCGATGTCGTCGAGATCGAGCGGGCGAGTCGCCATTTCGACGCCGCCGTCTGCCGTCCGCGGCCACTCCGCTCGCGGCCGGTCGCGGTAGATCTCGACGCCGTTCCCCTCCGGGTCCGAGAGGTAGAGCGCCTCGCTCACGTCGTGGTCCGACGCGCCGTCGAGCGTCCAGCCGTCGCTGATCCGTTCGAGCGCCGCCCCCAGCGCCGCGCGCGAGGGGAGGCGGAACGCGTTGTGGAACAGCCCCGCCTGATCGCGACCGCGGGGCGGGGCGTCCGCGTCACGGCGCAGGACGAGAAGCGGCGTGCCGTCGACGCCGAGCGTCGCGGTTCCGTCGTCCCGTGCGAGAACCGCGAGGCCGACGACTGTCCGGTAGAACTCGGTCACCGCGTCGAGGTCGTGGACGGAGAGCGCGGTGCGACCGAGTCGCGTCTCCGGGGGGAGCGAGGGAGAGTCTGCGGAGCCTGTCATCGTCCCGACTAGGTATCCCCGCTGGGAATCCATTTCGATTCGGGAGGCGGTTCCGGATCCGTCTCACACTGATCACTCTCACTTTGTACCGCCGAGCGCCACCCCCGTTGCCGGCGTTCGGTGGGAAGAGACGAGAGTAATCAGTGTCACAGCACGTCGAGGACGACGACGGAGAGGTAGATCTGTCCCAGTCCGGCGACGACGAGCAACGCGCCGGCGGCCTGCTTCAACCGTCCGGAGTACCCGCCGAACGAGCGCCAGGCGTCCACACCGGCGTCCGAGAGGAGGGTCACGCCGAGCAGCGGAACGGCGACCGTCGCGGCGTAGGTCCCGAGGACGACGAGCCCCCGCGTCGGAGCGAGCGACGACGCCTGCGCGACGACGCCCAGAAACAGCGGCACGACACAGCCCGCCGCCGCGAGCGCGTAGACGGCGCCGAAGACGCCGAAGCCGAGAAGCGACTCGGGGCGTTTCGGGAGCGGGATCGTCGGCGACGCGCGACCGGTGAGGACGAGCAGTCCGAAGACGACGAGGAGGCCGCCGATGACGGGTTCGAAGAGCGGGAGGACCGACGTGAGGCGCCGGCCGACCGCGAACACGAGCGCGGCGATTCCGCCGAGTGCGACCACCGCGCCCGTCGCCGCCGTGAGTCCGGAGACCACCGCCGGGGGGCGGTCGTCCTGCTGGAGGTAGAACCCGACGTAGCCGGGAAGCAGCGGGAACGCACAGGGGGCGAAGAATGTGGTGAGTCCCGCGCTGGCGGCGAAGGCGACGGCGCCGAGGAAGGCCGCGGAACTCACGGCTCTTCGAGCACCCGATCCAGTTCGGTCCGGATCGTGTCGGCGAGCGTGAGGCCGGCCTTCTGCCAGCGGATCGTCCCCGAGGCGTCCGCGACGGCGTGATACGGGATGCCGCCGGCACCAAGTGCTGCCATCAAGTCGCTGTCGGGGTCGACGCCGACGGTCCACGCGCCGTGGTGGCGGCGCCACCAGGCGCGGACGTCCCGTTCGGTGAGCGTCCCGCCCAGCCGCTCGTTCGTGATCGAGACGAACGCCACC
Organism: Halobellus limi; assembly: GCF_004799685.1. Taxonomy (NCBI): domain Archaea; kingdom Methanobacteriati; phylum Methanobacteriota; class Halobacteria; order Halobacteriales; family Haloferacaceae; genus Halobellus; species Halobellus limi. Next base: position 51,357 of record NZ_CP031312.1, read on the forward strand.
CGATCGCCGTACTCCTCGTGGACGGTCGAGAGCACGTTCATCTGTTCCTTGCAGGGCGCACACCACGTCGCGAAGAGGTCGATGAACGTCGGCGTTCCCTCCTGGGGAACCGTGATCTCGCCCGCCTCGGACCCCGGCGCGTCGATCGTCTCGAAGGTGAGCGGAAGCCCCGAGGAATCCTCACCCGTCGGGGAGGGGAGGCCGCCGCGGACGGCGAGGACGCTCCCGCCGGTGAGTCCGAGGCCGCCGATCGCCGTCAGGAGTTGTCGTCGGTTCATTGGATGGATACGGCGGAAGGGCTACCCGTTCCGGACGGTTTCGAGGTCGTCGATCAGCCGTTCCGGGTCCGGCGAGTCGGTCCGGTAGGCCCGCTCGACGTAGCCGTCGGCGTTCACGAGGTAGGTCATCGCCGAGTGGGCGAACATGTACATATCCATATCGTCGGGGTGCGTGCGCTCGAACGTGACGCCGAACTCCTCCTCGACGGTCGCCTTCGCGCGCTCGACGGACGACGGACGCAGGAAGCGCCAGTTGCCGGCGTCGAGGGCGACGTTCATCTCTCCGGCGTAGGTTTCGAGGCGCTCGGCGTCGTCGCGCTCCGGGTCGAACGTCACCGGGAGGAAGGTCACCTCGTCGGCGTACTCCTCCCGGATCGAGTGCGTCTGCACGTTCCGCATCGACTGGATCAAGACCGGACAGACCGTGTTGCAGTGGCTGTAGAAGAACGTGTAAAGCGACGGCGTGTCGACCGAGCGGGTCGCGACCTCGGCGTCACCGATCGGGTCCGGCAGCGTCACGTCGGGAATCCGCTGGCCCCACGCGGGGTAGGGGAGTTCCTCGCTCGTGTACTCGCGGTCCGGTTCCGGGAGGACCACGTCGGGGTTCGAGTCAGAGAGGCCGAGACAGCCCGCGGTGCCGGCGAGGCCCGCGCCCGCGGCGCCCTGGAGGAAGGTCCGTCGTTGCATTCTGGGTGTATTGTGTCAGGTTCGCACGGCTATAAGCGAAGCGGTCGGTTCCCAACGAGTGAAAACGGTCGAGATCGTCCGAAGTCGTCCGAGAGAGGGTCCGATTTCGGGCGGACGGCGTCTAAACGAACGAAGGGAAGGGAAGGGAAGGGAGTGGCTATCGGAGCGAGACGTCCGCCAGTTCGGCATCGACGACGCCGACGTCGAAGCCGGGGATCGACGGATCGCCGACGTGCCATGTCGCGTCGGATCCGACGTCGACGTCGACGGGGTCGGAACCGAAGTTGAGGAGCCACACGTACCCGTCGCGCGCGGTGACGCGGACGGTCTCGGGGAACCGCTCGGCGTGGGAGACGCCCGCCCGGTCGAGGAGGTCGACGACGAGCGCGTCGGCGAGGTCGGCCTCGGGCCAGACGCCGCAGTAGGTCACGGAGCCATCGCCGAAGGCGTTGTCGAGGATCGCGGGACGCTCGGCCGCGACGCCGGCGGTGTACTCGCCGACCGCCGTCCCCCCGTCGGGAGCGAGCCACTCGGCCCACGTCCGGAAGTCGTACTCGTCGCCGCGGTACGAGAGTCGCGTCTCGATCGAGTCGGGGAGGCTCTCGTGTTGATCGACGCGCCCGCCGACGAGGTCGGCGAACGGGCCGGGCGCGAGGTCCGACTGGAGGCGATTCCCGGGGAGTTTGTACCCGGTTCGCGGGCCGACGAGCAGGTGACCGCCGTCGGCGACGTACGCCTCGAACTGGCCCGCGATCGACCCGTCGGCGAGGTGGACCGTCGGCGCGACGACGGCGTCGTAGCCGTCGAGGTCGACGTCAGCGCCGGGCGAGACGTCGACGACGTCGACCTGGAGACCCCGGGCGCGGAGCGCGCGGTAGAACGCGCCCACGAGGCCCCAGTAATCGAACTCCGGGGCGTGGGGCTGTGCGGAGAGCGCCCAGAGGTCGTCGTACGAGAAACACAGCGCGACGGGCGCGTCGACGCCGTCGAGTTCGCCGAGTGCCTCGAACTCGGCGGCCGCGCGTTCGGCGTCCTGATACCCGCGGTCGGGCGAGCCGTCGTGCTTCCGCAGGCCCGCGTGGTACTGTTCCTGGCCCTGCCGACAGCGGCGCCACCGGAAGTAGGAGACGACGTTCGCGCCGTGGGCGACGGCCTGGTGGGCCCACAGCCGCATCGCGCCCTCGCCGGGCTGCGGACAGCGCGGCGGCCAGTTGACGTCGCCGGGCTGTTGCTCCATCACCCAGAAGCCGTTCGGGCCGCGGTAGAGGTCGTGGTTGAGGCTCACCTGGTCGGGGTCGCCGGCGCGGAGTCGGTCGTCGGTGACCGCCTCCGTGTTCCGATCCTGCGCGAAGCCCGTGGGGTAGGAGTCCCAGGTGGCGAAGTCGAGCGCGTCGCCGACGCTGAAGGCGTCCAGCGTGTCGAAGTGGCCCATGAAGTTGTGCGTCACGAACCACTCGTCGTTCGCCTCGCGGATGATCTCGGCCTGCAGCTGGTTGTAGTCGACGACGCTCCCGTTGGCGAACCGGGCGTAATCCAGCAGGCGCGAGGGGTGGTGTTCCGCCGCGGTGTGGCGCGGCGGGTCGATTTCGTCGAAGGAGCCGTACCGCTGGCTCCAGAACGCCGTCCCCCACGTCTCGTTGAGAGCGTCGACGTCCCCGTACCGCTCGCGGCACCACTCGCGGAACGCCGCCGCGCAGTCCTCGCAGTAGCAGCGGACGGTCTCGTGGCAGCCGTACTCGTTGTCGGTCTGCCAGCCGACGACCGCGTCGACGTCGGCGTAGCGCTCCGCCATCTCCCGCGCGATCCGCGCGGACTCCTCCCGGTAGACGTCGGAGTTGAAGCAGTAGTGGCGGCGGCTCCCGAACGCGCGGGTCGTCCCGTCGGGCTCCACCTGGAGGATCTCGGGACGTTCGTCGACCAGCCACTTCGGCGGCGTCGCCGTCGGGGTACACAGGACGACGTCGATGCCCGCGTCGGAGAGCAGCGAGACGGCGGTGTCGAGCCACTCGAAGTCGAACTCGCCGCGTTCGGGTTCGAGCCGTCCCCACGAGAACTCGGCCATCCGGACCACGTCGATGCCCGCCTCGGCCATCTGCCGGACGTCGGTCTCCCAGCGCTCGCGGGGCCAGTGTTCGGGGAAGTAACAGACGCCGATCCGCGGGGTCGCCGCGGCTGTAGCGGGCGCGCGATTCGTTCCGTCGTCGGTGTCGATGTCGTCAGTCATAGCTCAGCGTGGAAATTCGAACTCGTTGGGGCCCGGCGCGGCGGTCAGTTCGACGAGGGCGGCATCGCCGCAGGTCTCGTCGGTCCGCCACGTACCGGGGGCCGAGGCGAACAGCGTCGTCGGCTCGTCGGCGTCCACAGACACCGAGAGCGTTCCGTCGGTCCAGTCGACCGCAGTCACCTGCGCGGCCGCGTTGGCCAAGTGCTCGGCACCGACGAGCACCGGTCGCGGGTCCGAGGTCGACGGTGCGCAGTGGACGAGCAGGCAGCCGTGGGGGTCTATCTCCCGTTCGACTGGCCCGGCGTGGAGCCGCCGAGCGTCGTCAGCCGGCGCGAAGGCCTCCCACGCCAACCCGTCGCCGCCGGCGTCGATATCGACGTATTCCGCGGGATCCACCCGAACGCGACGCGACTCGTCCGACCAGTTGAACGCCGCGACGGCGACCGCGCCGTCGGCGTCGCGCTCGCAGACGACCCGTTCGGGGAGCTCTCGGGCTCCGAAGTCGTCGACGCGACCGTCTTCGACCGGCGGAAGCGTCCGTTCGAACAGCCGTCGGCCAGCCTCGTCGATCTCGCTCACGGCGTCGCTCAGGAAGTTCGAGCCGCCCGTGAGCGCGACCAGCGCCGCGAACGACTCCCGCTCGGCGGCGGTGAGTTCGGTCGTCCACCGGACGAGTTGGCAGTCCGGGTCGTTCACCCAGAGCCGGCGGTGGCAGAACTGGCGGTTGAGGACGTTTCGGACGGCGTTCTCGTGTGCCGGCTGGCTGGCGCTGTCGCCCTGGCGCCGCCAGTACGGCGCGGTGTCGGGCCCGACGCGCATCGCGTCGACGAGGCCGACGCTCGGGAAGCCCGGCGCGCCGCAGCCGAGGACGAACGCGTCGCCGACGGCGTCCCGGACGGTTTCGAGCCCCCGCCGATACGCCTCCGCCCGCGTCACGTCGGCGTGGCGGTCGCCGGGCAGCGCCGCGGCGTAGAGGAAGTCGAGTTTGAGGTACTCGAAGCCCCACTCCCCGACGACGGTCTCGAACGTCTCGGCGAGCCAGGCGGCGACCTCGGGATGCGTGACGTCCAGGGCGTACATCGGCCCGTGGCGCGCGCCGGCGTCGACCGGGTCGCCGCCCTCGGTGACGAGCCACTCCGGGTGCTCGTCGGCGAGGCGGGAGTCGGCCTGGACGTAGAACGGCGCGAGCCAGAGGCCGGGGTCGTAGCCCGCGGCCTCGACGTCGGCGCGCAGTTCGGCCATCGAATCGAAGCCCGCCGCGAGCGTGCGCCAGTCGCCGAACGCCGTCTCGTAGCCGTCGTCGATCTGCACGAGGTCGACATCGACGCCCCAGTCGTCGAGGTCGGCCGCGTTCTCGCGCACGTCGTCGGCGGTGACGTCCGTGAAGTAGTGGTACCACGAGCACCACCCGGTCGGCACCGACTCGGGGACGCGCGCGTCCATCCGGTCGCCGACCGCGTCGGCGAGGTCGGTCAAGGCGTCCGAGACCGGCCGGCCGGCGTCGATTCGGAGCGTCGCGCTCTCGCGGCGGTCGCCCGGGGCGAGTTCGACGCCGTCGAGCGGGCAGACCGCGGTGAGCGACGTCCCGTTTCGTTCCGAATCGGCCCGCAGGTCGAACCGCGTCAGGTAGGCGTCGTGCTCCAGGAAGCCGAGCGCGAGCCGGCCGGGGTCGCCCGAGAGCGCCGTGACGGCGTGACTCGTCGTCGCGTCGCGCGGCGCGGCGAGGTCGACCATCTGGGGCCGGTCAGCCGGCTTCTCCTCGGGGAAGGACTCGTCGAGGCGCAGCGTCGCGGTCGGCGTCCACGACTGATAGCCGTGGACGAACGCCCGGTCTGTCGGTCCGAACGGCGTCGCCCCGTCGAGGACGTCTATCGCCTGGAGTCGAATCGGCTCCGTCGAGCGGTTCTCGACCGCGACGGTGACGTCGACGGCGCCGTGGTCGCTGTCGTCGAGTCCGGCGTCGACAGCCGAGAGCGACACGTCGACGTCGAGAGCGGCAGACGCGCTCTCCGCCCCCGCTGCGTCGGCGAGTCGAACGCCGACGGTTCCGGAGGCGAGCGGTTCGTCCGCGTCACCCGCGGTGGCGGCTTCGACCGTGAGCCGTCCCGTTTCGTCGTCGTACGCGACGACCGTCGGGTCGGTGGCGACTCGCGTCACCTGCCGTCCTCCCGATCGTCGCTCGCGTCTGGGTCAGCCTCTCGCCGCGCCCGGTAGTCCGGGAGCGTCCCGTCCTGCATCACGGCCGAGCGGCCGCCGTCGACGAGGAGGTTCGCGCCCGTGACGAACCCGGCCTCGTCGCTCGCGAGGAAGGCGACCGCCGCGGCGACGTCTGCGGGTTCCCCGAGTCGTCCGACCGGATGGATCGACTCGATCTCGCGGCGCTCCTCGTCGCTCATCTCCGAGAGCGTGCGCTCGATGGCGACCCAGCCGGGGTTGACGGTGTTGACGCGGATGTCGGGTCCGAGATCCAGCGCCATCGCCCGCGTCATTCCGTCGATCCCCGATTTGACCGCGTTGTACGGGAACATCTCCGGCATCGTCAGGAAGGCGTGATTCGAGGAGGTGTTGACGATCGCCCCCTCGTCCATCCGCGCGGCGGCCTCCTTCGCGCAGAGCCAGAAGGCCCGGAAGTCCGTCTCGACGACGAACTCCCAGTCCTCCATCGTCGCCTCCGCGACGCCGGTGTTCGTCTCGACCCCGGCGTTGTTCACGAGGACGTCGAGGCCGCCGTAGGTCTCGACGGTCGCCTCGAAGAGCGCGGCGATGTCGTCCGGTTCTCGCATGTCCGCGCGGACGAAGACGGCCTCGCCGCCCTCGGCCTCGATGTCGGCGACGGTCGCCTCGCCGGCCTCGCGGGTCCGGCCGGTGACGACGACGCGCGCGCCCTCCCGGGCGAGGCGCTTCGCGACGCCCGCACCGATGCCGCGCGTCGAGCCGGTGACCACGGCCACTCTGTCGGTGAATCGGTCCGCCACCGCGATCACCACTCCGCGACGCTGCCGTCCTCGTGCCGCCAGACGGGGTTGTGCCAGTCGACCTCGTCTGTGACCTCGCGGACGCGCCGCTCGTCGATGTCGATTCCCAGTCCGGGGTCGGTCGGCAGTTCGACGTAGCCGTCGCGGTACTCGAAGACCGAGGGGTCCGCGAGGTAGTCGAGCACGTCGCTCCCCTCGTTGTAGTGGATGTCGAGGCTCTGCTCCTGGATGAGCACGTTCGGCGAGCAGGCGTCGACCTGCACGCACGAGGCCAGAGCGATCGGCCCGAGCGGGCAGTGGGGAGCCATCGCGACGTCGTAGGCCTCCGCCATCCCGACGATCTTCTTCACCTCGGTGATGCCGCCGGCGTGAGAGAGGTCCGGTTGGATGACGTCGACCGCGCCGTCCTCGAAGATCTCCTTGAAGTCCCACCGGGAGTACATCCGCTCGCCCGTCGCGATCGGCGTCGTGGTGTGTTCCGCCAGTTCCGGGAGGCAGTCGTTGTGCTCGGGGAGGACGGGCTCTTCGATGAACATCGGGTCGTACGGCTCCAGCGCCTTCGCGAGGCGTTTGGCCATCGACTTCGAGACGCGGCCGTGGAAGTCGACGCCGATGTCGACCTCCGGGCCCACGGTCTCTCTGACCGTCGCGATCCGCTCGCGCGCGTCGTCGATCGCCCCGGGGTTGTCGATCCGCCGGAGTTCGGCCGTCGCGTTCATCTTCAGGGCGCTGAACCCCTCGTCGACCTTCTCCTGGGCGGCCTGGGCGACCCCCTCGGGGCGGTCGCCGCCGACCCACTGGTACACGCGCACGCGGTTCCGCGCGCGGCCGCCGAGCAGTTCGTAGATCGGCGCGCCGAACTGCTTGCCCTTGAGGTCCCACAGCGCCTGATCGATGCCGGCGATGGCGGACATCAGGACCGGCCCGCCGCGGTAGAACCCGCCGCGGTACATCGTCTGCCAGTGGTCCTCGATCGGCGTCGGGTCCTCGCCGAGGAGGTAGGTGTCGAGCAGTTCCTCGACGGCCGTCTCGACCGTCCGGGCGCGGCCCTCGACGACGGGTTCGCCCCAGCCGACGCGGCCGTCGCTCGTCTCGATCCGGAGGAACAGCCACCGCGGCGGGACCTGATAGAGGTCGTAGTCGACGATCCGCATCACTCGACCACCTCCTCGATCTGGTCACCGTCGGCGTCCGATCCCGAGTCCGATCGGGATTTCGCGCCCTCGCGGTTCGGGATGGCGTCGTCGCGGTCCGGAACGTCGCCCTCGCGTTTCGTCTTCAGCGACTCGCCCGTGTCGGGGTCGAAGAGGTACAGCGCCGACTCCGGGAAGGAGAACGACACCGTCTCGTCGGTTCCGGGCCGCTTCGTCGGGTCGATGCGGGCCGTTACCTCTCGGCCGCCGAGCGTGGCGTACAGGAAGTTCTCGTTGCCCATCGGTTCGAGGACGTTCGCCGTCATCTCGATCCCGTCGTCGACGAGCGTGATGTCCTCGGGGCGGATCCCGACGCGCACGGTGTCGAGGCCCTCGACGGGGGAGGCGTCCGAGAGGTGGTAGGTGAACGCGCCGGGGCCGTCGAGCCGCGCGCCGTCGACCGTCGCGTCGAAGACGTTGATACTCGGCGAGCCGATGAAGTCGGCGACGAACTCGTTGACCGGCGTGCGGTAGACCTCCTCGGCGCTGCCGACCTGCTGGAGCGTGCCCTCGTTCATCACGGCGATCCTGTCGCCCATCGCCATCGCCTCCGTCTGGTCGTGCGTCACGTACACGGTAGTCACGTCGAGGTCGTGTTGCAGCGTCTGCAGTTCCGTCCGCATCTGCGATCGGAGCTTCGCGTCGAGGTTCGAGAGCGGTTCGTCCATCAGGAACACCTCGGGGTCGCGGACGATCGCGCGCCCGAGCGCGACCCGCTGCTGCTGGCCGCCGGAGAGCTCCTTCGGCTTCTGGTCAAGCAGGTCCTCGATGCCGAGCATCTCGGCGACATCTTCTACCTGTCGGTCGATCTCGGCCGCCGTCTGCTGCGTCGAGAGCTTCAGGCCGAAGCCGATGTTCTTCCGCACGTTCATGTGCGGGTAGAGCGCGTAGTTCTGGAAGACCATCGCCACGTCGCGGTCGCGGGCGCGGCGGTCCGTCACGTCGCGGTCGCCGAACGTGATCGTGCCGCTCGTGACGTCCTCCAACCCGGCGATGCAGCGCAGCGTGGTCGTCTTCCCGCAGCCGGAGGGGCCGACCAGAACGAGGAACTCGCCGTCTTCGATCTCCAGGTCGACGTCTTCGACCGCGACGACCGTCCCCTCGCCGTCTCCGAACTCCTTTCGTACCGTATCGAGTGTGATTCCTGACATAGTTTACTCCTTGACAGAGCCCGCGAGAATCCCGCTGACGAACTGCTTCTGCAAGAACAGGAACAGCACGAAGATCGGGATGATCGAGAGCGTTGCGGCGACCATGATCTGGTCGTAGTAGACGCGCTGTGCACCGACGAGCTGGTTGATCGCGACGGGGATCGTGTACTTGCCCTGATCGAGGATGACAAGCGGGAACAAAAAGAGGTTCCACTGGAAGAGAAAGAGGATGATCGAAAGCGCCGCCAGCGACGACTTCATCGTCGGCAGCGCGATCTTGTAGTACAGCTGGAACTCCGTCGCGCCGTCCATCCGCGCGGACTCCAAGAGCGCGTCCGGGATCGACCGCATGTTCTGTCGCATCAGGAAGATCCCGAGCGGGTTCGCCAGCCACGGGAGGATGATCGCCCAGTAGCTGTTCGTCAGCCCGATCTGGCTCATCAGGAGGAACAGCGGGATGACCAGCAGCTGGATCGGCAGGATCAGCGTCGCGAGGATGGCGTAGAAGATGGGTTTCTTGAACCGGAACTCGTACTTCGCGAAGGCGAAGCCGGCCATCGAGCACAGAAGCAGCGACAGGATAGTGTAGACGCCGGCGACGAAGATGCTGCTCTCGATCGCGCCCATATTCCAGAGGTTCCAGAAGTCGTAGGCAATGTAGATGGGACCGAGTTCGATGTACTGCGTCATCTCGCCGACGTGTCCGACGAACTGGACGTTGTCGCGGGCCCGCAGCGCCTGGAAGTTGCCGAGGAAGCTGTCGCCAGGGATCAGCGTCGGGTCGGTCGAGGAGAGGAACTCCGACTCCTTCAGCGTCGAGGCGACGAAGATCCAGTAGAGGGGGACGAGCGTCACCACGGCGCCGAGCAGGATGAACCCGTAGGTGAGGAACTGCCAGACGGCCTCGCGGCGGGTCTCCTCACGCATCGCTCTCACCTCCGACGTTGAGCTGGATCGCCGAGAAGACGCTCACGATGCCGATGAGGACGTACGTGAGCGCGCTGGCGTACCCGAGTCGGAAGTCGATGAACGCCGTCTGGTAGATGTACTGGACGATGGTGATCGTCGAGTCCAGCGGCGCGCCGCCGCCGTTGATGATGACGGGCTCGCTGAACAGCTTGAACGTCCCGATCGTCGAGGTGACGAACACGAAGAGCAGCACGGGGCGGAGCTGCGGGACCGTGACGTACCGGAACTTCTCGATCCGGTTCGCGCCGTCGATCTCGGCGGCCTCGTAGAGCTGCTGGGGGATGTTCTGGAGCCCCGCGAGCAGGATGATCATGTTGTAGCCCGTCCACCGCCAGGTCACCGCCCCGACGATGGTCATCCGCGACCAGAAGGAACTGGTCAGCCAGGGGATCGCGGGCAGTCCCAGCGAGGTCAACACGTAGTTGATCAGCCCGGCGTCCTGCATCATCAGGAGGAACACCGTCGAGTAGGCGACGAGGTTCGCCGAGACTGGAAGCGCGAGCACCGTGCGGAAGACGCCGCGCAGTTTCACGAACGACGCGTCGAGCGCGACGGCGAAGAGCAGAGCGAGCGCCACCATCAGCGGCACCTGCACGACGAGGATGAACGTCGTGTTGAACATCGCCTGGTGGAACAGCGTGTCGGTGAACATCCGCGTGTAGTTCTGGAGCCCCACGAAGCTGAGGTCCGCGATGCTCGTCAGCCGGTAGCTGAAGAAGCCGGTGTCGATCCACAGCAGCGTCTCGTCGCCGACCCCCTCGAACCTGAAGAACGAGAGGTAGAACGTGTAGACGATCGGGAACGCGAGGAAGAGGCCGAAGAGGAGAAACGCCGGCAGTAAGAACACGTAGCCGACGACGCCCTCGCCGGGCGTCGGCATCCGCTCGCCGACCGACTGTCGCGCGAACCGCAGGCGATCGCGTACCGACGGGTTCGATCCCGAAAGCGAATCTCGAGTGGCCATCGATCGTCCTCAGGCGAGGTCGCGATCGGTCCGGTCGGCCACCTGCTGTGCGGCCGCGTCGACGGCCTCCTTGGGCGTCTTGTCGCCGGCCATCATGTCGCGGAAGTGCGAGTTGATGGCCTGCGTGACCTCCGGCGTGTCGATCGTGTACCGGTACGGCGCGATCTCGGGCGCGATCTCCGCGTAGATGCGGCCCGCCTCCTGCCCGCCCAGGAACTCGTTCGGTTGGTCGAAGGCCTCGGACTCGTAGGTCGTCTCCAGCGCCGGGAACAGGCCGTACTCGCGGTACATCGTGAGCTGACTCTCCTCGCGGCCGAGGGCGTACTTCATGAAGTCCCACGCGCGCTTCGCCTTCTCGTCGGAGATCTGTGCCGGGATCGTCAGGTTCGAGCCGCCCCAGTTGGTCGCTCGCGATCCCCCGGATTCGACCGCCGGGGGCTTGAACACGCCCCAGTCGCCGGACGTATCGCCGAGTTCGGCCTTCAGCGTCCCCTCCATCCACGCGCCCGCGGTGAGGCTCGCTGTGGTCCCGTCGCCGAACGCGGTGAACCAGCCGGAGGACCACGAGGCGAGGTCGTTGGCGATCCCCGAGTCGCGGATCTCCTTGAGGATGCGGGCGACCTGCAGGCTCTTGTCCGAGGCGACGTTGACCGCGCCGTTCGCGGTGAACGGCTGCCCGCCGATCTGTCGGAGCATCATCCGCCAGAGGCCGTCGTAGTCGTTCGACGGGAGGTTCAGGAGGTACTGACCGTCGGGGAGTTTCTGTCCCTCCTCGATGTACTGGTCCCAGGTTTCGACGGTGCTCACGTCGATGTCGTGCTCCTCCAGGACGCTGCGGCGGTAGAAGGTCACGACGGGGCCGATGTCCCACGGGAGCGCGTACGTGCCGCCGTCCTTCTCGAGCGGCCCCCACTTGCCCTCGACGAAGTCACCCTTGATTCCCGAGTCTTCGAGCCACCCCGAAATGTCGCGGAGTCCGCCCGTGTCCACCCAGGAAGCGGCGTCGACGCTCTCCATCATCGAGGCGGCCGGCGCGCCCGTCCCCGAGAGCAGCCGCGATTTGAACCGGTCTTTCAGGTCCGAGCGACCGATCTGGTTGATCGAGACGTCGCCGCCGTTGGCCTCCTCGTAGGGGTCGTCGATGAGGTCCATCGCCCGCGCGGCCACGTCCCAGCCCCAGACCTCTGCCGACCCCGCGAGCTGTGACTGCGGCGTCGACGTCGCGTCGCCGGAGTCGGTACTGCCACCGCTCGATTGCGTCGTGTCCGTCGGCTCGGGGTCACCCGTTCCGACACACCCGGCGAGTCCCGCGAGACCCGCGATTCCAGCACCTTTGAGAACAGTTCGCCGTCCGACCGAGCGTCCATCATTATTTGTCATATCGAGGCTCACGTTCAACATAGGAAATAATTAACTTAAATCTTTGGAATGATTGTATCTAAAACGACGTTAGAAGCCGTCTAGACGTGTTTTCGTTGAATAGTGGGTGAGTATTCATAACAAAATCGTTTATTCATAGTGAACAAATTCGGACTGTAGAAAAGTACCTCAACTGCGGTTAGAGACGTTCTAACGCAGCTTTAATCCCGATTTGGGCCTTTCCCGGAAATCGTCATCATTTATCACTATTTACAAAGATCGTTTGTCGATGCTGAACAGTATTTAAGTGATTCCGGAACGTACCTTCGGCCGTGACCGAGTATCCAGTCGGTGCGACCCGGACGTCCGGTCGCATCGTTCGCGCGCTGGAAGGTGGCAGAGAGGCCGGCGTCACCGAACTGGCCGACGAGTTGGACCTGTCGAAGGCGTCCGTGCACAACCACCTCGTGACGCTCGAACGGCTGGGTGTCGTCATCTCCGCCGACGGACGGTACCGCCTCGGTCTGCGGTTCCTCGACCTCGGGATGTCGGTCCGCGACGGAATGCCGCTGTACGAGGTGGCCCGGTCCGAACTCAGGGGACTCGCGGAATCGACCGGCGAATCGACGGCGCTGGTGGTAGCCGAGGACGGGCGGGCCGTCCACGCGGCGGTCGAGGACCCCGATCGGAACGGTCGGCGGGTCCGGCTCGGGGACCGTCTCCCGCTGCACGCGACGGCCGCGGGGAAGTTGATCCTCGCCTACCGGTCCCGAGAGGCCGTCGAAGAGTACGTCGAGGCGTACGGGCTGGACCGCCACACCGACCGGACGATCCGGTCTCGGGCCGATCTCCGGGACGAACTGCGGTCGATCACCGACCGCGGGTTGGCGTTCGATCGGGGCGAACTGGCCGAGGATATGCGGTCGGTGGCCGCACCGATCAGGCGCGAGGACCGGACGGAGGAGCTCGCGGGCGTGCTCGCCGTGCTCGGTCCCGCGGAGCGCCTCTCGGGAAAGCGCCTGGAGGAGGACCTCCCGGGACTGGTTCTCAGCGCGGCCAAGCGGATCGAACTCGACCTCGCCGAGTGACTTCGGCAGGTTCGTTTGGTATCGGTGAACGCGAGTGCGTTTCGCGAACTCGTTTTTCATAACTGAACGGGACGGCGAACCGAAGCGTCGTTCGTCGGGTCATTTATCAGCGTCTCACGAGAGCCCCGGGTATGAGCCGACAGCGGAACGCAGACCTCGATCGCCTGTTCGAGACCGGAATCGTCGGGATCCTCCGCGGAGTCCCGGCAGAGAAGACGATAGACGTCGCCGCGGCCCTCGCCGACGGCGGCGTCGACGTGATCGAAGTGACGGCCGACACGGACGGCGCGCTCAACACCATCGACCGCCTCTCTTCGGCCTTCGATCGCTCGGAGGTGCTCGTCGGCGCGGGGACCGTCCTCGACGGCGAGACCGCGGGCGCGGCGCTGCGGGCGGGCGCGGAGTTCGTGGTCACGCCCAGTTTCGACGCCGAAGTGGTGCGCACCTGCAACCGCTACGGGGCCGTGGTCGCGCCGGGTGTGATGACGCCGACGGAGGCGGTCGACGCGTACGAGGCGGGCGCGGACCTCCTGAAGGTCTTTCCCGCGTCGACGCTCGGCCCCGGGCACGTCGGCAGCCTGAAGGGACCGCTCGAACACCTCCCGCTGCTCCCGACCGGAGGGGTCTCGCTCGACAACGTCGAGGCGTTCGTCGAGGCGGGGGCCGACGGCGTCGGCGTGGGGAGCTCGCTCGTCGACAGCGAGGCCGTCGCAGCCGGCGACTACGGCGTCCTGACCGAACGCGCGGAGGCGTTCCGCGAGAGCGTCGAGAACGCCCGAAAATAGACCGCTACAACATCGTCCCCGGGAAAGCGCGGGCGGCGTGGCCGACGACGGCGGTCCGCTCACCGCCCGCGCGGCGAACCGCGGCCTCCGGACGGGCGGACCCCAGTCCCGGCGGATCAGTCCCGACAGCACCGTCGCCGTCGGCGCTGTCGGCGCTGCGACGGGCACAGGCGGTGGCGCGGTGCGGGTGACCGCCCGTGGTGGAAACGTCCACGGCGGAGACCGTCACAGCGGTCACTGGGGGGTCCCCATCCGAGTGAGCCGGCGGAGTAGCGCGGTCGAGTCGTACGTCGAAAACAATAGTTTGTTTTCTGAGGTATTCTCGTCAATCCGTGCGAGATAGGAGTACCAGGAGTCGCCGGAGAATACGTGTAGTAGCTTCTTCGGGAGCTAAGCCAGCCGGAATGGATCGGATTTTTAGGTGGTGCGAAAAGTTGTCCCACTATTGATAAATTATAAGTGTGTGGCGCACGTAGGGGGAGACGAGATGAACACAGAAAAGCAGATCCAGCAGCAGGCCGGAACGGTCGAAGAGAACGCACTCCGCCTCGAGACGGAGAAGGCCGAGCAGATCGTCGACGCACTGAACAGCGACCTCGCGGACGCGTACGTCCTATACCACCAGCTCCACAAGCACCACTGGAACGTCGAGGGCGCGGAGTTCCTCGACATCCACGTGTTCCTCCAGGAGGTCTACGAGGACGTCGAGGACGCCGCCGACGAACTGGCCGAGCGCCTGCAGGCGCTCGGCGGCGTCCCGCACGCCAGTATGACGACGCTCGCGGAGAACGCGACAGTCGAACCAGAGGACGAGGACGTCTACGACATCCGGACGTCGCTCTCGAACGACCTCGAGATGATGGGCGACATCATCGAGAGCTACCGCCAGCACATCGAACTGGCCGACGGGCTCGGTGACCACGCGACCGCCCAGATGCTCCGCGAACAGCTGGAAACGATCGAGGAACACGCCCACCACGTCGAACACTACCTCGAAGACGACACGCTCGTCCTCGAGTCGGCGACGAAGTAACGTCCTCGGCCTCGATCGAGCGATCGACTAACGGACGTCGGGCGCGGTTTCGTCGGTGCGCCCGGGAAGCTCCAGTTCGATTTCGAGTTCTGGTTCGCCCGTCCCCTCGTAGTCGATCTCCAGACCGGCCGGTTCGCCGAACGCGAACGGCAGTTCCCACTCGTCGGTGACGAGACTGAGGTCGTCACCGTCGCGGAGTTGCTCGCCGAGAGCGATCAGGAACGCCCCCGCTTCGCTCGCGTCGAGGCGGTACTCCTCCTCGAAGTTCCGACCGGGACGGATCGTCGTCCGGTCCGATTCCGGAGCCGATTCAGCACCGGAGTCCGGTTCGGACTCGACCGCCGGCTCCGGGTCGGCGTCCGATTCGGTCGTCTCCGCCGGTTCGGTCTCTGAGGTGTTAGTGTCAGTCATATCGCTTATCGACGCACGTCGACGGTGAGATCGCTCGCGATCCAGCCGTCCGTGTTGTCGGCCTCGATGAACACGGAACGACTCGGGCCGCTTGCACAGACGGTTATCGTCGGAGAGTGGTCGGGTTCGCCCGCCGATTCCTGGTCGGTACGCGACTGAGCGCCTACGGACATTAGCTTCGTTTAGGCAAACCTAAAATAAAAAGGGACCGGTCCGCGCCCACTCGCGTCGGCGAGCACTATCGGTGATCGTCCCGCGGGAGGGAGACGTCCTCGGCCTCGACGCCGTCTAAGTCCTCGAACACCAGTCCGCAGAGCCGCTCGGCCACGGCGGGGCGGAGCAGACCGGCGATCTCCATCGCCTCCCGCTCGTGGTCGTCCAGTTCGAGGACGACGCGAAAGAACCACGACAGTGCGACGTACGACTCGTGTAGCTCTTCGGCTCGTGCCCGCCCGTCCTCGGTGAGCGTGGCGCCGGCGTACGGTTCGTGCGTGAGGAGACCGTCCGCCTCGAGCCGCCCGAACATCTCCGTCGCCGTCGACGCCGAGCGGTCGAGACGCTCCGCGATCCGACCCGAAGAGACCGGCGGCGGCGACCGCTGTTCTTCGATGTACAGCGCGAGGAGGTACTGGGACTTCCGTGTCACTGGACGTGGCTCGCGGGATCAGGTCACCGCCGGTGCGATCGAGGCCTCTCGATCCCCCGTCGCGATCGCCTCCGCAGCGGGGACGAGTTCGATGCGCCACTCGCGCTTCGGACCGGTCGCGGCGGCCGAGACGGGAAGCCACTCCCGACCATACCGGTGGAGTTCGACGAGAACCGGGAGCAGCGGGAGGCGGTCGGCGTGACGGGACAGCGCGTAGTCGGCGAGTTCGATCCGATGGGCCGTGGCGTCGGGGTCGTCCGGGCCGACGTGACGGGTGTTCTCGACGATCCCGACCGCCCGCAGTCTCGAGAGCGCGGCGTCGGCAGGGTCCAGTTCCGAGCCCCACCGAGCGTCCGCATCACTGTCCAATCGCGCCGCCGCCTCCGAAAGGACGGCCGCCTGATCGGTGGGCGGGAGTCCGGTGGCTATCTCGCCCGCCATACATTCCAGCAGACAGAGACAGAGGCCGTCGGGGGTCGAACGGCGCTCGGCGAACTCGAGGTAGGCGTCCATCACGGCCGATTCCACCCGCTCGTGACCGCGCACAGAGAGCGCCTCGAATACCGACGCCGCCACCCGGTGGCAGAACTCGACGAGCCGACGGTCGCTCGCGGTCTGCCGAGGGACGGCCGGCTCCGAGAGCGTCCACGTTCCCGGGTGATCGGCCCGACAGCGGGAGTGACCGCGTTCCCGCGGCCGAGCGGTCTCCCCCGGCGGGCAGTCCTGATAGACGACCACCTCGTGGTAGGGGAGCCGCGGGTCGTAGCGGCGGAGCGCGGCGCGGTACTGCTCGGTCATCCGAGCGGCCACGCGGGCGGTCCGGCGACTGTCGAACCTGAGGCCGGACGCGGGTACGGGCCGGTCACCGTAGCGCGCGCAGACGAGGTAGTACTCACCGGTCTCGCTCGCGAGGTCGGCGAGTCGGTCGCGGATGTCCTGCAGCGTCGTGCCGATCATCGGCGGCCACTGCCCGCGTGGCGAATCGGTCGACGGCGTCGGCGGACGACGTCGACGGACGCGGTGTCGTCCGCCGAGACGGCACCGTCGGCGGCTGTTCGCACCGCCGAGCACGGTATCGACTGTGGTGCGTCGAGCACGGTCAGATCTCTCCCTTCACGATGTCCGCCACCCGCTGACGGTCGAACAGCTCCCGGTCACCGGTCACGTCACCGAACTCGGCGGGGTAGAGCTGTTTCGCCGCGCGCTCGGTCAAGAAGAGGTTGTGGATCGGCCCCTGATAGAGGTAGCCACCGCGGTAGACCCGACCGTTCCGTACCGCCCGGAGTTCGCCGCCGACGGGGTGGTCTCTCATATACGCGAGCACGGTCTCTCGGAACTCCTCAGCGGTCTTCCGTTCGTGACCGCGGACGAGGATCACTTCGGGGTCGATTTCGAGCAGGTTTTCGTAGTCGAGTTCGCCGCGGTTCGTGGTGCTGAGATTCTCGACGTCCGTTCCCGCGAGGGCGTCGGTCATGCCGAGATCGAGCCACTGTTTCTTGCTCGTCCCCCCGTCGACCAGTCGGTACGGCGAGAACGTCGACGGCTCGTCGGTCCCCTCGAAGGTGAGGAACACGCTCGGTCGTTCGTCCGCCGGGGGGAGCCGCCTCTGGAGGCCGGCGATGAACTCGTCGTGGAGTTCGGCGAACGCCTCGAAGCGGTCGCGTTCACGGAACACCGCTGCGACCCTCTCGAAGGCTTCGTACAGCGTGTAGTACCGGTAGTCGTGCCAGCCGTCGGACCGACGGAAGATCAGGTTCCCGAAGAACGGAGCGACCTCCTCGGAGATCTCCGCGACGTCCGCCTCGTCCCAGTCGAACCAGTTGATCAGCATCTGTGGGTCATAAAGGTGGACGTCGCCGTCGAGTTCGTAGAACTCCTCTTTCGTTCGGACCTTCGGGTGCGCCTCCACCGCGCTCCGATCGAACTCGACGCCCGGGAGCTCGTCGTAGACGTACGTGTAGTAGCGGTCGGCCCCGCCGATGCCGGTCAGGCCGTCGGCCCGTCCCAGCGCGACCGCCATATCGGCGTAGCCGCCGTCGTAGGCGACCCACCGCTCTGGAGCGGTCTCGAACGTCACCTCGCCGACCGGTTCCATCGAGACGGCGTACGGTTCGGTACCGCGCTGGGTCCCCGTCGGCTCGCCGGTCACCGTCGATCGGGTGGTCGTGGCGTCCGACCGCGAGCCGCCCCGACCCGCACAGCCGCTCAAGAGCCCGCCGGTGGCGATCGCGCCGCCGTATCGGACGACGTCTCTCCGGGTCGATACATCGCGTGTCGTCTCGGTTTTGTCGTTGTCCATATGTCTCGGTTACCGTCGTACTTTCATCGGCCGCTCGGCGGCGATGAACGGTTCCGCGTCGTCGTCCGCGAGCGCCAGTCCGCCGCAGTCGGGTCGACACACCCGCCAGGCGGGCAGTCGCGGTATCCCGTACTCCTCGGGGGCCCCGTAGCGGGCGGCGATCAGCCACGTGCGCGCCCGCATAGTCAGGCATCTCCGCCGGTGGCGGCAACGGTCCGCCGACGGTCGGACAGCCGTTCGTCCCCGGAAGCGGAGTTCAGCTTCCGGGTTCCCGCCCTCATCGTGGGGCTCGCGTCGACGTCGGTGACGAGGGCGGTCGACCCGGGTCCCGCCGGTTTCGCGATCGGTGCACCGCGCGTTCTGTCTGTACTCGCCATAATTTTAGGCTAGCCTAAAAGTTCATAACCGTTCCGGTTTTTAGGCTAGCCAAAATAATTTGGCCGGTAGTCAGCAGAGTAAGTTACCCGTCGACAACGGCCACGAACCCGTCGATTCGGTCGAATTCCGGTCGAACCTCCAATCGAACCTCCGATCGGACAGCCAGGCGCATCGTGGCGCGGGGAACCTGCGGTCGGTCTCGCGTCGCAGTCGACCACTCCCTGTTCAGCGGCTCTCTCCCGGCTCCGCGTCCGAGGCGGTGCGGCCCGCAGTCGTACCCAGTAGAGCCACGTAACCGTTCAAAAGAGTGTCGATTTTTTAGGCTTACCTAACACCCGGGGTGCACGTACCGCTCGCCGTGCAGTCGTGAGAACAGTGGGACCGAAGACCGGCGGTCGGGTCCACTGCGCGTCTCGGTTGCCATCGGAACGGCGACGGGAAGGCCGGCGACGTCCATCTCGGCGCCGACGCGCGCGATCACAGGACCCTGTTGACGGGGTCCGAACCCGCTCGGATCCGTCGGACGCCCTCCCGAACGACGTCGGCGACGTTCCGGTAGTAGTCCCTCGTGATCGAACCCGCGTGCGGCGTGAGGATCACCTCGTCCATCTCCCACAGCGGCGACGACTCGGGGAGCGGCTCCGTCTCGAAAACGTCCAGCGCTGCCCCGGCGATCGTACCCTCCTCGAGCGCCGTCACCAGCGCGTCCTGATCGACGACGTCCCCGCGGGCGACGTTCAGGAGATACGCGTCCTCGCGCATCGCCGCCAGGACGTCACCATCGATCAGCCCCCGGGTCTCGTCGGTGAGCGGAACCGCCAGCGCGACGAACTTCGCGTCGGAGACCGCTCGTTCCAGCTCTGACGGCGTGTAAACCCGTCCGACGCCCGGTTCGGGCACCGGCGTCCGGCGGACACCGTCGACGTCGAGCCCGAGTCCCGTCAGTCGGTCGACGATGCCCCGTCCGAGGCTCCCGAGACCGACGACGCAGGCCCGTTCGCCCGCGACCGTCCAGGCCTCGTCCCAGGCCGGCTGTGACCAGCGGTTCCGCCGTTGGTTCGCCGCGTGTTCGTGGAGGCGCCGTGCGAAGGAGAGGACGTACCCCGCGACGGTCTCGCCGATCGCGTCCCCGTGGATTCCGGTGCTGTTCGTCAGGACGACCCCCTCCTCGCGGAGCCGGTCCCGCGGAAAGCGATCGACACCCGCCAGAACGGAGTGGATCCACTCGACGTCGAGAAACCGCTCCCGGTACTGGAACGTCACGACCGCGTCGCAGTCGACGACCGGATCGGTCGAGCCGTCGATCACGGTCGTTTCGACCGGCGAGTCTCGGAGGGCGTCGAGCAGTCGCTCCGGCGGGAACAGCGCCGAGACCGACTCGTCGATTGCGAGCGCGTCGAGTTGCATACCCCCCAGTGAGTCGAGACACCAGCTAACAGTTTCCCTTCGAAGGGCGCGATCGGAGCGTGTGTGAGTCCTCAACCGCGGGGCGAAACCTGTCGGCGCTCACGCCGCCGGCGTCCGACTCGTCGGGTTGATCGGGAACCGGGGTTCGGTGCGGACTCCCGATGCGGCGCCGCTCAGTCGGAGAGTCTGACCCGATGCTCCGTCCCGTCGCCCGCGTGGTGCTCGCAGACGGTCGTCTCGCCGGTTCGAAGCACGGCGAACGCGCCCGTTTCGCCGCGCGGGTTACGGCGCTTGTTGAACGAGTCGACGGTGAAGTGTGGGAGGCCGTCGACGTCGTCGTAGTGCCAAGCGTGGAGGTGTCCGTTCACGACGGCGTCGATCCGGTCCGAGGCGGGGTCGAGAAGCGCTCGAACGTCTCGCTTGTTGCCGCAGAAGGCCTCTTCGGGGTGTTCGCCGAACCAGTAGTTGTCCCCCACGGGCCGGTAGTGGACGGGGTGGTGGACGAAGACGACGGCGTCGCGGAGGCGCGCCGCGGCGTCCGCCAGGGCGTCGAGTTGGACGGCGTCGACCTCGCCGCGGCTCCCGGAGAGTCGCGGGGCCGAGGAGTCGAGGAAGACGCGGTCGTCGTCGGAGCCGATCCGCCAGCGGTCGTTCCCCACGAGTTCCTCGAACGTCTCGAGGTCGAGGTGGTCGACGTCGTGGTTACCCGGGACGACGCGGTAGGGGACCGGGAGGTCGTCGAGGCGGTCGACGAAGCGGGCGAGCAGACGGCGGTCGGCGTCCGGGCCGGCCCCCGCGACGACGTCGCCGAGGATGACGAGTTCGTCGGGGTCGTGCGCGAGAAACCGCTCTGTGGCCGCCTCGAAGGCGTCGAACAGCGGACCTGCGCTCTCGGGAGCGAGGTGGAGATCCGAGACGACAGCGACGGTGTCGCCGGTCATCGGCCCGAGGCAAAGAGGCGGGAGGTCATCGGTCCGAGCCGTCGTAGTCGTCGACGGCGATCCCGTAGTACACCGTGTCGACGCCCTCGCCCCTGTCGTCCTCGATGCGGGTGAGGAGCTCGAACCCGAGGTCCTCGAGGAGGTCGAGGTGGCGGTCGTTCGAGTCCCACGTGCGGGTCGTCACGTACGGTTCCCGAGCGTCCTCGGGGACGTCGGTCAACAGTTCGTGGTACAGTCTCCGAGCGTAGCCCTCACGTCGGTGTGCGGGGTCGACGATGATCGTCGAGACGTAGTCGGAGGGCGTGTACGCGCCGAGTTCGTCGATGGCGTAGCCGGGACGGAACGAGAGGAATCCCAGGACGTCCTCGCCGTCGTACGCGAGGACGAACGACTGGTCGATGCACTGCTCGAAGTACTCGTCGAGCGCGTCGTTCCGCTGTTCGTCGAGGCCGTCGGTCTGGGTCGTTCCCTGGCGGGCCGAGAGCGGCGGCACGAACTCGTCCTCGGCGGCCGCGAGCAGCCGCCGGATCTCGTCGGCGTACTCGCGCGGATCGGCCACGTATTCGACAGTCGTCATCGTTACGCCTCGGTTGGAGCCGCGATCACGTATATCCGGTGGACTGTGACGTCGGTGGGGTCGAGTTGCTTTCGCGCGCGCTGCTTGAACTGCTCGCGGAAGATCTCCCGCTGGGACTCGCTCTGCAGGCGTTCGCAGTAGGCGTTCAGACTCGCCTCCGCGAAGTCGTCGACGATGGTGTCGGGGGCGGTGTCGTTGTCGTCTTTCATCCGGATGGGATCGAACCCGTGCCCCTCCAGTAAGTCCCCCATCTCGTCGGTGTTGTAGTAGATGAGATCCAGCGGCGGATTGAGGTTCTCGAAGTAGGCGTCGTAGTCGAAGTCGTCGAGCACCTCGACCGCGACCTGGTGGAGTTCCTTGTAGGTGCCCTCGTGACCCTGGTGGACGGCCAAGAGCCCGTCGGAGTCGATAAGCTTCCGGAGGTTGGCGTACGCCTCGTGTTGGCCCTCGACCCAGTGCATCGCCGCGTTCGAGAAGATCAGGTCGTAGCGGCCGATCTCCTCGTCCGGGCAGTACTTCTCGATCTTCTCGTAGCTGTACTCGATGTCGAGGTGCTCGGGGCTGTGTTCGGTCCGGGCCTTCGCGATCGCCGATCGGGAGGAGTCGATCCCGACGACCGACGCGTCGGGGTACCGCTCGGCCAGTCGCTCGGTCACCTTGCCGGTGCCGCAGCCGACGTCGAGGATGTGCTCGGGGTCGAACTCCCGAGTCACCGTCGCCGACTCGATGAATCCGAGGAGTTGGACCGACTGCTGTTCCTGGATCGTCGAGTGCTCCTCGTAGCGGTCGGGGTTGCGGAACAGCGCCCGGTCGTCGTTGATCCGCTCCAGACAGGCGTTCGTGAAGTGGTTGAGAAGCGCCCCGTCCATGTAGCGCTCGTCCTGCGTGTACGCCTGCGTGAACGCGTTGAGCGCCTCCTCGTAGTTCTGGTTGGCGAACTCGCGCGTCCCCTCGTTGAACAGGTGGATGTACTTCTCGCTGAACTTCGTCGTATCGCAGAGGTGGAAGACGTCGAGGTTCCGGCGGATTCCCCGGAGGCTCTGATCGGGGATCCGCCGCCCGACGTAGCCGTCGGGGAGTTCGTGGACCGACGTCGAGTTGTACGTGGTCTCGTCGGCCAGGATCGAGGCGTCGTACTCCTTGCACAGCCCTTCGAGTCTGGCCGCGATGTTCACGCTGCGGCCGATGACGGTCGAATCGATGTCGGCGAGCGTGGTCTCGTTGACCGGGCCCGTCGCGATGCCGATACCGACGTTGACGGATCCGAACCGACGGTCCATACCGTTCTGGTCGTTCGTGTGCCGGTGGATCTCCGTCGCCGCGTTCAGCGCGCTCTGACCGGGGGAATCGCCCCGAAAGACGGCCATAATCCCGTCGCCGACGACCTTGTCGATCACCCCGCTGTGTTTCTCGACCACGGTGCGGACGTGCCCGAAGAGCTCGTCGAGCATCTCGCTGATCTCGTCGTCGCCGTAGTTGTCCAAGAGAAGCGTGAAGTTCCGCACGTCGAGAAAGAGCACCGAGACGGGATCTCCCCCGTCGTCGGGCGGCGAGTCGGCAGTCATACGCACTCGGTTCTCCCGGGGGAAGCAAAAGTCATCGGGATGCGTCGCGAGTACCGTGTGGTCCGAAGCGAAACCGCTGATGAGGAACAAGCGGGTCTCTATCAGCTCCGTGTCGATGTGTCGGAACGGATGGGCACCTCGCTCGTGGCGTCCCTGCGATAGATATCAGCAGCCGCAATGCCTAATTGATAAATTTTGTATACTATTTCGATTTTTGATTTGTTGGTGCACAGAACGGTTAGTCGCGATTCGAACGAATCACTTCTAAGAAGCGGTATCCGGCGACAAGACCTCTTTATTGCGTATTCTCTATCTGCCTCGAGAAACACGACATCGATGAGGCCGTATTTCTCGTTGATACCTCTACACTGCTTTTAGACGCTGATAGCACCCGTTTTTAGATACGAACGCCACCAAGATCACAAAGGACGCCAATAATATTGATTAAAAAGTATGTATCTATATTTTTCAACTATCGTATTGTTCTGCCGCCCCGAGCGAGTTACAACTGACGAGTGGATGCAGTCGTTCGCCTTCACACAGGGTCAGCTATAGTAGCGTTTGCAACTAATTGCTCATCCGATCGCACGCTGTCGTGCGATTGAGTGAGTGAAGACTTGCAAACACTACTATAATTCGAACGACTCCGGGACATCGTTTGGGCGGGGACGAAAGAACGCAAGCAGGGTATGAACTCCTGAGAGCACCACGCGGACTCGCCGCCATCGCTTCAAGACGCTCCCGTCGACGATCGGAGGGAGGCAGGCGTCGCTACAGCGTCTCCGCTCGTATGTGCGCCGGTCCGTATTCAAAGAATATATATGTTGTTGTCGTGTGAATCCGGAACGAGGGGTCGGAAAGTTCCCAATCCCATGATTGTCGTGCCGATCCCTCTCCCCCCTTTAGAAGCGTACCTCGCTATTAGCCGATGATCTTGCTCGCAGACGGGGAGTGAATGTTTGCATCGATCATATATCGGCGTACGGTCTCGCTCGAAACCTCCATATCGATTTTCTCGCTCATCTCGGCGAACGTCTCACAAGAGTTGTACAAACACCGAAGGTAACCGCTGTCTTCGAACGGAGGCACCGATTCGTCCCGAACGGCTTCGGGATCTGTGAGATCGCTCGGCCCGCCATCCGACGCGGGTGCGTCCGACTCACGAGACGTTGCGCCACCGTAACGAGCGTCCGTCAGGCTCTGCCCGCGGTTCACTATCTTTAGCGTGACCCGCAACACCCCGTTTTCAAAACGCGTCTCGGTGGGCACTACCCCCGGATTCTGATCACTGGGTCGACGGTCACTGCCGCACTCCGCCGGGGTGAACTCCGAACATATCGACGATCGGAACGTGAGCGACAGCCCCTGGTCGTCGATCGAAGACGAACTGAGTTCGAGAGTCGATTCGCCGCCCATCGAGGGGAGATTGTGAAACGGCGTCGAGATCTCTATGGTACCCGCGAGCGGATCAGAACCCCTCCTTTCGGCGACGACGTCGACGTGGTGGACTGCCCACCCATCCGAATCCAACTGCTCGACGACATCCGCAAGCGCCCCGAACCACGAAGACATCTGTGTCGACATCTCCTCGATTCCACTCAATCAGCAGGATCAGTTACCCATACGTACCCAATAGTGAAGTTGTTTAAATAAGGATCGCGGCCTTATCCACGCGTTCGATCCAGTCTGCGTCCGATATCCCCCTCAGTAATCCTCTCAGTACAACCGAACTATCCCCACGTCGATAGAGAAACCGAGACCGGAGGTCGTCCAGCTACTCGGAGTGGCCGCGCGCTTCCAGTTCCTCTGCGATCGCCGGCGCCACCTCGTGGAGGTCCGCGATCACCGCCCAATCGGCCTTCTGGATGATCGCCGCCTCCGGGTCCGTGTTGATCGCTAGGATGTTCTCCGCCCCCTTACACCCCACCATGTGCTGGACCGCACCGCTGATCCCCGCGGGGATGTAGATTTCCGGCGCGATCTTCGCTCCCGTCTGCCCGATCTGGTCGTCGTGCGGCCGCCATCCCTCGTTGACCGCCGCGCGCGAGGACCCCAGCGCCGCGTTCGGCACCCGCTCGACCAGCGCTTCCAGTTCCGAGAAGTCCCCGTCGGTTCCACGACCTCCGGAGACCACCACCCGGGCCTCCCCGAGCGGCACGCCCTCCACGTCGGATTCCTCGACCGACGTCAGTTGCACCCGCAGGTCGCCGTCCGCGAGGTCCGGCGCGAACGCCTCGACAGCGGCCGCGTCGCCGCCGGTCGCCGAGGCCGATACCTCGTTAGCCGCCACCGTCAGCAGGTTCGTCTCCGCCGTGAGCCTCGAATGCTCGATCAGCGTCCCGCCCCACCGCTGGCGGGTCAGCTCGTAGGAGTCGCCCACTTCCACGTCCGTGACCTCCGCCGCCATCGTCACGTCCAGCTTCGAGGCCGCGTGCGCCAGCTTCTCCGCGCCTCGATCAGTCCCCGGCGCGATCACCGCTTCCGTGCCGACCTCTTCAGCGCACTGCACGACCGCGCGACCGTACGCTTCCGGCGCGTACTCCTCGAGGCTGTCGACGGCGTGCAGCGTCTCGACCCCGTGGTCGCCGGCCTCGCCAGCGACGTCTTCGGCACCAGCCCCGAACGCGATCGCTTCCAGCGGTTCGCCGGCCTGGTCGGCGACGTCACGCGCCAAAGCCAGCGCCTGCAACGACACGTCGTCCAGTCCTTCCTCGTCGTGTTCGACGAGCGTGAGTACCATCTCAGACCACCTCCAGTTCTTCGAGCACGTCCACGACGTCCTCGGCCGCCTCCGGGCTCTCCCCGAGGATCTCCGCCGGACTGTCGTCCGTCTCCGGCACTTCCAACTCGACCAGTTCCAGATCGTCCTCGCGCGGGTCGGGCTCGCTCTGTGCGACGGAGGCCTTCCGCGCCTGCATCTTCGCCCGCATCGACGGATACCGCGGCTCGTTCAGGCCCTCTTTCACCGTGATCACCGCGGGCAGGTCCACCTCGTAGACTTCCGACCCGCCCGGAATCTCCCGTTTGGCCGTCGCCGTCCCGCCGTCGACGTCGAGGTCTTTGATGCCCGTCACGCAGGGCAGGCCGAGTTCTTCCGCGACGCGAACGCCCACCTGGTGGTTCGCCGCGTCCGCCGACTCGTTGCCGAACAGCAGCAGGTCGAACTCCGTGTCGCTCTCCTCGACCGCTTCAGCGATGGCTTCCGCCGTCCCCGCGGGACCCCACTCGGCGTCCCCGCCATCCAGCAGAATCCCGTCGTCGGCCCCCATCGCGATCGCCGAGCGGAGTTGCTCGGTCGCTTCCTCCTCGCCCAGCGTCAGCACGGTCACGTTCCCCCCGTGCTCTTCGACGAGTTGGACGCCCTCCTCGACCGCGCACTCCTCGTGGGGGCTGAACGTGAACCCCAGCGACGTCGTGTCGATGTCGAGGTTATCGTCAGTGAGCGATACCTTCGCGCCCGTCTCCGGTACGCGCTTGATTGCTGTGAGTATCTCCATAAGTGTGTGCTCCGTCTCCTCCCGTTAGTACTCGTTGCGGAACAGCCGGTCGTTCTCCGGATCGAAGACCCCGCCGTTGCCCGCGACCTCGACTTCCACCGGGTAGTGCTGGCCGAAGTACTCCACCTGCAGTTCCCGGCCCTCTTCGGCGTACTCCTGAGGCAGGTACGACAGCAGCAGGTGCTTGCCCACCGACGGGCCCGTCCCCGCCGACGTCACGTACGAGCGACGGCCCTCCTCGTCGATGAGCACCTCGCCGTCCTGATCGAGGATCGGCTCGCCGCCCGTCATAAACCGCGGCTCGCCGCCCTCCGGCGCGTGGTCCGTGACGGACAGCGTACACAGCGTCGCCGCGTTCTCCTCGTCGATCGCTTCCGCGTACGCGTCCTTCCCGATGAAGTCCGCGTCCTTCACCCCGTGGAACGTCAGCCCCGCTTCCGCGGGGTTGTAATCGATTTCGAGCTCCGCGCCCATCAGCCGGTAGCCCTTCTCCATCCGACCCGTCTCGCCGTAGACGCCCGTCCCGACCGGCCGGATGTCGTGCTCTTGGCCCGCCTCGTAGACCGTGTCCCAGAGGCGCTGGCCCCGGTCCATCGGCGCGTAGATCTCCCACCCGAACTCGCCCACGTAGGAGATCCGCAGCGCTTTCGCGGACACGCCGTTGATCGTGACGTCCTTCATCTCCGCGAAGTCGAAGGAGTCGGCCGTCATCGGCTCCTCACTGATGGAGTCCATCAGCGCTTCCGCGTTCGGCCCCCACACGCCCAGCGTGCACAGTTCCGAGGAGCGACCGATGAGTTCGGCGTCGCCTTCCAAGTGGTCGCCGAACCACGTCTTGTCCTGGCCCGCGTGCGAACCGCCGGTGATCACCCGGTAGTGATTCTTCCCGAGACGCGCGACGGTCAGGTCCGCGACGAACCCCGCGTTCGGCGCCAGAATCGGCGTGTACGACGCATCCCCGACCTCGATGTCCATCGACGCGACGCAGAGCCGCTCCATATTCTCGTAGGCGTCGCTCCCGATGATGTCGAAGATCCCGAAGCCGGTATCGCCGATCATCCCGACGTTGTTCCGCAAGTGCAGGTGCTCACCGAGGATGATGTCCGACCACCACCGATTGTCCCACTCGTTCGGACGTTGAAGATCCTCGATCTGATCTTCGTATTTGTCGACCAGATCCGCGTTCGACTCGAACCAGCGCGGGCGCTCCCAACCGCCAGCCTCGAAGAACTCGGCGTCGAGATCCTCTTGACGGTTGTAGAAGGCGCTCGTCCGGAGCGGGCGAGTGGACTGCCACTGCTCGCGGGGGTGGACGATGTCGTAGATCTTCTGGAACCCCTCGTGAGCGCGGCTCTCGACGAACTGGTCGGTCTCGCCGTACTCGTCGAAGCGGGCGACGTGGTCGTGGGCGACGATGTCGATGTCGGGGTGGCCCTTCGTCATCCACTTCGAGACCTCCCGCGCGATCGCGGGCGCTTCCTTGATCCAGATGGCCGCACACGACCACAACCCGTCGACCTCGGGAATCGGACCCAAGAGCGGGTGGCCGTCCGGCGTGACGGAGAGCAGCCCGTCGATGGAGTGTCGGATACCCGCGTCCGGATCATCGAGAAGGTCCGGAATGATCTCCAGAGCGTGCTCCATAGACTTCTCGAAGGCATCCTCGGTCAGGGGCGGTTGGGTGGGCGAGAGCGGCGACTCCTCGATGGAGGGGACGTCCTCAACGTCCCAGAGGATGGGCCGGTGCTCGTAGGAGCCGACCTCGATGTCGTTGCCGTGCTGGCGCTCGTACATCTGGGTGTCCATGTCCCGGACGACCGGGTAGTTGATCTCGCCTTCCGGACCCTCTTCGAAGCGTTCGATGGGTCCGACAGAGACCATCTGGTGGACGGCGGGAGTCAGGGGAATGTCGACGCCGGCCATATCTGCGATTTTGGGGCTCCAGAGGCCGGCGGCGATGACGACCTCGTCGGCCTCGACGGTTCCTTTCTCGGTCTCGACGGCGGTGATCTCGCCGTCCTCGACGCGGAGGTCCGTCACTTCCGTGTTGGGTGCGGTACGGAGCGCACCGGCGTCCTTCGCCTGCTGGCGGTAGAGTTCGCCGGCGCGGAGCGGGTCACAGGTGCCGGCATCCGTGCTGTAGAAGCCGCCCTTGATGATGTCGGTGTTGACGTAGGGGACGAGTTCCTCGACCTCCTCGGGCGTGAGGAGTTCGGCGTCTTCACCGAAGGCCTTCGCGGAGACGACGCGGCGCTTGAGTTCCTCCATCCGCTCCTCGGTTCGAGCGACCTCGATCCCGCCGGAGTTGGTAAACACCCCGAACTCGCGGTAGATGTCCCGGCTGTCGGAGGTGATCTTGGTCATATCCTTGCTGTGTTCGACGGGGAAGATGAAGTTGGAGGCGTGGCCGGTCGAGCCGCCGGGGTCCGATAGGGGCCCCTTGTCGATCAGGAGGATGTCGTCTCTGCCGCGTTCGGCGAGTTCGCCTACGAGGGAGCTGCCGACGATGCCGGCTCCGATCACTACGGTACCTGCCGTCGAAGGAAAGTCGCTACGACTCATTTGGATGTATCGCTTCGGAGAGTTTGTCTGTGAGAACCGTTGCTATCCGACAGGAAACCGCTATTGCCGGCCGAGGACCGGCCGTCCGATGTATCGAGTGCCATACGCCGATGAGTACCGTGTCCATTAGTAACTAACATCACCCTCAATGCTGAAGGAGTATATATACTCTGGCGGTGACGACGAACGGCAATCGGATCGGCTACCGAGATGGGGGCAGTGAAATTCGAGACCGACCGCGATCTGGGGGGTTGATGATCCGTGGGCATAGCCCGAGCGCACGGTCCGTCCGGCTAGCACCGGATAGTGTTCGTATATTCCAAACAGTATTTGAAGAACGGCGGCCACGAGGGTGAATTGTGACGAAGACGATAGCATAATCACCGTTGAGGCGGTCTGTTAGTCCCATTACAAACCTATTCTTGTAATTTCTTGAGTGAGGGTGACGTATCGAGTCAAATCTGTCACGAACGACCGCGACCCGGTCGATTGCGTACGGGCACTGCTCGAATGGTGGTGCGTTCTGATTCGGATATTCCAAACACTAACCGAAGAACCGAAGGGCTCTCTGGATCGTAGATGCTCAAGAGTCTACAAACTCATAATACAGGTAATATTCGTTTTTGTATAGTTCTGGAGACGAACAGCGAACGAAAATCGACGGTCCCGGGAGGCGATGAGGCATAAGTTGAGATCGTGCGTTTTGATAACACAAACGAATGTAGCTGCCTGTATTTTGTTCGTGATCCGTGGTTCCCATCGGTAATACGAGCGGAAAACCGTCCAACCCGGTGTGCATTGGATCTGTGCCACACCATACATTTAAATATGGTTAGAGAGTAACAAGCCCGTGTATGACAATGGATGCCGAAGAAGTAATACAGGAACGACAGATCGACCCGGTGACGCTGCAGGTCATCGGTGGCGAACTCGATACGATCGCCCAGGAGATGGGACACAAACTGATTCGGTCAGCGTACTCGTCGATCATCCGGGAGAGCGAGGACATTGGATCCGGGATCCTGACCGCCGAGGGAAAGCAGATCGCGGAGGGCGATTTCACGCCGATGCAGGTGGGAACGCTCATCGCGTCCGTCGAGGGGATGTTCGAGACCTTCGAGGAACGCGGTCAGGATCCCGACGAGGTCATCAACGAGGGCGACGTGTTCATTCACAACCACCCTCACTACGGTGCGGCCCACTCGCCCGACATCGCGGTCATTACGCCGGTTTTCTACGAGGGAGAGCACATTGCGTGGACGGCGACGAACGCACACCACCTCGATATCGGGGCGGCGACGCCCGGTCTGGCGGTCGACCTCGAGGACGTCTACGCCGAGGGGACACTGTTCAAGGCGACGAAGGTCTACGATCAGGGCGAGCGAGTCGACGAGATCTGGAACCTGATCGAAGAGAACGTGCGGACGCCCCGCGTGGTTTTGGGCGACCTCCAGGCGCAGATCTCCTCGTGTGAGGTCGGTAAAGAGCGGTTCCTCGGGCTGGTCGAAGAGCACGGCTACGAGCACATTCTCCAGGCCAGCGAGGACCTGATGCATTACGGCGAATCGCTGATGCGCAAAGAGATCGAGAAGGTCCCCGACGGAACGTACCACGAGACGGGGTACCTCGACGACGACGGTCGAAACCGAGACGAGCGTCTGAAGGTGGACGTAGAACTCACCGTCGACGGCGGTGACCTCACGATAGACCTCAGCGGATCCGAAGACGAGGTCATGACGGGGTACAACGTCCCGTTCAGGGGATCCGCCGAACCGGCCTCGTACTTCATCGTTCGAGCGATCCTGACAGATACGGCCACTCACGACGAGTACATCCCACAGAACTCGGGGACGTTCGCACCGATACACGTAGAAGCGAGAGAGGGCAGTCTGTTCAACCCGAGTATGCCTCGGTCGGCGTTCGCCCGAATCAATCAGGTGGATCTGTTAGGCGATCTCATTCTGAAGGCGTTCAGCAACGCGGTTCCAGAGAAGACCGCCGCCGGGTCGGGACCGCACTGCTACTTCATCAGTTACTCGGGCGTGGACGAGAACGACGAGTACTGGGTGTACATCGAGGTCAACGAGAGCGCGTACGGTGGACGCCCCGAATCCGACGGACTCGACGCCGTCGACGCGCTGGTACACAACACCCAAAATCGGCCGGTCGAGGACATAGAGCTCTCACATCCCCTCCGGATCGAACATTACCGCCTCCGCGAGGAAACGGCCGGCGCCGGCGAACACCGCGGCGGTCACGGTCACGAGCGGATGGTGAAGTTCCTGAGCGACTCGACGATCACGATCGAGGGAGACGGGAACAAATACGGCTCCTGGGGATTCGACGGCGGGAAGGGCGCCCCGTCCGGCGAGCTCAAACACATCAAACCCGACGGAGAAGAGATCACCTTGCCGTCGAAGGTCTCCGGGTACAAGTTCGAGTCCGGCGACAAGTTCTCCATCAAGAGCATTAGCGGCGGGGGCTACGGCGATCCGTACGATCGGCCCGAACAGAAGGTCTACGAGGACTACCGTGACGGGTACATCACGAAAGAGTCCGCACGCGAGGAGTACGGTGTCGTGATCGAGGACGGTGAGGTGGACTCCGAAGCGACGCGGCGCCTCCGAAACGCCTGAACGGTTCAGATCGGAGGTCCTGATCGATCGGCGGCCGGTCAGCAAGTCGGGCGGCCGGATATCGAGTTCGCGGGTGGCGGTCCTCCCGACGGCCGAGGCGACTCGTTTCCGAGTTGCCAGAGAGATCGTGACGGCGTGCCAGCGAGTGAGCGGGGTGTCGAGCCAACGACGAACCGCTGTTGGGCCGGGGTGTCGGCCGTCAGCGCTCTGTCTCCACCGTAGATGGCGGACGAGCGCATTTCCCCTTTTTCAGCGAAAAATTAATATAATTAGTTAAATTATATCACACCGTATGCCAGTGTATAGCTGCGTATGTCGGATGGTCGGTGCCAGAGAAACGACGATTCACGGAGCAAAATAATGAGCGAGTACGAGTTGTTGCTGTACGGTGACGTGTGGGACGCAAAGCGTGGTCGACAGCGTGGCAAGTGGGTCGCCGTCGAAGGTGACGAGATCGAGGGCGTGTACGACGAAAAGCCCGGTCCCGCGGCGGAGGTCAAGGAGGTTGAACTCGTCACACCGGG
Organism: Halobellus limi; assembly: GCF_004799685.1. Lineage (NCBI taxonomy): Archaea > Methanobacteriati > Methanobacteriota > Halobacteria > Halobacteriales > Haloferacaceae > Halobellus > Halobellus limi. The sequence continues at coordinate 83,506 of NZ_CP031312.1, forward strand.
CCTCATCGACCTTCACGTCCACCTCGTGTGGGACGGCACCGGCGATCCCGTCGAAACCCTCAGGCGGCAGTCCGAACAGGAACAGACGATTCACGCGGTCGCGATGGCCCGCGAACAGGTCGAAGGCGGCGTGACGACCGTCAGGGACATCGGAAGCACGCACGACATCGCCATCAGCGTCGCCGACGCCTCCCGCCGAGGGGACATCACGGGACCGAGGATCTACGCGAGCGGCCAGACGATCATCATCAGCGGCGGCCACGATCCGTTCTGGGGAATGGAAAGCGACGGGGTCGACGCCGTTCGCTCCAGCGTCCGAAAGCAGCGTGACAAGGGCGCGCGTGTGATCAAGATCAGCGCGACCGGGGGCGTGTACGGGCAGGCCGTCGGCGAGGATCCCGGGATGTCGGAACTCTCACGCGAGGAGGTCATCGCTGCCGTCGAGGAGGCTCACCGGTTCGATATCCCCGTCGCCGTCCACGCCGTCGGGACCGAAGGGATCGAGAACTCCATCGAGGCGGGCGTGGACACCCTCGAACACGGGAATCTGATGACGAGCGAGAGTCTGGAGAAGATGGTCGAGAAGGACATCGCCTACGAACCGACCCTCTACATCTACAAGACCGTGGCCGAGGGCGAGGGCGACATCCCTCAGTACGCCTACGAGAACGCGCAGAGGGTGTCCGACCGTCACTGGGAAGTGTTCGAGGAGGCGATCGAAAGCGACGTTCGCATCCTGGCGGGGAGCGACGCCGGCTCGCCCAACATTCCGCATCCGGCGCTGCACCACGAACTGCGGTGTCTGGTCGACGGCGGGATGACGGAGGAAGAGGCGCTCACCGCTGCGACGAGCACGCCCGCGGAGGAACTCGGCCGCCCCGAACTGGGCGTCCTGGAGGAAGGAACGCCGGCGGACATCGTCGGATTCGCCGACGACCCCCTCGCCGACATCGACGTCACCGGGTCGCCCTCGGTGGTCGTCGCAGACGGCGACGTAGTGACGGAGTAGGGTACGTCGAGAGACCTCCGAACGGGGCATCGCGGTTTTTTGTCGTCGTGGCCCGGACGCGTCGAGTCAGATCCGTCCACGGAGCGGAGAGACTGGGTAGTCGTCGTGACGTCTCCCCCGACGACGCGCCGACGAGAGGCATAGACTTATTACCCTTGATGTGTGTTGTCATCACAAGATGGCGAGCGCATCCTACGCGGAGACGGCCAGTGATTCGTCCACAGGAGGGGCACTCCGGAACGGCTTCGAGAAGGTCTCGGCAGCAGTATCGTTGCGAACCGTTCTGATCGCCTACGCGGTACTGATCGCGGCGTATATTTACGTCCCGATCGTCTCGCTCATCGCGTTCTCGTTCAACGAGGGTGGTCTGACGTTCCCGTTCGTAGCCGTCACGACCTCGTGGTACGCCGAACTGTTCGCTAACGAGGCGGTAGTGTCCTCGATCGTGCGATCGCTCAAAGTGGCACTCGTCGTGACGGTAATCACGACCGCGTTGAGTACGGCGGCCGCCCTCGCGTACCGCTACGAGTTCCGGGGGCGGAAGACGATTCTCTACATACTGCTTCTGGGAATCATTACCCCCGGTATCACGTACGGCGTCGGCGCGACGTTGTTCTTCAACGAACTACTCGGATTGGACAAGAGCCTGTGGCTCGCGATTCCGGTGCACGTGGTCTGGGCGCTCCCGTTCGCCGTCATCGTACTGCTGGCGGGTATCCCGCCCCATCTGGCCCGCAACGAGCAGGCGGCGCGGGTGATGGGGGCGTCGAACTGGACGGTGTTCCGTGAGGTGATTCTCCCACAGATCGGACCGACTGTGCTCGGGGCAGCCGTCTTCGCGTTCACGCTCTCCTACAACGAGGCGACCCGGAGCCTCCTCGTCGTCGGACAGGCGAACACGATGCCGATCCAGATATTCAGCATCGCGGCATCGAAGAGAGCGACCCCGGAACTCTTCGCACTCGGGAGCTTCACGACCGTGATGTCGACGCTGTTGCTCGTCGGTGCGAGTCTCTTGATATTCTACGGCGGTCAGAAGTGACCGTCGGGTAAGCGTCTCGGTGCGGTCGATTCACCGTCGTGTGCGATCGGACCACCCGGTCCATTTCTCCGACACATTTATTATGTAGGTCTTTGTGGGATAGAATGTCGAACATATTGAGAGACTATGACAGAGAGTACTATTCGCATTGGCGCAGACGTCGGTGGAACGAATACCGACATTATCCTCGTCGACGGCACGAAAGAGCACACGTACAAGCTTCCGACGACTGACGATCCCTCGAAGTCGACTGCGGACGGGGTTCTCGAAGTCTGCGAGCGGGCCGGCATCGCCCCCGGGGAGGTCGACACCGTCCTGCACGGGACCACTGTCGGGACGAACGCCGTGATCGAGCACGAGGGTGCGAAGACCGGGATGATAACCACGGAGGGGTTCCGAGACACGGTCCACATCGGACGACACCGGAAGTCCCACACGTTCTCGGTACAACACGAAATAAAACACCAAAAGGAGCCGCTGGTGGAACGTCGCTACCGGAAAACGGTCGACGAGCGGATCTACCCGCCGGGGAAGGTCGTCGAGCCGTTAGACGAGTCCGAAGTACGCGAAGCGGCCGCGGAACTGGTCGAGGAGGGCGTCGAGTCCATCGCCGTCTGCTACCTCCACTCGTATCTGAACACGACACACGAGGATCGCACAAAAGAAATCATCCAGGAGGAGTTCCCCGACGTCTTCGTCTCGACGTCGAACGAAGTCGTGGCGCAGTTCCGCGAATACGAACGCTTCTCGACGACGGCGATAAACGCACGCATCGCGCCCGTGATGTCGAGTTACCTGAACCGGTTACAGGAGCGGCTCGACGACTACGGGTTCGAGGACGCGGACGTGCTCATCATGCAGTCCAACGGCGGCGTGGCCAGTATCAGAGAAGCCAGTCAGCGGCCGGTGACGACCCTCCTCTCCGGGCCCGCAGCCGGTGTACTCTCCGGGCAGTACACGGGGAAATCGACCGACGAAGAGAAGATCATCACGTTCGATATGGGCGGGACGAGTGCGGACATTTCGGTCTTGCCCGGACGTCTCTTAGAGCGGGATCCGCGCGATAGCGAGATCGGCGAGTACCCCGCCATCACACCGATGCTGGACATCGAAGCCATCGGTAGCGGGGGCGGCTCCATCGCGTGGTTCGATCAGGCGCAGGGGTTCAACGTCGGACCGAAGAGCGCCGGAGCCAACCCGGGGCCCGCGTGTTACGGGCGGGGGAACGACGAACCGACCATCGCCGATGCGCAGGTCGTGCTCGGGCGCATCGATCCGGAGACCTTCCTGGGTGGCGAACTCGACATCGACCCCAGCCTCTCCGAGCAGGCGATCGAGGAGAAGCTGGTCGATGCGGTCGATCAGGAGCGGTTCAGCACCGTCGAGAAAGCGGCGCTCGCCGTGCTCGACGTCGCGAACAGCAACATGTACCAGTCGGTTCGCGAGCAGACGATGCAGCGGGGGTACGACCCCCGCGACTACTCGCTCGTCGGGTTCGGTGGAGCGGGCCCGATGCACTCGGTCGACCTCGCCGAATCGCTCGAGAGTTCCAAGGTCCTGATTCCGCCGTCTCCCGGGATCGGCTCCGCGCGGGGGCTCATGACCGGGGACATTCAGTACGACAACCAGGTCACGCTGAGCAAGCGGCTGGAGAACGTCGAGGCGGACGAGCTCGAAGACCGTATCGAATCGCTGACGCAGCGCGGAGCCGATCAGTTGCGCTCCGACGGAATCGACGTCGAGGAGGACGCGGTCTTCCGGAAGTCGATCGACTGCCTGTACGAGGGACAGGGCTACGAGCTCAACATCGAATACACGGGGACCGACGGCGACTGGCGCTCCCGAATTCGAGAGCAGTTCGAAGAGAAGCACGAACAGGAGTACGGGCACTACTTCGAGAACGATCCCGTCGAGGTCTTGAACCTCCGCGTCGCCGCGTCGGCCGACAGCGTGGAGTACGATCCCGTCGAGATCGAGAGCGGGTCCGAAGACCCCTCGCACGCCGAAACGAAGTCGCATCCCGTCTACTTCGGGACGTCGCTCGAGCCCGAGGAATACGAGACGCCGAGGTACGCACGCGAGGAACTCCGGGCGGGGAACGTGATCGACGGCCCCGCTATCGTCGACGAGTTCGACAGCACCGTCGTCATCAACCCCGAGTGGGAGGCGGAGGTGCTCCCGAGCGGAACGCTCCGGATCACCCGCTGAGGGACGAACCGCCGTCCGGTCGAGACCGCGGTCCCGTCACTCCGGGATCGGCTCCGATACAGTAGCGTTTGCAAGTCTTCACTCACTCGACCGTTCGACGGCATACGATCGGATGAGTAATCAGTTGCAAACGCTACTGTAGTTCGATCACACGGCGACGATACATATGCCCAGATACCCCGACGACGCACCCGAGTATACGTTCCGGTGTGAGGACTGTGGCGCCGTCATTCCGCCCTTTCAGGGCCTGTACTGGATCAGCGATCGTCGCGAACGAGACGGAGAGACGATCGACCTCCCGCGTTGCCCCGAGTGTGGCGCACACGAGATAAGCGCCGTACGGGATCACTGACCGATCACGGCGATAGCTGATCGGTACTCCGCCGTTCGCACGCGTTTCTGCGCTCGGCCATGTAACCGTCCGTGGCTGACTGCGAATACGTCGTTGGGCCAAACATTTATTACGATGTACCGAGGGATAGAACCCGTATCGATGGAGCCGAACCCGTCAGCCCAGTCGCGGCGTTTTCCCGAAGAAGCCGAGAGTTCGATCAGGTTTCCCCACGCGAATATAACGGCGGTCGACGCGATCTCGGACGTGTTCAGATCGACGGTCGGCCCCCGGTCGATGGACGTGTTGGTACTCGACACTTCCGCTGCGGGCGACAGCGACGACGCGGGGGTAGCCGTCGACGAGTACGCCGTGACCGGAGACGGGGCACGCCTCCTGCAGTCCCTCTCGGTCGAACACCCCGTCGGTGAACTACTGGAGCGGTCCATCGGTCCGTACCGACCGGGTGACACGGACATCGACGGGAAAGACGTCTTCGACGGCGTCGGCTCGAAGGTCGTATTTGCGAGCGAACTGCTCGCGAACTCCCTCGGCCTGCTGGAACGGGGAGTGCACCCACAGGAGATCGTCAGCGGATACCGCTCGGGTCTCGCCGTGGTCGAGGAGACGCTTCGCTCCGCCAGCGTCACACCGGAGACAGACGGGCGGGTTTCTGCCGCCGACGCGGCCCGGACGGCGCTTACGGGGAACGACTTCGGAAGGATGCGGGAGGAACTCGCGGAACTCGCCGCGACTGCTGCTCGGGAGATAGGGGAACCGAACGAGCGTTCGTTCGACGTCACGACGGTGCGGCACGGCTCGATCCGCGATAGCCGTCTGATCGAGGGGACAGTCCTCGACCGCAATACCGTGGTTCACCGGGAGATGCCTCGACGCGTCGAGGACGCCAACGTGTTACTGCTGGGCGGCCACGACCAGGGCGGACTACAGGATCCGGACGTCGTGGACGACTTCGAGGTCCAACTGGAATCACCGGACGCGCTCGGCGCGTTCGAACGAACGGCGGCGAACGAGCGGCGGGAACTCGTCGACCGGATCGTCCGGGTCGGTGCCGACGTCGTCCTCACGCAGATGGGCATAAACAGTCATTACCAGCAGCTGTTGGCCGATCGGGGAATAATGGCGATTCGACGCGTCCATCCCCGCAACCTCCAGCGGTTGTCCCTGGCGACCGGAGCGACCGTCGTGAAGCACAACGACGATGTCGGGCCGGAGCATCTCGGTCGCTGCGGCACCGTCGTCGAGCGAGAGATCGAACAGCGAAAGCACCGGAGAAAACACAGGCGTATCGTCGTGTTCGAGGGGTGTACCGATCCCGACTCGGTCACGATGCTGCTGTGTGGAACGTTCGGACAGCTCGAATCGCAAGCGCCACGTGAGGTCCGGAAGGCCGTACTGGCGGCCGCACAGTCTATGAGGGACGGACCGTCCGAAGGCGTCGTTCCGGGCGGCGGAGCTACGGAGACGGCGATCGCACGTCGAATTAGGCAGGAAGCACAAACACGGGGCTCGAAAAGCCAGCTCGCGATGAACGAGTACGCCGCAGCGCTCGAAGGGCTGGTCAAAACGCTCGTCGAAAACGCCGGACTGGATCCGCTGGCCACCGTCACGGACCTTCGGACAGCGAACCGAACGAACGCGAACGTCGGTGTCGTCCTTCCCGACGGAGAGATCACCGACACGCTCGAAGCCGGAGTCGTCGATACGGCTGCAACGAAGAAGGAGGTCTACAGGAGCGGCACCGACCTCGCGACGTCGATCCTCCGCGTCGACGACGCGTTGGATGCGACGTTCGAGGGGAAAACGGTGGACACGGGCGAAGCGATCCACCGAGAGCCGGCGGAGCGACACCGGGAGTACGTCGAAGACGCCGATTCTCGAACGATCTGGGAGTGATCTCCGGAGGGCGGGTCGTCAGCGGCGGGGACTCGAAAACGCATTAGGCGGCTATCCGCGGGCGAGTTCGGTGATGTCCACTCGGCGAAGAGAGAGGTAGACGATCCCGAATATGACGACCAAGAGCGTGAGCGAGAGCGCGGCGGCAGCGGGGTAGTCCAGCCCCTGGTTCACCGTCGTGTAAATCAGCGTGGAAATCGTGCTGCTCCCGCCACTGAGAAACTGCGGGACGGCGAAGTTTCCGATCGAGAGGACGAACACGAAGATCGAGCCGATCACCACGCCCGGGAGGCTGAGCGGCCACGTCACGTTTCTGAACGTCGCTACCGGGCCGCCTCGAAGCGTTTCCGAGGCGTCGAGCAACCCCTCGTCGACCTGTGTGAGCGCGATGTAGATCGGAGCAGCCATAAAGACCACGTAATTCTGTAGGTACCCCAGGATCTGCGAGACGGGTGAAAAAAGCAGCCAGGAGAGCGGTTGGTCGATGATGCCGACCAGGAGAAGCACCTGGTTGATCACGCCCTCTTTGCCGAGAACCGGAATCCACCCCAGGGTCCGAATGACCCCCGAGGTCCAGAACGGGATGATGAGGAACAACAGGAGGATGATGCCGCCGTTCTGACTGGTGTAAAAACGAAGGTAGTACGCCAGCGGGTACCCGAAGACGAGGGTGAGAAGCGTCACGACCGCGCCGGTGAGAAGCGTTTCGAGGAACACCTCACGGATCGTAGCGGACGTAGCCACGTTGATCCAGGGCTCCAGCGTGAGGGTGTGCTGCACCGAGAACGAACTGTAGGTGAGAACACTGTAGTAGCTGATAACGCCGAGCGGAATCAGCAGGAATACGCCGAACCAGAGCAGCGAGGGCCCGGCGAGCAGGTAGGACTCGTGTATCGATACGGAATCTCGTGATATCTTGCTCATAGTGTGTTGTCTGAATGTCTCGATCGTGCGACGCTCACGCGCTCTGGAACTCCTGCCAGCGGTCCAGCATGTACTCCGCGTTGTCGGGCCAGATCTGGAAGAACCCGATACGGTCGATCCGCTCTTCGATCGAACCGCAGTCCCGCTTCTGGCCGTCGGATGCGGGTGTCCCCTCTTCGGACGACCAGTCGTACGACTGTGGATCGAACAGCGCGGGGTTGTCGACCGACTCGTAGGTTTTCTTGCCTTCGTAGGCCCAGTCGTAGTACTCCGGACCCATCCCCTCACCACTGCTGTCGGAGCCGTCACGAACTAACTCCTTGTTCGGGTAGTGCGGAACCGAGTACCCCCAGTTTTGAATGTAGCCCGGGAACCACGCACCGAGGTGGACGTCGTTGTACAGCGAGTGGGCGGCCTCGAGGTTGTTTCGATCGGACGCACCGGGCTTGAGCGGGGCCATACCGACGTACCAGAACCGATAGCCCTGCGTCCCCTCGCTCATCGTCGCGTACTCGCACGGCGTCCCGGAACGACGAACGTCGAGTGCCGCCGGCTGCCAGAGGTCTCCGATCACCGCCTCCTCGCCGGCCATCAAGTTGACCGAGTTCCCGTACGCGGTCCACGTGGACCGGAACTGCCCGTTGGACTTCTGTTCGACCAGGTAATCGATGACCGTGTCGAGTTGGTCTTCCGTGGGGTTGTTCAGCTCGCCGACCGATCCGTCGATCAGGTCGTTGTCGAGGAGGTGCATCATCGTCTGCGGGATCTGGATCGGGGCGGCACCGTTGACGAGCACCTCGCCCTCGTATTGGTCGTCGAACAGCGCGCTCCACTTCGAGACGTCGTCGACGTACTTCGGATTGTACCCGATCGCGTCGAAGTTGTACGCGTACGGAGGCAGCCGGAGCGACCCGTCCGATTTGTCCTCCCACACCTCCTGATCGATGGTCTCCGTTTGCTCTTCTAGCTGTGGAATCCGCTCGCTGGGGTTCAAAAAGAGGTCCGAGATGGCGCTCTCGGACCAGTTGTCCAGATCGGCCGTATCAACCGGATAACTGGCGTCGTTATCCACCGTGAGCGCCGACGCGGTCGACGTGTCCAGTGAAAACACGTCCATCGATTCTCGACCGCCGCTCAGGACCTGTTGTTGGACGGTCGAACCGGTGGCCGTGGTCAGTTCTATCTCGTTTTCGGTCACTTCGGTGTACTTTTCGCCTTGACCGTCTCTCACCCCGTAAGCGGGGCCGATCCACTGGAGCGTGGATCCGCTGCTGTCAGTGCTCTCTTGGCCACTGGAGTCGCCGGTGCTCTCCTGCCCGCCGCCGCCGAGACAGCCGCTCATTCCAGCCGCCGCAGCCGCGGCACCACCGTACTTGACAAAGTTACGCCTGCTGAGTGATTCTCGCATGGCTTTCACTAACAAGGTTCTCCGCAAATATATAAATGTGTTGGATATTTTCACCAAATTCCCTTATACACAGAAGAGGTGTATAAATTAGCCTCCGATCGACCGAGATTGTGGAAAGACACCACATCACATAAAATAAAAATAGTATATTTTAGTATATTATTAGGAACAATTTTGTACTGGAGTGTCGAACGGAGACCTATGGCGGCCCATCCAGCGATACGCATCGATTCACTGAGAAAGACGTTCGCCGACGAGGTCGTCTTAGACCACATCGATCTCTCGGTCACCGACGGGGAGTTCTGTGTAGTCATCGGACCCAGCGGATGTGGAAAGAGCACGCTATTGAAGTGCATTGCCGGGATTTCCGATCCGGACGGGGGAGAGATCCACCTCCGAGGACGGGACACCGAATCGGTCCCGACCCGCGACAGAAACGTCGGTCTCGTGTTTCAGGAGTTCGAGGAGACGCTCTTTCCACACAAGACGGTGGAGGAGAACATCGAGTTCGGTCTCAGACAACAGTCCGACACTCCACCAGCGGAACAAATCGAAGACCGAATCGACGAGGTTCTCGACCTCCTCGCCATCTCCCACACCAAATCGAGTTATCCGGACGAACTGAGCGGGGGACAACAGCAGCGCGTCGAACTGGCACGCCAGCTCGTTCGCGACTGCGATATCACGTTGTTCGACGACCCGTTGGCGGATCTGGATTACAAACTCCAAAAGCGGATGGAGATCGAGATGAGGAGGCTCCACGAGGAGCTGGAGAGCACGTTCCTGTACGTGACGCACAACCAGGATCAGGCACTGAAACTCGCAGACAGGCTGATCGTGATGAACGACGGGGAAATAGAACAGATCGGGACGCCCGAGGAAGTGTACACGAACCCGGCGAACGCGTTCGTCGGTCGGTTCGTCGGGGATTCCAATCTGCTGATAGGGGAGGTCGTTCGACGGACCGACGACGAAATCCGAGTCGAAACCCCGATAGGAGAACTCTCCGTCGCGAGTAGTGGCGATCAGCCGGCGACGACCGTCGAGGGCGCTGTGCTGGTTCGTCCCGAGGACGTCGTCATCGGAGAGGGCGCGGCCCGGTGTCGAAACAGCGTCGACGTCGTACTCGAAGGGGAGACCTACACCGGAGAGGTGACGGAGTATTCGGTCTCGGTATCCGGGTACGACAACGAGATTCAGGTCGTCAAGCCCGGCAAGCCGGACGATGTCGGGGACAACAACGAGACGAAGATCGGCTTCGATCCGGACGCGGCCAAGTTCTTCGAGGAGATGAGCGTTACCGGACAACTGCAGGTCAGAGACCTATTAGAGGCAGAACAATGAGTGACACGAACGATCCGTTGACCCGATCCGAGCAGCCGGGAGAGTCCGGATCCAGCAGGCCGATGCTGGAGGTGTCCGGACTCACCAAGATATACCCCGACGGAACGCTCGCCGTCGACGATATCGACTTCACGGTCGAGGCGGGTGATTTCTGCGTGATCATCGGCCCGAGCGGGTGCGGTAAATCGACGACGCTTCACTCGCTCGTCGGGAACCTCGACGTGACTGCCGGGGCAGTCAGCCTCGACGGCGTGGAGATCACCGATCAGCCGACCCACAACAGAGACATCGGTCTCGTCTTCCAGGACTTCCAGCTCTTCCCGCATCTCTCCGTGTCGGAGAACGTCGAGTACGGACTGAGTCAACTGGGGATCGACGACCGGGAGAAACGGCGGCGGACGGAGCGCCTCCTGAAGATGATGCAGTTGGAGGGTCTCGCAGACCGCGAGCCGGAGGAACTCTCCGCCGGACAAAAACAGCGGGTAGCGCTCGCACGGAGCCTCGTCCTCGAACCGAAACTACTCCTCTTGGACGAACCGCTGGGGGACATGGATTATAAGCTCCAAAAGCGGATGGAGCGTGAACTACTCCGCGTCCACAGGGAGTTCGACACCACGTTCGTGTACGTCACCCACGACCAGACGCAGGCGATGAGACTCGCCGATCAGATCATCGTGATGAACGACGGACAGGTCGAACAGTCCGGGTCGGTCGCGGAGATCTACAACTCGCCGAACACCGCCTTCGTCTCGGCGTTCGTGGGAGATTCGAACACGTTTACTGGGACACTCGAGGAGGAACACCTCGATGGCAGCGTAACGATCGGTACCGCCCTCGGCTCGTTCGAGGCCTCGCCCGATAACCTCCACTCTCCGGTCGGCGGGCTGCTCGGATCCGAAATGTCGTTCTCTGTTCGGCCCCAGCATATGAGCCTGTCCGGAGAATACGCGAACACCCTCGACTGCCGGGTGAAAGACGTCCTGTGGAATCCCGGATCCAGTACGCAGGTGTTGTTGGAAGTGCAAGCGGAGGGCGTCGACAAGGAACTCAGTCTGAAGTCGTGGGAGTTGGCCGAGGTACCGGAAGGGAACGTACAGGTGAGTTGGAAGCCGGAACACACGATACTGCTCGAACGGACGAGCGTCGTAGACGGGATCGATCTCCAGAAGGACATCCTCGGGAGCTAACCGACAGTCGGTCTGGAGGGGACGGAATCCGGCCGTTCCCGGCCTTTCAGTGTTCGATATTTTCGTTCCGCATCGTCTGAATATTGACTTCTATGACGTTCGCCGCGCTGGTGACGAGGTTCGGAACTGCCTCGTGAAAGTCGTCGCCTTGCATCCGACTGGTCGGCTTGGTGAGACTCACAGCACCCAGCACTGTTTCGTTTTTGTCTAAAATCGGAGCGCCGACCGCTCGCGTACCGAATATCTCCTCCTCGTCGTTCAGGGCGTACCCCTGTTCGCGGATCGACGCTAACTCCTCGAAGAGTTCGTCTCTGGAGGTGATGGTCTTTTCAGTTCGCTGTGGGAGTCCCGATTCCGCGATGATCTCCTCGACACGGTCCTCGGGGAGATATGCCAGTATGGCCTTTCCGTACGCTGAACTGTGTAAGTACCCCGGTTTTTCCAGTTTTTTCTCGAAGTAGTTTTTCCCCACGGCGTTCTGCCCGCGAGCCTCGTGCAGGTAGATGAGGTCGCCGTGCTCTTCGGTGACCAGATGAACGTATTCGTCGGTTTCTTCGGCCAGTCGCTCGATCTCTGATCGTCCCGCCTTGAAGAGGACGTTGTGCTTTTTGACGAACTCACCGAGGTTGAGAAAATGCAGCCCGAGGTGGTATTTCCCGTCCCGCTTGACCACGTACTTTTGCTCTTTCAGCGTCGCGAGGTGGGTGTAAACCGTCCCCTTCGGCATATCCAGGTGGTCCGCTAACTCCGTAACGCCGGCACCCTGTAACTTCTCGAGCGTGCGGATTATCTCCCAACTCGTCGCGACGGTCGTCATCGTTCGAGGGGAGCGTTGGTTAGTCATTTGCAAACACGTACCAACCAGAAATACTTAAAATTATCTATCTGTGACTCGAAAAGGCCGACGTGGATCCAATTTTCTGAACGATAATTGTGTATTCTCCACGATATCGGCGGTCAAGTGGTATTTGATTCAGGGTAGAATTACACGACGGAGCAATATCGTTCGTGTATTCCAAACATTTGTCTCACGTGCTATTGTACCAGTATGACGGGGATAGGGACGTACAGGGGCGATATCCGCATCCGCTCTCGTTGATGGACATTACACCACTACTTGTGTAATAGAAATGCTCCCACGGACGCGGTTGGCTTCAGTACCCAGAATTTGTTTTGTTATTCCAAACGTCTCCGAGAGAGAAGTTTCAGTGCGATCTCCGGGGGACGAAACCAGACCGACTGGTCAAACTACGAATAGGGACTCTTCGCCCGGACGCTCGCGGGTCTTCACGGGAATCACTTGTGACGGGTCCGCCGGCGCCGAGGTGCGTGCGTGGCACTAAAATTATATAACTGATGAACCTCATAGACCTCGTATGGTTATCGTGGCTGCAGTCGACCGGTCAGATCAAGCCAGTGCTGTACTGGAAGAAGCCGAGACCCTCGCACAGCGATTCGACGACGTCGTACACGTCCTGCACGTGATGGAGCGGTCGGAGGCGATTCAGGGGGCAGAAGACGGAAACGAGAGGTTGCCGAACCTCCAGGACCGGGCGGCAGCGGTCGCATCGGAACTGATCGAGGAACACCGGCTCAGCACCGACGTGGACGCCGTCGGTCGTATCGGCGATCCGGCGAACAAAATCGTCGAGTACGCCGACGCAGAGGACGCACGGTACGTCGTCGTGAGCCCACAGCAACGCAGTAAGACCGGGAAGGTGCTCTTCGGGAGCGTCGCCCAGTCGGTTCTTTTGAACGCGCACTGCCCGGTGGTTTCCCTGCGGGCACGGTCTCTAGACCAGTAACGTCGAGCGTTCGGATCGAAAGCGATACGAACAGAACATCGGGAGAAGAGAGGTCCACGACGTAGAACGCCTCTCGGTATCCGGAGATCCGAGCGGACGGCACTTCCCGCCCGCGCTCTCCACGTTCTTTCACGAGAGCAATTTGTGGCCGGGTGGGACTCTCGTCGAACTAACATCAATTATATTTAGGTATGTTTATATGTTATGAAGCTGTTCGATGTTCTGTGTCAAGTCAGACGTTGACACGGTAGCAATCAGACCAATCCGACGAACTCAATACAAATTATGACTGATGATACCGTTCGAACATCGTTGAAACAGTTCGTAGACGAGTTAGATCAGGTGATCTTTGGCATCGGAATAACAGTCACCGCCCTCGCTGTGCTCGGTTTCGTTTTCTGGGAGGAAGCGGCGACGACGTTGACGAGTAGTATCAACACGTTCCTGTGGACGGAACTCAGTTGGGCGTATCTCCTGATCATGTTCTGCGCGGTGGTGTTTGTCCTCTTTCTCATATTGGGCCCGTGGGGAAGCATCAAGCTCGGGAAAGAAGACGACGAGCCCGAGTTCGGATACCTGACGTACTTCGTGATGCTGTACTCTGCGGGAACCGCGGCGGGCGTCGTGTTCTGGGGGCCGGCCGAAGCGATCTTCCACTATCAAACCCCCTCGCCGTTCTTCGACGTGGCAGCGGGGAGTTCGCAAGCGGCCGTCGGCGCGATACAGTACAGTTACTTCCACTGGGGGCTCTCGGCCTGGTCGGCGTACATGGTGATCGCGATTCCGATCGCCTACCTGGCCTACAGGTACGACGCCCCGCTGCGCGTTTCCACGCTCATCGCTCCGTTGGTCGGCTTAGACAACCTAGATAACGTGTGGGCGAAGCTGATCGACGTCGTCGCGGTGTTTGCCACTATCGGCGGCGTCGCGACTACTCTCGGACTGGTGGGAAGCCAGTTCCTCGTCGGACTCGACTACGTCACAGGAATCCAGTTGGGCGACGCGGGAACTGTGCTCATGATAACCGGCCTGACGGTCGCGTTCACTCTCTCGGTTTCAGCGGGGATCAAGAAGGGGATACTTCGGATTTCGTACTTCAACATGACGCTGTTTTCGGTTCTCACCGTCGCGGCGTTTGTTTTGGGACCGACGTCCTACATCCTCCTGACCGGAACGCAGGCCCTCGGGAATTACATCGACCAGTTCATCGCGATGAGTTTCTACACCAGCGCCGGGACCGACTCCGGAGCGTGGGTCGGAAACTGGACGATCTTCTTCTGGGCCTGGTGGTTCTCGTGGGCACCGTTCGTCGGGCTGTTCATCGCCCGGATCTCCCGCGGCCGAACGATCCGTGAAGTATCGATTATCGGAGTGTTCGCGTCGACGGGGATCACGGTCCCCTGGTATGCGACGATGGGTGGATCGGCGATCTTCTTCCAGAGCACGGGCGTAGCGGACATCCTCGGCACGATCAGTCAATACGGGGGCGACGAGGCCGCCGCGGGGTATCCCCTGTTCGATGCGCTGCCGTTCGGCGAGGTCCTGATGGTGATGTTTCTGGTCCTCGTCACGACGTTCTTCGTGACCTCTGCGGACTCCTCCACGTTGGCGCTTGGGATGCTGACGACGGGCGGAGAGGAGTCCCCGTCGCTGATCAACCGGGTCATCTGGGGCGGGATCATCGGCCTTCTCGCGTCGGTGCTGATGGTCGCCGGGGGAGTGAACGCGCTGCAGGCCGCAGCGATTATCACGGGCGGTCCGTTCGGGATCGTCGTCCTCGTCTCGATCTATTCGATGATGAAACTGTTCAGTAGTCACTTCGAGGCGATCGATACGAGTTCGACCGCTGTGCGGAGGGAATCGATCGCACAAGACGATTGAGGGGGTTTCCCGGCATACTAATTCACGGTCAGGTAGCAGATTGCGTCGTGGGACGGTGCGGCGCGTCTGAACTAGCAGTCCACTGATTTCTCGGAGTTGTCACGGGCGGCTGAATGACGGAGTGACGCAGCACGAAAGACCGTATCGGCTTTTGACACGGAGTGGCCCGACGTATGAGCTGCTGACGGCGAGGGTCACAGTATCATCGTTGCCGCCCCGATCACTACGCTGACCCCATCAGAGTGCCTATGTGACCAGCACGCGGTCCTGAAATCCCCGCCACTCATTCGAATCGACCAACACCAGCATAATTCGGACTGTCACCGAAATAAAAGTAATTTTCTTACTGTCTCTAAATTGAATTAATCCTAATAATTTGCTTTACTCACCGTTGCATTTAATTAGTTTTTGTCAGTCAGTATAACCCGGAGTATGTTAGCGAAAAGCATACGCACCAGGATTTGGATCGGAGTGTCGCTCTTATTCAACGCCTTCCTCGTTGGGTACGTTTACACGTACACGAACGGAGGGGGTACCGGCCGATTCGTTGCCGGCCTCCCGGAGGCGTTCGTCGTGTTTGTGGTGTTCGTCTTCGGCGTGACCGCTTTCAACACGGCGTACGCGTGGTATTTCCTCGGTAAACCCCCCGTGTCGGAACTGTTCACTCCGGAAGCGCCGGTATCGGAACAGCAGACCTCGCCGGAGAGTGGTGATTAAGTATGCCTTCGTTCTGGGTTTCGATAGGGCTCGTTGTAACGACATTCTACCTGCTATTTCTGTTGTATCTCTCCCACTACGGGTCGAAACTGACGATGGCCGACGTGAGTGACTACTTCGTCGCAGACGGGTCACTGAGTACGCTCATCGTCTTTCTGACCGGGATCGGTACTGCACTCAGTTCGCTCACCTTCCTCGGAAGCGGCGGTCTCACGTACAGTATCGGTATCGCCGGAATCGTCATCCTCGGTGGAATCGTTGTGACCGACTTTCCGGCGATAGTGATCGTCGGCGAGAAGTTCTGGAAGATGAGCCAGAAAGACGAGAAGGACTACGTGACACCGTCGGATCTGCTGTGTGATCGATTCGACGACAGTTCGACAATTCGCGTTATTGTGGCCGCCGTCGCCGTGTTCACTTCCTTCTTTTATATCTCCGTTCAGTTCAAAGGGATGGGCCTCGTGCTTAATCTTCTCAGTGAGGGATTCGTTTCTACCAATATGGGTATCGCGTACGTGGGGCTCTTTATGGGCGTTTATATCGCTATCGGCGGGATGCGCGGGGTCGCTTACACCGACGCACTACAGGCAATATTGCTCTTCGGGGGTATGGCTGTCATCGCTGCTTACGTCGTTATGACCGTCCCGGGCAACATCTACATCCAGGCGGCTCAACAGGCCGAAAAAGTGGCTACGCTAACCTCGAACCCGATTAACCTCTATACCACCGCAGCGGGGTTCGGTCTCTCGATTCCCGTGTGGCCCCATATGTGGGAACGATACTACGCTGCTCGTCGGAAATCCGGTGTCTGGGGGCTCGGGTTTGCCGAAGGCATCGGGGACACCTTCCTCCTGACGCTCTTTGCCGGCCTGATCGGGCTCGCGGGGATCCTCATATTCCCCGGGCTCGAAGGTTCGAGTGCTGACACGGTCATTCTTCGGTTCATTCAGGATATGCCGGGGCCCTTCCTGGGGGTTATGATGGCGGCGGCAGTCGCCGCCGCGATGTCGACGGCCGACTCGATCATTCTGATGCTCGGGTCCATCATCTCGCGTGACATCTATCAGGTGCTCATACAGGGCGATATGCCCGAACAACAGTTGTCGAAATACTCGAAAATCACGTCCGGACTCATCGCGTTCGCCGCACTCCTGTTTGCGACGCGACCGCTCGGTGAGTTCTTCACTTTCCTGCTCGATCTCACCTTCCCGGGATACTTCATACTGCTTCCGGTCGCCATCGCGACGTTCTGGTGGGCGCGCGCGAACAAATACGGTGTCATCGCGGGGCTGATCGCCGGTCTGGGTACTCTGTCATACCTCATATGGACCGGTCAAACTCCACTCGAAGTGTGGATCGGTTTCTGGGGCGGATTGAGTATGACGATCGCACTCATCGTCGTCAGTCTCGCGACGCCGTCACCGCCTGAAGACCGCGTGCAGGAGTTCGTCTACGAGATGCAGGAAACCTCACCGGATCTATCTTCGCAAGTAGATCCAGCGGACGACTGAGAAGGATCCGTGTAGCCGGTCGGGACAGGACAGAGCAGAACGAGATCGGACGGGTCTCGATCCATCAGGACGATTGCGCCTCACGAACCGAGGTGTGAAATTCTACGCTACTCCTTGTGAGTCACCCCGTGCGTCACGATTCCCGGCGGAGTAAGCGGGGAGTGTAATTTTGCCTGCGACAGCGATCCGTCTGAACAATATGATCAAATCGACGCCCGCCGGTTCTGCCGATTTCAACGAGTGGAGTGAACGACTCGGCTGATGCTTCCAAGTGGCTCTGATACTGCCGCTGGAACTTCGCAGAGGCCCCCGGTGGATCGGTGCCCGGACTGTTTCACGGACTTCTGTCCGACGGCAACTACTCGAATTCCGTCTCGATCGCGTTGATGAGCGCGCCGATGACGTCGTCGACGACCCGCCGACCGACGTCGGCGGTTCCATACGTGGCTCGGTAGAAAACGCCACTGTCCGGGATCGTCTCCGCGGGTGCCGGCTTGACGATGTGCGGTGGGGTCCTCTCCGCCTCGTCGTCCACTATTTCGTCCTCTCGCACGAGCTCCGGTCGGAAGTGACGCATCAGCGCCGTCTCGATGACCCCGGCGTGTTCTTTCTCCCAGCCCGGAAACCCACCGGGAACCTCTTCGAATATCTCGTCTCGGAGCGACGGCGACAGCAGATCCCACCAGCTCGCGATGAGGAACGTCGCCTGCGTGCCGCGTTCGATCTGGCGGTCGATGGCTTCTCGGATCGGGTACTCGTTCTCGTAGTGCCCGTTGAAGAAGACGATTTTCCTCGCCCCATCGCGTTCGAGGTCACCGATGACGTCCTGGATCTGTCGTCGGAGGGTCCCCCCGTGAACGCTCGTCGTCCCGACGAACTCGGATCCACCGCCGCTTCCGGGCTGGGACTTCGCACCGTACTGTATCGTCGGCGCGACGATGCCGTCTACGCGCTCGGCCGTCCGCTCCGAGAATTCGGTCGGGATTATCGAATCAACGTTCATCGGCAGTCCCGGACCGTGCTGTTCGGTACTCCCCACGGGGACGAAAATGGGGACGCGTTCGATCCTTCGATCGTACTCCTCCCACGTCATATCGCTCATACGGACCGCTGAGTGGCCAGTAGTCATACGACAGAAGTGTATCGTTCTTTCTAATAAAATCTGGTGTGGAGTTCGGACCGCGCGCCGATGGTTGCGGGTTGGATTCGGCTCGAATCAGGGGCGGTGAAAGTCGATATCGGTACTCTCCGCTCCGAACTGGACCGTCGTTTCGCTCGGCTGAGTCCGTGCGACCGGGACCCCGTCTTTCAAGACCAGCCGCCGGGGAGGTCGCGTTCGCAACGTATCGAACGCGCTGAAACTGTCATACACGACGAGTGATCCTTCGTCGCCCGGTTCGAGCCCGTAGTTTTCTGCGCCGAAGATGCTCGAGTTCGCCACCGTCAGCATATCCCAGATCGTCTGGACGTCGTCGTACCCGCTCATCTGCGCGTAGTGAATCAAGACGTACGCGGCGTCGAGAGGGTCGGCCTTCCCGTAGTGATACCAGGGGTCCATAACGGAATCGTGCCCGAGGCCGACCGTGACTCCCGCCTCGTGGAGTTCATCGATACGGGTGTGTCCCCGTCGTCGCGGGTAATCGTCGTATCGACCCTGCAATACGCTGTTGTCCGGCGGGTTAGTGATCACACTTACGCCGCTCTCTGCGAGGAGCGAGATCACCTTGCTCGCGTACGGATTCGGGTACGAGTGGAGCGCGGCGGCGTGGCTCGCCGTCGTTCGCTCCCCCCAGCCGTGTCGCCGAGCCTCGTGTGCGAGTACCTCCGTGAACCGGGACCCGGGGTCGTCCGTTTCGTCGATGTGCATATCGATTTTCAGGTCTTTCTCCCTGGCGACGTCGAACGCGGTTCGGATCGATTCTACCCCCGTCTCCCGGGTCGGTTCGGCGTGAGGGATCGCTCCGACGACGTCGACGTCCAGTTCGACCGCCTCCCGGAGTGCGGCCTCGTTTCCGTCCGCGGTGTAGATTCCGTCCTGCGGGAACGCGACGACCTCGATGTCGATGAACTCCCGGAGTTCCCGACGCAACTCGACGAGCGCCTCGACCGTCGAGAGGGTGCTCTCGGTCGCATCGGCGTGGGTTCTGACCCTCGTGACGCCGTTTGCGACCAACCACTGTATCGTCCGCTGAGCCCGCTCTTTTACGTCGTCCTTGGTCAGTTCCCGCTTGTATTCGGCCCAGATGTCGATCCCCTCCGAGAGGGTTCCTTTCTCGTTCCAACGGGGGTCCCCCGCCGCGAGGGCGTAGTCCAAATGAATGTGCGGTTCGGTGAGCGAGGGGGTGACCAACCGCCCGTCGGCATCGAAGACGCGTTCCTCCTCGGCAGAACCACCGGAAAGGGTCCCGGCTTCGGTCACGTCGCTGATCACTCCGTCTCGGATCCGAACGTCCACACGTCGATCCGCCACAGTCGTGGCGTTCAGTATGGTGAACTCTCCCATAGTACGCCATCCCGTGTCGTTCATATAATATTTGGTGATTGACCGTCGGTACTGTTTAGTTAGGGTGAAACCGTCGGGCCGGCTGGGGTGAAGACTTCGGATGCCCCCTTCCATTCCCGCCCGCCGGCGGTTCTCTGCGCAGTCATCGCGTAACTAACGCGACCTCTGGATCGCCCGAAGAGGTAATGTTGATGTGTACGCCCCGCTAAGCCGTACTATGTCGATTATAACGCGAGTCTACTTTTCTCATCCCAGAATGGCGCTGGCGCACGTGATCGAATCGGTGCCACACGTCGAAATACGGGCGCTACAGGAGGTGAGCACGGACCCAACACATAATATGCATTACTTCATTGTGAACAGAGGTAGCACTCGGCAGTTCGAAGAGAGCGTCGAAGCCGATCACACGGTCGCGACCGCTCAGCGGGTTCCGAGTTACGAAGATCAGCCCGTCTACCGCATCGAATTCACCCCCGATACGCTGTTGCTCGGGTCTATCGTCACCGAAGAGAACGGATTCGCACTGAACGCGTACAGACACGGCGACGGTTGGATCGAGCGGTGGCAGCTACCGGACCACGAGTCCCTCCAGAAGATCTGGAACTTCGCGGACGAACGGTCGTTCACGTTCGAGATCTTCGAGATCCACCAGGTGTCAAACTACAGCAGAGGCAACGGTCACGGACTCACCGAAAAGCAACAGGAACTGTTGGCGATAGCCTATCGAAACGGGTACTTCGACAAACCCCGCGGAATGACGCTCGAAGAGATCGCCGAGAGGCTAGACATATCGACGTCCGCTGCGAGTGGGCGCCTCCGAAGGGGCGTAAAACAGCTCATCGAACGGTCGGACATCGATGCCTCGATCGGCCCAGACATCGAAGAGTAACGCCGGTAGTGATTTTTTGAACTCCCCCAACGTCGTCGCCTCGGTCGGAATGCCGGCCGGGAGTCGGCGGGGCAGTTCCCCGACTCCGGCCCCGTCTAAGTCCCCTCGAGACGACCGCCGGACTCGCTCGGAGGCTCCGCCTGGATCGGTCGCAACGACACGAAGTCCGAGCTTTCGCCGACGCCTCCACCGCTTCGGGAGGCCGAGAGAGTTGTGGCGGCGAGTTGGGATGGTCAGCGGGAACTCGGATCGCGGGGATCCCCCACTGAATCCAGACAGATATAATATACATTCGAAAATTTAGTTTTATATTATTATCAGATGAAGTATAAGCAATTTAACTCTGTTCGAGGCCGTCTAGAATCTAAAAGGCCCGCAATAAGGGGCTCTTGCCGCGCAAAAGCCGCTAACGGAATTTGTTCGACTACTCGAAATCTCGTTCTACGGTCGATACTATATTCTAACTTATAATTATTTTAACTTACATAATTATTTCTATCTTAGTGCTGGATCGAATTTCTATATGGGATATTTTAATTTTATTCGTTGTTTTTGTGCCACTATTATATTCAAATATTCATAATTATTTGTTTTTATTAAATATATTTAAATTGTTCCAGGGTCGAAGCAGGCGGCGAACGGCGAGTCGGTTCGTCCAAGGGAACAGGGAGGCCCTTCGAGCGGGTCCGTGATCTGAAAAATACTACCGGTTGATGTCGGGTTTACTCGACGATCTGGTTAGAAACGGGGATCGCCGACGGGGCGCATCAGGCGTCCCAGACGTCGTCGACGGACTTCCCTTCGTGGATGATGCCGTCGAGCGCGCGCACGACGCTCGTGGGGTCCTCGGTCTTCCAGATCGACCGGCCGATCATAATCCCGCGGGCACCCGATGCGATCGCGCCCTCGACGTTCGAGAGCATCGCCGCCGTGCTCCCGGACTTCGGGCCGCCGAGGATCATCACCGGGACCGGCGAGTGCTCGACGATCGGTTCAAACGTCTCGACGTCGCCGGTGTAGGGCAGTTTCAAGACGTCCGCGCCGTACTCCCAGGCCATCCGCGCCGCCCGCGCGACGTACTCCGGATGCGTCTCCAGTTCCGCGGGCACCCGGCCCCCCCACATCACTGGTTCGACGACGAGCGGAACGCCGGTCCCGCGGAGCGCCTCGGCCATCTCGGCGACGTACGAGAGGTTGCGGACGAACATCTCCCGGTCGTCCCGGCCGAAGACGAGCACGATCTTCACGCCCGCCGGATCCACGTCCAGCAGGAGCTCGGGATCGAACGCCGGCGTCCACACGTCCTGGCCGTCGTCGAAGCCGGGGCGCGTGGAGTTCGTCACGATATCGGCGGTGACGACGACGTCCGCGTCGGCCTCGGCGATCACGCCGCCGTACCGACGCGCGAAGTGCGGCCCCACGAGGACGGCGTCGGGACCGCCGTCGAGGACGGCCCGCAGGGTCGCCTCCGGATCGCGAAATCCCTCGGTCGCGCCGAGAGCGAGGCCGTGATCGATCGCCGTGACGAGTGCGTTGCCGGATGCAGTCTCCAGAAGGTCGTAGTCGCTCATCGTGGTTTCCTCGACGGAAAGGACACGCAGCGCCGACAAAGAGTTTGGGGTGCGATCGCAGCGTCCGAAGCGCGAGCGGAACGAGGTTTCGCTCGACGGTGAGTCCGGACCGTCCGTGACGACTTCGCTCAGTCCGAGAGCAGGTCGTCGTACTCGTTCACGGTCGCGGTGATCTCCTCGAAAGACGGCGGCGATCCGGTCCGGACGAACCGGTTCGCGACGGCGTTCCCGAGCGTCAGAGCGGCCCCGTCGTCGAGCCCGTAGAGGAGCCCGAGCGCGAAGCCCGCGTTGAAGTGATCGCCCGCGCTGGTCGTGAGCGCCGGATCGGGCACCTTCGGAACGTCGACGCGGGCCGTGCCGGCCTCCGAGAGCGCGAGTGAGAAGTCCACGTTGTGGCCGACGAAGCGCGTCACGTCCAGGTTGTCGTACACGACGGCCGCGGCCTCGGCGAACGAGCGGTCCGGCTCCGCCGTCGTCAACCGATCCGCCAGCGCGAGCGTCTCGACGCGGTTCGCGCTCAGCGTGAAGTCCGCGACCGCCGCGAGTCCCTCGAGCGGCCCGATCCCGCGCTCGACCTGTTCGGCGGTCAGCTGCCGGATGTCGCCGGGGTCGAAGAGGATTCGTTCGGGGGGGTCCGAGAGCCTCGGCCAGAGGTCCTCGCGGAGCCCCGAGAGGACCGACGGGAGCCGGGGCATCACCGTCCAGTAGCCGATCCCGAGGAGTTCTGTACCGTCGACGTGCGCCGCGAGCTCGTCCAGCGGAATCGTCTCGACGACGGTCTCCCAGTCGAATCGCAGGTAGCTGCCCGGTTCGATGAACATACACTTCCCGTCGTCGAACTCGACGGCGTGGGTCTCGCCGGGTTCGCCGAGCGAGGCCATCTCGTAGGCGCCGAACTCCTCCGCGAAGACGTCTCTGATCGGTCGCCCGAAGGTACCGATCATCGCCGGATCGTAGCCGATCCCGCCGAAGAATCGGGCGAGATGAGACGTGTGACCGCCCGTTCGGGTCCCGTTTCGGACCCACTCGACCGCGAGCGAACTGTTCTCGTCGGCCGAGTCCCGGAAGCGATCCGCGAGCGAGTCCAGCGTCCGGATCGGCGTGTACGACTCCGGGCCGTGGCGGGTGTCGACCATCTCCTGGACGGCGTCGATCATTCCGTCGAACCCGAAGACGACGTCGCCGCCGTCGACGGACGCCGGCAGCTGTCGCTGGCAGGCGCGGACCGCCGCCTCCGTGGTGACGTCCGGGTGCGTGACTGACATACCCGAAGTCGAATCGAGCGGCATAAATCAGTTTTGTCAGTGGTCCGTTTTTTCACTGGTTCGTCGACGCATACTGATTACTCTCACTTTGTACCACCGAGCACCACCCCCGTTACCGGCGCTCGGAGGGAGGAGACGAGAGTAATCAGTATCAGCGGCCGGGAGAGACGATCTTCTTCAGCCCCTCGCTGTCGGCCATCCGGTCGAATGCGGTCTCCAGTCCGGAGAGGTCGAACCTGCCGGTGACGAGCGGGTCGACCTCGACGCGGCCGCCCCGCAGGAACGTCACCGCCCGGGAGAACGTGTTCGGCGTGAGCGCGAACGTGCCGACCAGTTCGAGTTCCCGGTAGTACACGTCGAACGGGTCGATCTCGATCGTCTCGTTCTGCGGTGGCACGCCGAAGACGAGCGTCGTGCCGCCGGCGGAGGTGATCGAGTGCGCCGTCTCGATGGTGTCGGGGAGTCCGACGGCCTCGACCGCCACGTCGACCCGATCGACGAGATCCCCGACCCGCTCCGGGAGGGGCGTCGCGGTGGGGTCGACGACGTGGTCCGCGCCGAGGTCGGCCGCCGTCTCCCGCCGATGATCGACCGGTTCGGAGACGACGGTCGTGCCCGCGCCGCTGGCGCGGAAGGCCTGCAGCAACAGGAGGCCGATCGGGCCCGCGCCGACGATGACGACGGTGTCGCCGGTCTCGATGTCGGCCTGATCCACCCCGCGGATGCAACACCCGAGCGGTTCCGCGAAGGTCGCCTTCTCGTAGGAGAGGTCGCCGATCGGTTCGAGGCTGGCCGCCGGAACGCGGACGTACTCGGCGAACGCCCCGTCGAGGATCTCGTCGCCGGCGCCGCCGATGGCGACGAGGTCCTCACAGAGGTTCTGCCGGCCCGTATCGCAGAACCGACAGTCGCCGCAGGGGCGTCCGGGATAGACGGCGACCCGGTCGCCCGCCTCGACGCCGGTGACCCCCTCGCCGACCTCGACGACCTCGCCGGCGCTCTCGTGGCCGGGGACGAGCGGGAACTCGGCGGGGAACGTCCCCCGATACAGGTGGTAGTCGGTCATACAGACGCCGCAGGCGCCGACCCGGACCACCGCCTCGTCGGGGCCGGCCGCGGGTCGCTCGCGCTCCTCGACCGAGACCTCGTCGCGGTCGGTGATGACGGCCGCTCTCATCGTCGACCCCGCCGGGAGGGCGCGTTCGCGTAGTCGGACTCGCCGCCGCGTCGCGTGTCGTCCGAACCGTGTCCAACGGGTGGAACGCTGGATCGAGGCGTCTCACGCATCGTCGAGCGAGATCATCCCTTTGATCACGGTCGGTTCCATCGCGCGGTCGAACGCGTCGTCGACGTCCTCCAGCGAGGACCGGAAGTCGACCATCCCCTCGACGTCGACGACGCCGTCGGCCAGCAGGTCGATCGCGGCCGGGTAGGTGTTCGCGTAGCGGAACGACCCGTGGACGTCGATCTCGTTGTCGATCACCTCCAGGACGTCGAAGGGCACCTCCGCCTCCTCCGAGAGGCCGACGAGCACCACGGTCCCGCCGCGTCGAACCCCCTCGAGCGTCGACCGGATCGACGGCTCTGCCCCCGAGGCCTCGACGACGACGTCCGCACCGACGCCGTCGGTGTACTCGTCGACGGCCGTCGCGAGATCCGTCTCTCTGACGTCGATCGCGCGGTCGACGCCGCGTTCGCGAGCGAATGCCAGTTTCTCCGGGACGACGTCGGTGATGAGGACGTCGGTGGCCCCGGCCGCGCGAACGGCCTCCGCGACCGTCAGTCCGATGGGGCCGGCACCCGTCACGAGGACGGTGTCGCCGGTGCCGACGTTCCCGCGCTGCGCGGCGTGGAGGCCCACCGAAAGCGGTTCACAGAGCGCTCCCTCGACCGTCGAAACGGTCTCGGGGAGTCTGTACGCGAAGTCCGCCGGCCAGGAGACGTACTCGGCGAACGCCCCGTCGTGCGGGGGCGTCGCCATGAACTCGACCGACTCGCAGAGGTGGTACTCCCCCCGCTTGCAGTGGCCACATCGCCGACACGGCACGCCGGGTTCGAGGGCGACGCGGTCGCCCGCCTCCAGTCCGGAGACGTTCTCGCCGACTTCGACCACCTCGCCGGCGCTCTCGTGGCCGAGGACGAGGGGCTCTTCGACGACGTAGTCGCCGATCCGGCCGTGTTCGTAGTAGTGGATATCGGAGCCACAGATGCCGACGTCGCGTATCGCGACGAGCACGTCGTCCGGTCCGGGCGTCGGACGTTCCCGATCCTGCAGTTCGAACTCCGTCGGTTCGACTAACACAGCGGTTCGCATACGGGAAATCACGGCAATCGACTACAAAAATGTACGGGTCACAGCGGGTGGCGACGGCTGCGACCAGGCGCGCCGACCGGGCCGGTCACCACTCGGCGACGCTGCTGTCCTCGTGGTGCCAGACCGGGTTGTACCAGTTGACCTCGGCCTCGGCCTGCTCGCGGACGCGCTCCTCGTCGATCTCGATCCCGAGGCCCGGGCCGGTCGGGCGCTCGACGTAGCCGTCCGCGAACTCGAACGTCGCCGGGTCTTCGAGGAACGCCAGGCGCTGGCTCTCCTCGGGCGCGTCCAGCCCGAGGTCCTGCTCCTGCATCACGACGTTCTGCGAGCAGAAGCCGACCTGGAGGCTGGCGGCGAAGGCGATCGGTCCCAGCGGGCAGTGGGGGATGACGGCGACGTCGAACGACTCCGCGAGCGAGGCCACCTTCCTGAGTTCGCTGATGCCGCCGACGTGGGTGACGTCGGGCTGGATGACCGAGACCGCGTCGTCGACGAACAGCCGCTTGAAGTCGTACCGGGAGTAGAACCGCTCGCCGGTGGCGATCGGGATGGTCGTCCGGTCGCTGATCGCGGCGAACCCGTCGCTGTGCTCGGGGAGGAGCGGCTGGTCGACGAACATCAGGTCGTACGGTTCGAGTCGGCGGACGAGTTCGGCGGCCATCGGCTTCGAGACCCGGCCGTGGAAGTCGACGCCGAGGAAGGCGTCGTCGCCGACGGCCTCTCTGACCGCCGCGACCCGGTCGACCGCCCGGTCGACGACGGCGGGCGTCTCGATCGGCCGGAACTCGCGGGCGAAGTTGAGCTTGAACGCCCGGTACCCCTTCTCGTAGTCCTCGCGGGCCGACCTAGCGATGTTCTCGGGGCTCTCGCCGCCGAGCCACTGGTAGACGAGCATCCGCTCGCGGACGTGGCCTCCGAGCAGTTCGTGCACGGGAGCGCCGTAGTGTCTCCCCTTGATGTCCCAGAGGGCGTGATCGATGCCCGCCAGTGCGCTCATCAGGATCGGCCCGCCGCGGAAGTAGCCGCTCTGATAGAGCTTTCGCCACTGGTACTCGGTGCGGAGCGGGTCGGTTCCGAGGAGGTACCCCTCGACCAGTTCGCCGACCGCCGTCCGGACGGTGTCGAGCCGGCCCTGGATGATCGGTTCGCCCCACCCGACGACGCCCTCGTCGGTCTCCAGTTTCAGGAGTAACCACCGCGGGGGCACGGCGAACAGTTCGTAGTCCGTGATTTGCATAGCCGTTTCAACTCCGAGCAGCCACTTGAATGGGCGGGCTACCGCCCGGTCGAGCGCGGAGGGTCCGGGAGGAGAGAGGCCGCGGTCGCATAGATTTAATTATCGGGGGAACGCGTGTACGAACGTCAGTATGAGCGTACTGGAGAGCTTCTCCCTCGAGGGAGACGTGGCCGTCGTTACCGGTGCCGCACAGGGACTCGGCAAGCAGATGGCGGCGGCGCTCGCGGAGATGGGCGCCGACGTCGCGATCGCCGACGTGAACCACTCGAAAGCGTCCGAGACCGCGGCCGGTCTCGGCGGGGAGACGGAGGCCATCGCCGTGGAAGTGGACGTCACCGACGAGGCCTCCGTCGAGGCGATGGTCGAGGCGGTGACCGACCGACTGGGGCCGATCGACGTGCTGGTCAACAACGCCGGCATCGTCGAGAACTCGCCGGCCGAGGAGACGCCGATCGAGTCCTGGCGGCGCGTGCTCGCGGTCAACCTCGACGGCGTCTTCCTCTGCGCCAAGCACGTCGGTCAGCAGATGCTCGATCGCGGGGAGGGCCGGATCGTCAACATCTCCTCGATGTCGGGCTTCGACGTCAACGTCCCGCAGAAGCAGGCCAGTTACAACGCGACGAAGGCCGGGGTGTCGATGCTCACGAAGTCGCTGGCCGTCGAGTGGGCCGACCGCGGCGTCCGGGTCAACGCCATCGCGCCCGGCTACATGCGGACCGACCTCGTCGACGAGGTGCTCGAAGAGAACCCCGAGATGGAGGAGACGTGGCTCGAGAACACGCCGATGGGTCGACTCGGGCGACCCGAGGAGCTGCAGGAGCTGGTCGTCTACCTCGCCTCCGACGCCTCCTCGTACATGACCGGCTCGACGGTCGTGATGGACGGCGGCTACACGTCGCGGTAACGCCCCTCGACCCCCGAACCGCCCGGCGGGTTACCCCCCGCTCGGGAGGTTCCGCATCCGTTCTTTCGCGCGCCGCCAGTCGGCCGCCTCCGAGGGCTCGTACGTCGTGAGTTCGAAGGAATCGGCGACCAGTCGACGCCCCGCCTCGACGTCGGGGAGAGTCCCGACCGCGACGGCCTGCGTCAGGACGTTGCCGACGGCCGTCGCCTCCACCGGCCCGGCCGTCACCGGCCGGTCGGTGGCGTCCGCCAAGAGCCGACAGAACAGGTCGTTGCGGACGCCGCCGCCGCCGAGCGCGATCCGCTCGGGCGACCCGCCGACCGCCGCGGTCAACGCGTCGAACGCGAGCGCCGTCTTCGTCACCACGCTGTCCAGCAGACAGCGGACGACCTCGCCCCGGGAAGTCGGAACCGGCTGGTCCGTCCGCCGGCAGTACGAGCGGACCCGTTCCGGCATCGACCCCTCGATCGAGAACGCCTCGGCGTCAGGGTCCACGAGTGCGACCCGCGGCTCGGCCTCCCGGGCCGCCGAGAGGAGGCAGTCGTAACCGACCGGCTCGCCCGCCTCTCGCCAGGCCGCGCGGCACTCTTCGAGCAGGAAGAACCCGTTGACGTTCTTCAGGAGTCGGACCGTCCCGTCGGCCCCGAGCTCGTTCGAGAACGCGCGCTCGAAGGCCGCGTCCGTCCGGACCGGATCGTCGCGCTCGACCCCGAGGATGAACCAGGAGCCGGTGTTGAGGAACGCGGCGTCCTCGGCGAGCGGGAGCCCCGCCACGGCGGCGGCGGTGTCGTGGCTGGCGGGCGTGAGGAGTTCGGGCGGGGAGTCGGCGTCTGGCGCGAACCGGTCGTCGACCGGGCCGAGCCGTTCGCCGGGTTCGGCGAGCGCCGGGAGGAGGTCGGTCGGCAGCCCCAGTTCGTCGAGGAGGTCCGTCGCCCACTCGCGGCGGCCGGCGTCGACCATCTGCGTCGTGGACGCGATCGTCACCTCGCCCGCCGGTCGACCACCCAGGAGGAACGAGAGCAACTGCGGCATCAGCAGCAGTCGATCGGCCCGGTCGAGCAGTTCGGGCTCCCGCTCGGCGATCGTGTGGAGCTGCCACAGCGTGTTCGGCGTGTTCCAGTTCGTGAGGCCGGTGGCCTCGAACAGCCGTCGCTTCCCGACCGCCTCGAACAGGTCCTCGCGGGTGGCCGTCGCCTCGGGATCGCGGTACGACGTCGGCGCGCGAAGCAGTTCGCCGTCCGCCAGGAGGCCGAAATCCAGCCCCCAGGTGTCGATGCCGACGGTGTCCACTCGGGCGGTCCGTTCGGCGCCGGCCCCCAGTCGGTCCGCGTGGCCGGCGGCGGCCGCCAGTCCGGACTCGATCTCGGCGACGAGCGCGTCGACGTCCCAGACGTACCGCCCGTCGCGCTCGACCGGCCGGTTGTCGAACCGGTAGACCTCACGCACGTCGAACGTCGTCGGCGTGACGCGACCGAGATACACCGTTCCGCCGCTGGCGCCGAGGTCGATGGCAACGTGGTTCATCGGATCAGTTCCCGGTCACTGCCCGTAGCTGTCGAGTTTCCCGCTCAGGCGGTCGATCTCGTCGTCCGGGAGGATCTCCGGATCGCCGATGGCGCGGGCCTGGTAGTGGATGCGGGCGCAGTACTCGACCATCAGCGCGACGTCGTAGGCGTCTCCCAGAGACTCGTCCGCGGTCAACACGCCGTGGTTGCGGAGCAGCGCCGCGTTGTACTCGTCACCGAGGGCGTCGACGGCCGCCTCGCCCAGTTCCGCCGTCGCGTGCGTCCGATACTCCGCGACCGGAACCGCCGAACCGGTGAACGCGATGAGGTAGTGGGAGGCCGGGATCGACTCCCCGAGGGAGGCGAACGTCGTCGCGTACGGCGAGTGGGTGTGGACCACGCCGCCGACGTCGGGGCGCTCGCGGTAGACCGCCAGGTGCATCGGGACCTCAGTCGAGGGCTCGACGTCGCCCTCGACGACGTTCCCGTCGGTGTCGACGATCGGGACGTCGACGGGATCAATCTCCTCGTAGGGGATCCCCGAGGGACTGATCGCGATGTGATCCTCGTCGAGTCGGGCACTGAGGTTACCGCCGGTGCCGGTCGTCAGGTCGTCCTCCAGCAGACTGCGGCCGTACTCGCAGATGGCCTTTCGCGTCTCGTAGTGGGTGATGTCCGTGTCTGACATGGTTCGTAGCGTGGAAGTGTTATCGTGAGTTAGTAAGTCGTTCGGTGCGTCGAGGCCGCGCCGCACCCTCGGCGTCGGGAGCGGTCGGAGACCGGCTCTCGGTCTCCGAGTCAGCCGCGGCTTACAGTTGGCCTTCGAGTTCGACCTCGGCGTCCTCGCCGAGTCTGCGCTGGTGGATCGTCTCGCCGTCCTCGGCGTCGAACAGGTGGACGTCGTCGTCGGGGATCTCGACGTACACCGTCTGGCCCTCGTCGATCGCGCGCTGGCCGTCCGTTTCGACGATGAACGTCCGGTCGCCCTCCTGCTCCGTCGCACGGAGGTAGACGTAGGAGATGCTGCCCATCGGTTCGACGACGTCGACCTCGGCCTCCAGTTCGTGGCTGGGCCGGGTCGTCTCGTGGATCTTCGCGTCCTCCGGACGGATCCCCAACACGAATTCGTTGCGGCTGCCGACCGCCGACTGCATCTCCTGGGTCAGATCGAAGTCGAACCCGTCGAGGCGGAGCGTCCCGCCCTCCGTCTGGCCCTCGAAGAAGTTCATCGACGGCGAGCCGAGGAAGCCGGCGACGAACCGGTTGGCCGGGCGGTAGAAGCACTCAAGCGGCGTACCGACCTGCTGGAGTTCGCCGTAGTTGAGGACGACGAGCCGGTCGCCCATCGTCATCGCCTCGGTCTGGTCGTGGGTGACGTACAGCGTCGTCACGTCCAGTTCGTTCTGGAGGCGGTTGATCTCGGTCCGCATCTCCGTTCGGAGCTTCGCGTCGAGGTTCGAGAGCGGCTCGTCCATCAGGAAGACGTCCGGGTTGCGGACGATCGCCCGCCCGAGCGCGACGCGCTGCTGCTGGCCGCCGGACATCTCGCCGGGCGTGTTGTCCAGCAGCCGACCGATCCCCATCTTCTCGGCCGTCTCGGTGACGCGGGTCTCGATCTCGTCGTCGGACATGTCGGTCGACATCTTGAGACCGAACGCCATGTTCTCCTCGACGGTCATGTTGGGGTACAGCGCGTAGTTCTGGAACACCATCGCGATGTCCCGGGCCCGCGGTCCAAGCTCGTTGACGACGGTGTCGCCGATGACGACGTCGCCCTCGGTCTGCTTTTCGAGGCCGGCGACGATGCGAAGCAGCGTCGACTTCCCGCTGCCGGAGGGCCCGACGAACACGACGAACTCGCCGTCCTCGATCTCGAGGGAGACGTCGTCGACGGCGACGACCCCGTCGCCGCCGGAGCCGAACCGCTTCGTGACGTCGTCGAGATCTACTTTCGCCATCGGTTCCCTCCCGTCCGTCGGTCGGTTCCCGCCGCTGCGGGACGGTGGTTCGGAGGCGATTCGGCCGATCGTCTGTGTGGAGCGTTCATTCTTTGATCACCACGCCGAAGCTGAGTCCGGCAGCGAGATACTTGTTGACCGCGATGACGAAGATGACGACGGGGATGATCGTCGCGGTGGTCGCCGCGGCGAGCATCCCCCACTCGATCTGGCGCACCCCGATGAACTGGTACACCTGCATCGTCACCGTCACCGCGTTGTTGTTCGTCAGCACCAGCGAGAACAGCAGTTCGATCCAGGCGAAGATGAAGCTGATGATCGCGACCGAGAAGATCCCGGGTTTCGCCGCCGGCAGGATCACCTTTCGGAACGCCTGGAACCGCGTCGCGCCGTCGACGCGCGCGGCCTCCTCCAGCGTCTCGGGAATCCCGTCGAAGAAGGCCTTCATCACCCACACGACCAGCGAGATGTTGATCGTGATGTACATGAAGATCATCCCGACCCGCGTGTCGTAGAGGTTCAGCGCCCTGAAGATCACGAAGAACGGGATGATGACGGCGACGGGCGGGAGCATCCGCGAGGAGAGGATCCACACGAGGACGTCCCGCTGTTTCGGGATGTCGTACCGTGAGAGCACGTACGCCGCCGGGACCCCGATCAGGAGGACGAGAATCACCGACGCGCTGACCATGAACACGCTGTTGAAGAACGCGTAGACGAAACTGGACTGCTGGAGCAGCTGGAGGTAGTTGTACACCGTCGGCAGGAAGATCCAGTCCGGCGGCAGCGAGATGGCCGCGCTGGGCGGCTTCAGCGACATCGAGACGATCCAGTACAGCGGGAAGAGGACGACGAAAGACCACACCAAGAGCGCGGCGTGTCGGCCGACGGAGACGAGTCGCTCCCGAGTCGTCTTCGACAGTCGGCTGTCGGGCTGCTGTGGGCCGTCAGCGGTCGCCATCAGTCCCACACCCCCTCGAACCCGACCTTGATGATCAGGATGTTACACAGCGCGATGATGCCGACGAGGTAGACGATGGCGATGGCGGCCGCCCCGCCGAGGTCGACGAACGTGAACCCCGTCTGGAAGATGTTGATGCTCACGAGCTCCGTCGCCGTCCCGGGGCCCCCGCTGGTGAGGCTGAACACCAGGCCGAACGTCCGGAAGAGGTCGATCAGCCGGATCAGGATCGCGACGAACAGCACCGGCTTCATGTACGGGATGATGACGTGGACGTACCGCCGCCACAGCGGCGCGCCGTCGACCTTCGACGCCTCGAGGAGCGTCGTCGGGACGGAGGACATCCCCGCGTAGAAGATGATGAACATGAACGGCGTCCAGTTCCAGGTGTCGACCAGAATCACCGTCAGCAGCGGCACGTCGCTGAGGAAGTTCGGGGCCACGAACGGCGTGAGTTCCCGAACGAGATAGGGGACGATCCCGATCTCGGTGTTCAGCATAATCCGTCCGATGGTCGCGAGCGAGACGGGCGCGACGGCCATCGGGATGATGAAGATGATCCGGTAGAACGCCTTCATACGGTCCGATTTGACGCCCGTCACGAGCGCCGCGAGGACGAACCCGATACCGGTCTCCAGCGCCAGCGCGCCGGCGACGAACGTGATCGTGATCACGAACGAGTTGATCGCCCCGCCGCTCGTGAACACCCGCTCGTAGTTCGCCAGGCCGTTGAACTGGCCGATCGTGTTCGGGTCCGTGAGCTGGTACTTCACGAGGCTCAGATACAGGTCGTAGGCCCCGGGGAAGATGGTGATCAGGAGCATCACGAGCACCATCGGCGTGATGAACCAGTAGGGGAGGTAGGCGTTCCACAGCTCCCGCAGCCTGGCCAGTCCGGACGGCCCCTGTGATGTGGTTTGGGTCGGTGTGCTCATTGGGTGTCTTGAGGGTGTCCCATCGGGTTATTCGCCGGCGATGTCTTCGGCCGCCGACGCGGCGCTCGTCATCGCTTCCTCCGCGCTCTGCGAGCCGCCGATGGCGGTCTGCAGTTCCTCGGAGTAGGTCTGGCCCCACTCGGGGTACTGGCTGTCGAACGGGTCGGGCGCGGCCTCCTGCAGCGACTCCAGCGTGACGTCCGCGAAGTTGTCGCCGACGCGGGAGCGGAACTCGTCGTTCTCCCAGACGGACTGCCGCACCGAGAACGCCGCGCTGCTGTTGAGGTGCATCCAGGTGTTGGTCGGCTGCGAGGAGGCCCACAGCATGAACAGGAACGCCTCCTCGGAGTTCTCGGCGTTCT
Source organism: Halobellus limi (assembly GCF_004799685.1). NCBI lineage: Archaea > Methanobacteriati > Methanobacteriota > Halobacteria > Halobacteriales > Haloferacaceae > Halobellus > Halobellus limi. The sequence goes on from NZ_CP031312.1 coordinate 117,194, forward strand.
TCGAGGTGGAGATCTGCCAGGCGTAGGCGTTCGGTGAGAACTGGCCGTCCGCCGGGGCCGGCGCCTTCGCGATGCCGACGTTGTCGGCGACGTCGGAGGCCTCGGGGTCGGTCAGGCCGGGCCAGAACAGGTTCGCGTCCGAGACGATGTGACCGGCGCGCCCGGACTGCATCGTCGAGAGGACGTCCGACCACGTCTGACTGGACGCCCCCTCCGGACCGTAGTCCTGGAGGAGGTTCACGTACCACTCGGCCGCGGAGATGGCACCCTCGGAGTCCAGCCCGGAGTTGCCCGGGTAGCTGTCCCAGAGTTCGGCACCGAACTGACGGATGAACGTGTTGAGGATGTAGATGTTCATCCCGTAGCCCTGCTGGCCGCGACCGACCGTCCCGACGACGTCCGATTCGTTCTCGTGGATGGCCTGCGCGTTCGCGACGAATTCCTCCAGCGTCTCGGCGACTTCCAGGTCGTGTTTCTCGTAGAGGTCGGTCCGGTAGAACTGGGTCTGGACCTCCACCGTGATCGGAATGCCCGTCCAGGTATCGCTGTAGCCCCCACCGTGGCCCTGCCAGCGCGTGGCCTCGAAGAGGTCGTCCATCTGATACCAGTCCTCGTCGTACATACTGTCGTCCTCGAAGTACGGATCGAGCGCCTGGAGCCATCCGGACTCCCGGAACTGGTTGACGACCTGATCGAGGAAGAACACGTCCCACTCGCCCGCGCCGGTGCTCACGTCGGTCAGCCGCTTCGTCCGGAACTCCTGTTCGGGCAGCACGTTCCAGACGACGTCGATGCCGGTCAGTTCCTCGAAGACCGGGATCGCGGGGTCGATCGCGTCGACCCAGGGGTGCTGGACGGCGCCGATGTTGATCTCGGATCCCTCGAACTGCCGCCAGTCGATGTCGGCGCTCTCGTACTCGCTCAGGGGGATCGCGAGCTCGTCCGATCCGCCGTCGCCCGATCCACCGTCGCCGTCACCGCCGCTGTCCCCGCCGGAATCCCCCGAGGTCCCGTCACCGGAGCCGCCGCCGCTGTCGCCACCCCGCGTACAACCCGCGAGACCACCGAGAAGTCCGACGCCCGTCGCTTTGAGGAAATTACGCCGTCTCTGCCTGTTGCGTTTGCTTGTCATAGTCGTCGACCTCATCCCGTATCGAATTATCCATTAATAATAAAACTAATCATTAATCAACTGTGCTACATATAGTGGTATAGAGCGGTTTGCCACACGCTGGAATAGAGCGCGGTCGGTACCGGTGAGCAGTCGGTACCGGCGGTTGGCGGTCCCAGCGGTTCAGCTCGGGCGGCTTCGGCGACAGTCGGAGAAATATTTTAATAGGAGGTGCGAATACGTTGGGCCAGCGGCAGACGCGGGCGGAGCGCCCCTCGTCCGAAGGTACCGATCGGAACTGACGGAACCGGTGCGTCGATTTCAACAGTATGCCAAGAGACCGTACACGCAACACGAATCGAAGCACAGCCACACCCGAACAGCAGCGGAGCGCGGATCGCTGATGCGCGCCGCAACGCTAACAGACGTCGGAGCGGTCGAGGTGCGGGAACGCGACCGCCCGACTCCGGGCGACGACGAGTTGCTGGTCCGCGTCGGCGCCTGCGGCGTCTGTATGACCGACTACCACATGTACCGCGGGTCGTTCGACGTCGAAACCCCGATGGTTCCGGGCCACGAGACCGCGGGGACCGTCACGGAGGTCGGCGCCGACGTCACCGGCTACGCGGCCGGCGACCGGGTCGCGATCAACCCGACGGTCCCGTGCAACACCTGCACGTACTGTAAGCGGGGGGAGACGCACCTCTGCGAGAACAACACCAGTATCGGCGGGGCGGCGGACAACGTCATCGACGGGGCCTTCGCCGAGTACGTTCGGGTGCCCGAGACGAACGTGGAGGACATCGGCCAACTGTCGTTCACGCGGGCGTCCCTGGCCGAACCCCTCGCCTGCGCGCTCCACGGCGTCTCGCAGGTCGAGTGTAGGCCCGGCGACAGCGTGGCGATAATCGGCGCGGGACCGATCGGCCTCCTGTTGCTGCAGGCGTTCCGCAACGTCGGTGCCGCGCCGATCGTCGTCTCCGAACTCGACGAGACCCGGCGGGCGCTGGCAGCCGAGATGGGGGCCGACGAGGTCGTCGACCCGGACGCCGTCGACGATCCGGTCGCCGCAATCGCGGACGCGGCCGGCGGGCCGGTCGACGTCGGGGTCGAGGCGATCGGACTCGTTCCGACGATCAGGCAGGCCAACGCGGTGACGGCGAAGGGCGGGTCCACGCTCGTGTTCGGCGTTCCGGCGCAAGAGGAGACGATGGAGATCAGTCCCTTCGACGTGTACTACGACGAGGTGGACTACCGCGGATCCTACTCGCTGACGACCGAGGACTTCGAGCGTGCGGTGACGCTACTGAAACACGACCGTATCGAGGCGGATCGGCTCGTGACCGATCGGATCGGCCTGGGAGACCTCCCCTCGGCGTTCGACCGGATGGCGAACGCCGACGGGCTGAAGCACGTCGTCGTGCCGGACTCCGAGTGAGCGACGCGTCCCCGGCCACCGATTCGACGGGGCGCACCGGGGAGGCCTCAGCGAGAAGCGAACGCGAGTGCTCTGTTCTGTGTACCCTGAGAGCAACCGACAACCTGAGCCGATCAGCGGCGGTCGCGGAGCGTACCTCGAAGAGGGCGTGCGAGATCGTCTTCGACGGATACGGAGAGGTACCGCGGCTCCCCGGAATCGTTCTGTAAAGAAGAACGAATAAAATACACGCGAACCTTCGTCGATATTTGGTGTTGTGTTAACAATCATTATATACTACAGCACGCCCCACATATCGTCGGTGATGACGGTTGTTCTGCTCTAGTGAACAGATATTAGTGGGCCGCGATCGTAGACTGCGGGGAGATGGACGAGAAACCGCGGTACGCTGTCGAGGCGACCGGGACGTCGCTACGGATACTGGAGACGCTGGTCGAGGCGTCGGAACCGACGGGAGTCACCGCCCTCTCGCGGGAGGTGGGCGTCGCCAAGAGCGTCGTGCACAACCACCTTTCGACGCTCCGCGCGCACGGCTACGTTGCGAAGCGGGACGGTCGATACGAACCGTCACTGGGGCTCCTGCGACTCGGGGCGCGAGTCCGCCGTGACGTGCCGATCTACCGGGACGCCAGGGAGGCGGTGGACAATCTGGCGGCGGCGACCGGCGAAACGGCGACGCTGTACGTCCGAGAGGAGGGGGACGCGATTCCGATCCACATCGCGGCGGGGGACGCGGAGTGGACGCCGCCGTTCGGCGTCGGCGACAGGATCCCGCTTCACGTCAACGCACCGGGGAAGTGCCTCCTGGCGTCTCTCTCCGACGAGGCCCTCGAGGCGGTTCTCGACGGGGAGGAGCGTGAGGCGTTCACGGACGCGACGATCACCGACCGAGACGAACTCACGGCGGAGCTGAGACGGGTCCGGGACGACGGCATCGCGTTCTGCAGAGGTGAACACTTCGAGGGAGTCGTCGGCGTGGCCGCTCCGATCACGTCGACGGGGTCGTATCGGACCGCCGCACTCGGCGTCTGTGGACCGGTTGATCGGCTCAACGGTCGATATCTGGAGGAAGACGTCACTGGACAGGTACTGAGCACGACGAAGTCGGTCCAGGTCGAACTGGCTTCCGGGTGATCGTAGTCCGCAGCCTCGTCTTCGAATCACTGCGCTAGACGCAAATAAATAACTAGCGTACGTTTGTTATCCTAACGGACGGTCGAGGCGGGCGCGACCTCCCAGGGACGGGACGAACGATGGCATCGGCGGAGGCACACCGTCGCGATCGGATGATGATTGAAAATATAATCTTCCGTATAGTAATTTGGAAAGACTTCTTTCTTGATATACTATATTTCTAAGACTATTGTTTATTAACGGAGATCTCAAATATAATCGGTTCGGTATTGGCCGGTGGCGTTTGGTTTGTAGACCAGATTTTTACTGTTTAGACGTATTTTATAGTTGGTTTTCGAATGCAATCAGACCGGTAACATTCTGTATAAAATATATTTTCGGTACTTGAAACGAGAAGGCGATCTTCTGACTGTCTTGAACGGATATTTATCAGTTTAGTTTATATATTTATAACTCGTGAGAAATCGTCTCTGGCTGCGAGGAACGGATGCCGAAGCGGATCATCGAACGACGAACGAGACGACGACAAGAGCTAATAACGTCTGTCCGGAACCGGTACGCAATATGGAATCACTCGCAGCGCGGGGCGAGGTACTGTCGGGAGATCGCCGACGGGGATGGGTGACGACACGAGCGAGGTCTGACCGCCGGTGTCGCGGTCGCCGTCGGCCCTCCGGCCGCAGGTCACAGAGCGAAGAATGACCGAGCGTTCGATACTCGTCGCCGGAGAGATGCTGGTCGATTTCATCCCGGCGACGGCCGGACCGCTGGGGGAGGTCGAGTCGTTCGACCGGCGGGCAGGCGGGGCACCGGCGAACGTGGCCGTCGCACTGGAGCGTCTCGACGAGCGGCCGTGGCTGTGTACGAACCTCTCGACCGACGGGTTCGGCGACTTCCTCGCGGCGACGCTCGAAGCGGAGGGCGTTCCCGACCGGTTCGTGACGCGGAGCGCTCACCCGACGGCGCTGGCGTTCGTGAGCCACGATCGGAACGGCGACCGGAGCTTCACCTTCTTTCGCGAGGACACGGCCGATATGCACATCCGGACCGGCGGCGTCGACGAGACGGCGCTCGCGGACGCCGAATGGCTCGTCGTCGGGGGCGTGTCGCTCACGGACGACCCCTCGCGCTCGGCGGTGATCGACCTCGCCGAGCGTGCTCGGGACGCCGGCTGCCGGATCGTGTTCGACCCGAACACGCGTCCCGACCTCTGGTCTGAGGACTCCACGCGGACGCTCGAACGGATGCTCTCGTTGACCGACGTACTGAAAGCGACACCGGCCGATTTCGAGCCGACGAACGTCCCGGTCGACGGGGAGACGTTCGGCCGCCGACTGCTCGAAACGGGGCCCGACACGGTCCTCGTCACCCGGGGCGCAGCGGGCGCGAGAGCGGTGGCCGGACCGGACGCCCCGTGGGGTGCCGGCGAGTGGTCCCACGGGGGGTACGAACTCGACGCCGTCGTCGACGCGACCGGCGCGGGGGACGCGTTCCTCGCCGGCGCGCTGTCGGCACTGGTCGACGGGAGCGGCCCCGAGGAAACGCTCGCGTTCGCGAACGCCGTGGCTGCGGTCTCGACCACTGAGAGCGGCGCGATGGCCGCCGTGCCGAACCGCGAGGCCGTCGAGGAGTTCCGAACGCGACAGCGCGGGTGACCGCCAACGAGCACGGACCTGCGGCGGATCGTTCGAGGACCGGCTACGAACTCCCGGACTCCCGGGCGTCGACCGCCCGCCTGACGGCGTCGAGCGGGAGCGCTTCGACGGCGGTCCCGTCTCCGCTCACAGTCGTCTCCGCTCGGGTGAGCGAGTTGTAGATCGCCTCCTCGGTGGCTTCGACGGCCGCCCTGAAAAGCGGCGTGAGCTCCCCGTCGGCGAACTCCTCGCCGCGGTCGTTGGCGAACCCGATCGCGAAGTCGCCGCTGCCGTGGTGGGCGATGCCCCCGACGCGGCCGAGTCCGAGTCCCGTCCGCTGCACCAACCGGCCCAGTTGGCGCGACGACAGCGCGGCGTCGGTACCGACGAGCATCATGATCGAGCCACCCGCCGAGGAGGCCTCGGTCGACCCGTCGACGTACCGATCGACGTGGAGCCCGTCGATCCGCAGATCCGCTGGTTTCCCCGTGTTCGTCAGGACGAGCGCCCCGACGACGTGTCCGTCGACGCGGCGTGAGGCGGTCCCGATTCCGGCCTTCCACCCGAAGCCGGTCGTTCCGGTCCCGGCACCAACACACCCCTCCCGGGTGTTCGACGTCGACGCCGCCTCGAAGGCGTCATCGACGTGCACCGACGTGACGTGGCGCCCCCTGATGTCGTTGAGGACGCCGTCGTTGCACTCCCCGACGACGGGGTTGACGGACGTGGCGGACGCCTCACTATCCAGCACACGGCCCGCGATCTCGTCGGCGACGCCCCACACGTCGAGCGTGTTGGTCAGCCCGATCGGCGTCTCGATCCGGCCGAGTTCGTCGACCTGCGGGAGGCCGACGGACTTGCCGTACCCGTTCAGGACGTGCGTCGCGCCCGTGACCGGCGCGTCGTACACGTTCCGGTCGATCGCGGGATCGATCACCGTCACGCCGGTGCGGAGACAGGGTTCGTCGTCGGGACCGCCGCGACGGACGGTCCGGTGTCCGACGGCGACGCCGGGGACGTCCGTCAGCGCGTTTTCCCCGCCGGTCGGCAGTCGTCCGGGGTCGATTCCGAGGTCTCGCACGCGTGCTCGGGTTCCACTCACACACCGCCGTACCGGGGCCGTTCAATTAATGTTGTCGCGGCGGTCGACACGGGAACGTGAACCTGGCCTGAACGCGTACCGGGCTTTGAGGGGGCACGCACGGGCGCGCACAGGAACCACCCGTCGAATCGTGCCGTCGATCCAACAGAATATTTATAGATACGACGTGAGGCGAGAGACGACAATGGCGGACGACACCGACGGGAGCACGGGAGCGCGCGGCGAGTCGACCACGCTCGCGGTCGCGCGAATCGAGGGCAACGAGACATCCCGATCGATCGCGAACCTCGACAATATCGGGGACACCGCCATCGTCGGAATCACGTTCCTCCTGGCCGCGCTCGGCACGTGGGTGACGTTCGCCTACCCGCGACTGGCCTCGACGCCGGTGATCCGGAGCGTGTTCGTACTCCTGGCGCTGGCGTCGGTCTCCGCCACGCTTGCGAGTATGTACTACCTCGTCGACTCGCTCGCCCCCCGCCGGTTCTACGGCGACGGCGTCGGCGACCGGTTCTTAGATCACAAGTGGTTCCCCTGGCTGAACGACGATCCCACGGACCTCGATCGGTTCAGCCGGACCGAGATCGACTCGCCCGCGGACCTGGAGCGGGCGGTCGAGGAGTGGATCGAGGGGTACGACGAGGACACGAGAATCGACTCCGAGGAGGCCTTCCAGTACTCCCGGCTGTTGAACTACAAACTAGTGGCGCGTCACAAGGCGCGGAACACGGCGTACGGAATGGCGTTCCTCCGCCTCGCGGTCGTCTGTCTGGGACTCGTCATCACCGTCGGGATGCTCGGCGGCGTCTTCTGAGAGCGACCCCCTGACCGCGTCGCGGCGCTCAGAGCCGGTGAGCGAAGCGATCCGCCTCACCGACAGACCGCGCCGCCGGTTACGATTAGAATAATCACTGATTGAAAAAGTATTAAGCCGCATCCCCGGATGCAAACACGTATGCGAAGCGCACGGCTGCTCACGATTATTCTCGCTGTGGTTCTGGCCGCCGGAATGGTCGCGCCGGTAATGGCCCAGTCGGGGCCTGTCAGTACAGACATCTCGACGTCGTACGACGGCGTGGCGGACGGCAGACAGGCGATCGACGTCGAGGCCACGTTCTCGGCGTCCAGCGACGTGACGGGGCTCGAGATCCAGTTCCGAGAGACCGAGAACTCCTTTATCGACTATCAGGATTCGTTCAACATAACGACGAGTTCGAACGTCGAGTCCGAACGGACGAACCGGCGGACGTTCCTCATCGAGGAACTGCCGGCGGGTGAAACGGTGACGATCTCCTTCACGGCGTATCCGCGAACCCTCGACCAGGAAGAACTTCGCGCCGCCGTCATCGGAATGACCGCCGAGAACCCAAGAACGTTCGAGGACTCGGCCGTCGTCACGGCCGATACGTCTTCCTCGCCGCTCTTGGCGTATCAGAGTGCACAAGATCAGCTCGATCAGTTCGAGTTGCTCCGAACGGTCGGGATCGGGGGCGTCGTCGGGGCGGCCCTGATCGGGCTGCTCGGCCTCGTGACGGCCGGGTACACGTGGCGGATGAGACTGCCGAGCGAAATCGACGAGAAGGAAGAGGAGATCGCCAGCGATCTGGACAACCTCCTCGACGACGTCCAGGATCCGATCCTCGCCGACGAAATAGAACGAATCAAGAATAAATACGAATCCGAGGGTATTCTGGCGTCGGACGACGACCTGGACGACCTCTGACGCCGGCGTACCGGTGTGCGGTTGCTGGAAACGGCCGCGCCTGACATTGAGTGTCGGGTTGCGTCCGACAGTCGGAGGCTCACGCGGCTTTTTGCAGAGAGTGTGGGTATCCGAAATCACTATGTCGACGGGGTTAGGGATATGTTAATATGACACTGAATCCGACGGTCGTCGTGGGGGTAGGGGAAGCAGGTGTCAAGATGACTTCCCAGGTCTACGAGGAGTTACTGGAGATGCACGACGTCGACGAGACGACGTCTTCGCCCGACTTCCTCGACGACTTCCTGTTCATCACGATCGACACTCGCGAACAGGACCTCGACCGGTTCGCGAGAGAAGAGTTTCACGACATTCTCTTAGAGCCGCAAAGCAGCGTCTGGGAGAAGAACAAAAAGGAATTCAGTTACATCCACGACGGAATCGACGACCTCGACCCCGCGGGGGGCGCCTCGCGCCAGCGTCCGACGGCGCGGTTCTACATCGACAACGCCAGGAACTTCGACGACCTCTACTCGGAGCTGCAGACGGTCATACACACCTTCGCGGACAACGTCGCCGGCAACCCGAACCTCTGGATTATGAACTCCTACGGGGGCGGGACGGGGAGCGGTGCGTTCCCGCTTCTGACGGCGATCTTAGACGAAATCGCCGGCCGCCACGACAAGCCCTTCTGGTTCGGCGGCATCGGGTCGCTGCCTCGGCTCGACGAACTGGCCAGCGACGATATGATTCCGGCCGAGAGCAAGAACCTCTACGCGAACGCGTACTCGGCGCTGCGCGAACTCGGCGTCCTCATCGACTACGACTTCGCCGACGACACGGTGTTCGACGACGCCGGCGGGGCGAGCTATCCCTTCGAGATCGAACTGGAGTCGGACCCGGGAATCAAGGCGAGTTCGACGTTCGAGATCACGGAGAGCCCGTACGATTTCTACGGGCTGATGGGGCTCGACGAGAGCGAGGGCAAGAGCCACAAGCGGATGATGAACCGAATCGCGGCGAACACGGTGCTCTTCTTCTCCGAGGAGAGCGGACTGGAGGACTTCGGCGACGACCTCGTCCGCAACGACGATCCGCCGATCCTGTACTCCATCAGCAGCGCCGGCGTCCAGGTCCCGGTGGACGGACTGAAGGAGTACACAGACCTCCTGAACGAACTCAACGGCGTGGCGCGGCGGCTCCGAGACGTTCGGTTCGACGTGAATCAGAAGCGTGCGAACCGCGACGTCCTCAGGCGAATCGTCGACCTCGACGCCGAAACCGAGTTCGACTCGGACACGAACGTCGACGTCGAACTGTTGCCGACGTCGGAGTTGACCCCAACGGACGACGACGCGGGTCAGACGGACCTGGACGAGATCCTCGAACACGTCTCGAAGCTGCAGGAGCACGCCGCAGAGCACGTCGATCGGTTCGAGATGGAGAAGTTCAGCGAGCAGCTGCTGGACGATCGGGCCGAGACGATGCTCAACGGGACGCCGGCCCTGACCGATCAGATCGAGTTCGATCCCGATCCCGTCGTCGAGTTCTTCTACTACCAGCAGCTCGCCGAGGCGTACCGAGAACTGGAGAACGAACACTCCTTCCCCGAGAAGCTCGAACGGGAGTGGGAGAACATCAAGGACGACATACCGGAGTCGCCGATCTCGGTCGACGTGACGCAACTCAACAGCGCGGGAGCGGTCGAGCGCTGGGACGAGGCCGTCGCCGATTTCATCGATTACAAGCTCAGAGCCATCGACAAGGCGATCGACGACACGGGCCTCATCCGCGGGCGTGAGAAGCGGAAGAAGCTCCAGAACATGAAAGAGGAGTGGGAAGCCAAGCGGAGCAACCTCCAGCCGAAGGCCAGAACGTACAAGCAGATCGTCAGCGGGCGCGAGATGACGAGTGCCCGCGCCAGCGACGCGAAGGTCACGATCCGGAACTTCTACCAGGAGTACGACAGCCAACTCCAGAACGACCTCGAACCGAAGGAAAGCGACATCAAGAGCACGTACCGCTCGCTGTCGAACCGGAAGGACGCGCTGGAGACGAAGCTCGAAGACCCGCCGCGGGAGCGCTTCACCGACATCCCGTTCACGAGCTTCGAGGACGTCTCGCCGGGCGTGATCGAATCGTCGGCCAGCATCGTCGATCTCGTCTCCGGCCAGGTCATCGAGAAGTCGGAAGTCGTCGACGCCACCCGCCACGCGATCGAGTCGCTGGATGAGAACCTCGAAGACGTCGCCGTGAACCGGATCGACCCGCAGATCCGAGAGTTCATCGGCCTGCTCTCGAGCGAGGCGAACGAGGCGATCGTCGACGGGACCTACGACGCCGAAGTCGCCGGCAACGGCGTGAAACAGGCGTACAACAACTTCAAGGACGACAGCACGGTCAGTCTGGACGACGAGTTCTCCCTCCGGATGGTCGGGCTGTACGCGCAGATCCTCTTAGAGAACACGAGCGAGTTCGGTACCATCCACGAGCTGTACCGCGACCCGGACGAGAACGTCGGCCGACAGTTCGGCGTCGATATCGACGACGACGAGTTCATCACCGCGAAGTTCGCGTACCCGGAGCTGTTCCCGGACGACGAGCGAATTCCGGCCTACTTCGGTATCGAAGGCGAGTCGACGGACTCCGAGGACACCGATCTCGTGAAAACCGACTGAGAACCGGAGCGGGGCTTCGAGTCGGCGCTTTCGTCTTTTCACCGATCCCCGGCGGGTTCCGGTTGAGGCCTATAGCAGCGCCTCGAACGCGTTGGCGACCCGATACGAGGCGGAAATCGCCGTCCAGTTCGGACGGGGACCGCCAGTATACACAAGACTTTTACTCGATTCGCCGAATCATCAGACACGGTCACGGGCGAACGCCCCCGGCGGGCGCACGGGTAGGGGTACGCGAGCGAACGTCGGGCGTCGTCCGATGGACATTTTTCGAGACCAACTCGGGAGCGGAGCCGCAAGTGTCGGTGGGATTCGGAAAGTATCGGTGAGGTCCGGAAAGTATCGTCAGTCCAGGGTGTCGGTACGCCGGATGGCAGGTCGCGACCCTCCCTACGCGAGTGCCACGTAGACGAACACGTAGCCCACGAGCGCGACCGTGGTCCCGGCCAGTGCGATGGCGACGACCCCGAAGTTCGGCCGGAGTCGTTCCGAGACCACCACGTCCTGCCGGAGGGCCGGCCTGACCGGCGAGGCCGACCGGTACCACGAGAGCGCGCCACAGACCGAGCCGACCGCGAGGATCGAGAACACGAAGTGATACGAGACGTCGAGCGTCGGCGGCACGAGGACGAGCGCGGCGGCGCCGTACGTCGCGCCGAGCGCCGCGCTCCGGTCGGAGAACAGTCGGACCGAGCGGTCGGTCACGCGCACGACGGCCAGCACCGCGAGCCAGACGACCGCCAGTTCGAGCGCGAACGCGCCCAGGAGGTGGATCGTCGGATCCGGGTGCAGGACGACGCGGGCGTCGACGAGGCCGACCTCGAACGGGTACAGAAGCTGCGGCGGCGAACCGGTCACCAGGTCGCCCCACGGGTGCGTGAAGAGGCCCACCGCGGCGGCCGCCGTGACGGCCCGCAGAGAGAGGTCGGTCCGGCGGGCGGTCAGGGTCGCGATTGCGAGTCCAACGAGCCCGAACGCGCCCATCACGACGCCGCCGAGCGGGCCGCTGACCGCGACCGCGACCGCCACGAGGCCCGCGACCCCCGAGAGCGCACCCGCGTACGCGAGCCGGCGCCGTCGGTCGGATCGGCGGACGGCAGAACTCCAGAGTCCGAACGCCGGGGCCGCCACGACCGCCACGACGAGCGAGTGCGTCATCGACCGGTGGACGGTGTTGGCGGCGTCCCAGAACGCCTCGGGGTTGACCGCTCCCCCGCCGAGGAACCGGCCGCCGTCGATCGCGGCGACGGCGTAGACGACGTCGACGTCGGGGAGTGCCGCGAACGCGCCCGCGACGGCACCGAGCGCCAGCGCGCGCCGCGGCCGCCAGCCTCGCCACTCCGCGAACAGCACCGCGAGGGCGAACGCCAGCATCGCGTGACCGAGAAACACGTCATCGTAACCCCGCGCTCGCGGAACATAAGCGTCTCGTCAGCCATGGTAACGTACCGCGGGGTCGGAGACCGCCGGCCGCGCGCTCCGCACCGTCGCCGCGTCCAGCAGTCACTAAGTGTGGAGAGCGAGAAGACGGGGTAATGACGACGCCAGCCGGCGTCCGTGACGCCGTCCCCGTGTTCGAGGAGACGAGGTATCTGAACACCGGCGCGAGCGGGCCGAGTCCCCGGCCGATCGTCGAACGGGCGCAGCGGACCGTCGAAGAACACGAGTGGGGGGCCGCCGCGGATCCGGGACCGTACCCCTACGCCTTCGGGCTCTTCGAGGACGTGAGAGCGGACGTCGCGGGCTTCATCGGGGCCGAGCGCGACGAGGTGGCGCTGACGCAGAGCACGACCGACGGAATCAACCGCATCGCCTGTGCGATGGCGTGGGAACCGGGCGACGTCGTCGTCAGGACGGACCTCGAACACCCCGCGGGGGTCCTCCCCTGGCAGCGACTCGAACGGCAGGGGTGTGAGGTCCGCGTGGCGCCGACGACCGACGGCCGGATCGACCGCGACGCCTACCGCGACGCCGTCGCGGACGCGAAACTCGTCTGTCTGAGCGCGCTGACGTGGAACTACGGGACGCACCTTCCGGTCGCGGAACTGGTGGCCGACGCCCACGACGCCGGCGCGCGCGTCCTCGTCGACGCCGTCCAGGTGCCCGGGCAGTGCCGGCTGGACGTCCACGAGTGGGGCGCGGACGCCGTCGCGATGGCGAGCCACAAGTGGATGCTCGGGCTCTGGGGCGGCGGGTTCCTCTACGTGGACGACGACGTCGTCGACGACTTCCACCCCGGACAGATCGGCTACCGGAGCGTCGAGGAGTCGGGCGCAGACGAGTACGAACTGAAGGAGGGCGCACCCCGCTTCGAGATCGGGACGACGAACCCCGCGCCGTACGCCGCCCTCTCGGAGTCGATCGACCTGCTCGAATCCGTCGGCCTCGACGCGATCGAGCGCCACATCGACGACCTCGCGACCCGGTTCGTCGACGGCGTCCCCGAGGGGAGACTCGTCAGTCCGCGCGACCCGGAGTCGGGACTCGTGACCGTCACCGTCGACGATCCGGAGTCGACGGTCGACCGGCTGCGGGAGGAGTACGGGATCGTCGTTCGTTCGCTGCCGGACCCCGAGGACGCCGTGCGCGCCTCGCTGCACGTGTACAACACGGCCGAGGACGTCGATCGACTTCTGGACGGACTGAACGAGATCGGGTGGTGATCGAGGTTCACGACCGCCGTTTCGGTTTTTATTGCTACGCTGAGCCAGCTCCGCCCGGCACGACCTCGTCGAGGAGGTCGCCGACGCGCCGCTCGATCTCGTCGCGGATCGCCGCGACCTCGGCGGGCGGGCGGCCGTCGGGGTCCTCGAGGTCCCAGTCCCTGTTCTCGCCCGCCCACCCGGCGGGACAGACGTCCGCGGCCGAACAGCCCATCGTGACGACGTAGTCGCTGTCTCGGACCTCCGCGAACGCGATCTCCCGCGGCGTGCGCGCCGAGAGGTCGACCCCGACCGCGTCCATCGCCGTGACGACCTCCTCGTGGACGCGCGCTGCCGGCCGCGTCCCCCCAGTGAGCAGTTCGATGCGGTCTTCCAGTCCGCGTCGTTCGAGTTCCCGTCGAGCGAACGCGTAGGCCATCTGTGACCGGCCGGCGTTCTGGACGCAGACGAAAGCGATACACGTGGGGTCGGATCGATCCGGAGAGTCTGAGTGGTCAGTCATGAGCGGCGGAGCGGAACGCGAGCGGTCGTCCGCGGACGCCGAGACAGACCGACCGGACCCGAAACCGGCGATCGTTCCCGGGCAATCCGGAGGCGTCTCGTCGCGTATTCCACGGGATAGAGTTGAAAAGAATTTCAATTAAGTGTTTCGAGGTTCGGGGCGGTATCGACGGGGCTGTGATCGATTCGAAAGCAGGTTGTGAAAATATACAATTAATGGCCAGAAGTGACGTTTCACAGTCTGCAGAGATCGCGATGTCGTCGTCGATGGCTCAACACCACCGTGAATAGGCGTTGTGAAGTTGCACAGATAGTAAACTAAAGTGATCGGGGTTCGAGGAGGATTCGATCGTCTGCCCCCGCCTGGAACCGTGCGGAACGGCCGGATCGATGAAGTGAGGTGCCTCGGAGGGCCGTGGGTTCGACCCGTCGCCTACGCGGTGTCCTGCGCGACGACCAGGTCGAAGGGCGTGTCAGCGGGTTCGTCGTCCGGCGAGAGGTAGCCCGCGGCGAAGGCGGTGTACACCTGGCCGCCGCCGAGGCTCACGTCAAAGTCGGCGACCACGTCGCCGTCGTTGCTCTCGGTGTCCCCGCGGATCTGGAGGGTATAGTCGCCGGCGGGAACCTCGACGTATCCGGCCTCCCCGTAGGCGACGCCGTCGTAGAGGGCGTCGCCGCTCGATTCGACCGTCACGTCGACCGCCGGGGCGTCCGGCGAGGCGTGAACCACTCTGACCCGCGCGGTGTCGCCGCCCGGGTCGGAGTTGTCGTCTTCGAGCACGAGCGGTTCGAACGGCTGGTCGCCGTCCTCGCCGATCTCGCCGGTTGCAGCGACGGTGTACGCCGAGTCGGCCTCGACCGGGACCGGTCCCGAGAAGACGGAGGTGTCCGCGTCCCCGGCGGCCGTGATCTCGACCTCGCGTTCCCCCGCCGGAACCTCCAGATACGGGCTGACGGCCCCGAACGCCACGTCTTCGAGTACCGCGTCGCCGTCGACGTACACGTCTACGTTCGGCGCGTTCGGCGACATGTGCGCGACGCGAACCATCGCGGTCCCCGCCGGCGTCTCAGTGGCCGTCTCCGTCTCCGTGGCCGTCGGCGTCGACGTGGGAGTGTCGGTGGCGGTGTCCGTCGCGGTGTCGCCCCCGCCGGAGCCGCCGCAGCCCGCGAGCCCCGCTATCGTGCCGGTGCCGATGCCGACGAGCACCCGTCGTCGAGTCGTGTCCGATGTGTCTGATGACATCCGGTTTCGACGACGTTTGACAGAAATATAATAGCTTTCGCAGATCAGACTAAAATCTCACTCAAATCCCGCTAAAATCCATACACAGGCTCTCTATTAGCAGGTATAGATCCACGGACGAAAGGATTTTATGCTGTATTCTCGGATATGTGAAATACGGAGGAAACAGTATCGTCGCGTCGATTCCAGGGGGGAGAACGCCGGGTCGAGACGCCGCCGCCAGTCGGCCGTCGGGCCGCCCGAGCGGCGTCTCCGTTCGTGGACGTCGCGGTGACGCCTCCGTTCGAGGACGACAAGGTGACACCTCTCTTCGTGGACGTCGCGGTGGCGTCCCGGGGGGGACGACGGGGATCGGACCGTTACCAGCGGGCACATCGACGGGGCCGTCGTCGGTTGCGCCGCGGCAGTGCCGACCTCGGAACCGCGAGGCCGCCCGCCGGAGGTTTCTTAACGGCACACGGAGAACCGTCGGAGGGATGGATACGGTCCTCTGGCAGACGCTCGCGGGCACACGCGGAGGACCGAACCGCGCCCGTATCCTGCGCGCGCTGGACGAGCGACCGCGGAACGCCAACCAGTTGGCCGAGGAGTTCGACCTGGCGTACAACACGATCAGACACCACCTCGACGTCCTCGAAGACAACGGTGTCGTCGAGAGCAGCGAGGCCGACTACGGGACGGTGTATCTGCCGAGCGAGCGCGCGCGGACCCACTGGGACACCGTCGAGACGATCATCACACAGATAGAGGAGTAACATGACTCACGAACGGACCAATCGACGCTCGAATCCGCTCACGAGCGGAGGGGAGGTGGCAGTATGTCGCTGATGCTCGACGCTGCCCGCATCGCCGCGGGACTGAACGTGCTGCTGCTGCTGGTGATGATCGGCGTGTGGGCCGACACCTACCGCGAGGTCCGCGCGCCGTTCACGCTGGCGTCGATCGTCTTCGCGGCGTTTCTCCTCGCCGAGAACGCGGTCGCGCTGTACTTCTACTTCACCGCCCCCGCGATGCCGACGGTCGCCGTCCAGGTGATGATGATCCTGCAGATCCTCGAAACCGCCGGGATCGGCGTGTTGACGTACGTGACGCTGCAGTAGTCGGCTCGGTCGACGGGACGGCTCTCACCGGCGTGTCGAGAGCGCCGCCGGACCACTTACTTACCTCGCCCGCGACGGTCCGGTGTGACACGCAGAAACGCGAGCGACACGTTCGACATCGGCGGCGAACTGACCGTTCACCGGCTGGGATACGGCGCGATGCGGCTGACCGGCGAGGACATCATCGGGGAACCCGACGACGTCGAGAACGCGAAGAGGGTGCTCCAGACCGCGGTGAGCCTCGGCGTCGACTTCATCGACACCGCGGACTCCTACGGCCCCGGCGTCAGCGAGCGGCTGATCGGCGAGACGCTCGCGCCCTACGCCGACGACCTCGTGATCGCGACGAAGGGCGGACTCCTGCGGAACCGCGAGGGCGAGTGGCTGCGGTCGGGGAGCCCCGACAGCCTCCGGAACGCGCTTTTGGCCAGTCTCGATCGGCTCCGAACCGACAGCATCGACCTGTATCAGTACCACCGCGTGGACCCGGACGTCGACCTCGAAGACTCGGTGACCGCGCTCGCGGAGTTGAAAGACGACGGCGTGATCGGACACGTCGGCCTCAGCAACGTGAGCGTCGAGCAGCTGGAGACCGCCCGGGAGATCGTCGACGTCGCGACGGTCCAGAACCGGTACAACCTCGGGAACCGTGAGTCGGAGGCCGTCCTCGACGTCTGCGAGTCGAACGACATCGGGTTCGTCCCGTGGTTCCCGCTGGGCGCGGGCGACCTCGGCGAGAAGGCGTCGGTGCTCGAAGCCGTCGCCGACGCGCACGACGCCTCGGAGTACCAGGTCGCCCTCGCGTGGTTGCTCCAGCACTCGCCGGTGACCCTGCCGATTCCGGGCACCTCCTCGATCTCTCACCTCAAGGAGAACGTGGCGGCGTCGCACCTCGAACTGACCGACGAGGAGATGCGACGGCTGGACGAGTAGCGACGCCCGCCACCGAGTCGAGACGGCGACTACGACGATAGTATCAATAGATCGCGGCCGACAGGTCCTCCGGAACACAGATGGACGATCCCTCGGGAACGCGGTGCACGTTCACGTTCGATCCCGCGGCCTGGAGCGAGCAGGCGGGGACGAGAAGTCCGCTGTACGGGGACCTCCTCGACGAGGGGGAGGTCTGGCGCTGTCCGCACGAGGCCGAGGGCGACGCCGACAGGTGCCTCTTTCACCGCCCCGTGGCGGAGAAGGACGACCGGGCGGTCAGAAAGGCGTTTCTCGAAAAGATCGACGAGATCGGACGAGAGCCGAAGCAGTTCATCGGAGCGCGGTTCGGTTCGCTCGCGCTCGACCACCGGATCGTCGAGTGCCGGGACAACCACCGGATCGACCTGCGGCACGCCCGGTTCGAGGGCGAGGCCAGTTTTCGGTACGCGATCGTTCGACAACCGCTCGCACTGGAGGGCGCGTCGTTCCAGGCCCGACCGATATTCACCGAGACCGCATTCGAGGGCGAGGTGTACCTGACCAAGGCCGCGTTCGAGGCGTCCGCCCGGTTCATCGAGGCCGAGTTCGCCGCCGGCGTCTGGGGGTACAAGGCCGAGTTCGCCGACGCCGACTTCCACATGGCGGAGTTCGGCGGACCGGTCGACTTCAGCGAGGCGGCGTTCGAGTCGGCGCAGTTTCGGGAGAACGAATTCGCGTCGGTGGTCCGGTTCGAACTCGCCACGTTCGAGGAGGTGACGTTCTCCGGGAGTCGGTTCGGTGGCCGCCTCTACTTCGACGGAGCGACGGTACCCGAGCGCGTGAATCTGGGAAAGACGGCGTTCGAGGCGTCGGCGTCGTTCGAGGACCTCGAACTCGACGTCGGACACTGCTGTGTCGACCTGGGAGAGGCGACGATACCGTCCGGGCGACTGCACGTGCCCGAGTCGGGGACTCTCGTGTACGACCTGGCCGACGCGACGCTCGGCGACGTCGAAATCGCCGGCGCGGAGGCGGTCGAGCGGCACATCGATCGCTTCCGCGTACGCAACACGACGTTCGACGGGTTCGACTTCGGACGCTACCGGAAGTTGCTCCACGAGCGGGACTGGAACGTCCATACGGTGGTCGACGTCCCCGGACTCGACGACGGTGCCGGGTCCCCCTCGGCCGGAGACCTCGAGAGCACGTACCTCAAGGCGAAGAACGGCGCGAACGAGATCGGCGACACCAAGGCGGCCGCGGAGTTCTTCCGGCGGGAGATGCTCAACAGACGCGACCAGTACGTGCCGACGGCGCTGGACGGCGACGCCGGTCCCCGAGAGCGCGTCGCCGCCGCGGGCAGGTGGGCGGCGAACTCGCTTCTGAACGTCACGGCCGGATACGGGGAGCGTCCCTCGCGGGTGGTCGGCGTCTCCGTCGGAACGATCCTCCTTTTCAGCGGGCTCTTCGCCGCCGTTCAGCCGGTTCCGCCCTACGAGACGTCGATCGGTTACCTCATCCTCAGCCTCGAGTCGTTCATCACGCTCGTGCTGGGCGGCGCGGAGGACGTCGGAAGTCCCTGGATCCGCCTGCTCGCTCAGATCGAGGGGTTCGTCGGCGCGTTCCTCATCGCGCTGTTCGTGTTCACGTTGACGCGTTCGATCCACCGATAGCGGTCGCGGCGGGTTCGAGTGTCCACCACGAGCGCAGTCCGGGACGAGTCCCCGGCAATATTTGTGCGAGAAACGCGTACGCACCACCGGGGTGAGACGATGCCCCTGGTACCGCACTATCCGACCGACGAACCGAAGCGCGATCGCCGCGTCCCGGACATCGACGAGATCGTCGACGACATTCTCGGGAACGGCGACGACCCGCAACCGGTCGTCGGGTGATCCCGACGGGGCGGGGTGCGATACCGCATTTTTTCGGGTGGCGGACCAGCGCGTCGACGGGACGATCGCCGTCGACTTCAGAATCCGATATGTCGCGCTTTCGGTGCCTCTAGCGGAGTGTTACAGCGGACAGGGTGGTGTTAGCCACCGTCGGGAGTTCGTATTAATAGGTTCGGGAGGAACTTTCCGGACCTTTATTTTCGAGGGCGGGATCGGCGGTCCGTTTCTCCCATCGAAACTGACATATACTTCATCTGACCGTACCGATGTTGGCCCATTATTGGGTAATGTTGCAAGTTGACAGGGGGGATATCCCGCACATCTTCGGGTTTCGATCATAAATGACCAGAGATATAAACCTCTGTAGCGTTACTGTGAGATGGTATGTCATCCGAAAGAAGTCGACGGAGATTCCTCGAAGCGGCCGGTGTCGCAGGCGTTGCAGCCCTCGCTGGATGTAGCGGCAACGGCGGCGGCGACGGTGACGGCGGCGGCGACGGTGACGGTGACGGCGACAGCGGTGGGGACACCGCGACCGAAACCGAGACCGAGACGGGCGGCGACGGAGGGGACACCGAGACCCGCCTGAGCTGGCACGCCGGCGGCACCGGCGGCACCTACTACCCGCTGTCGAACGAGTTCAAGACCATCGTCGAGGCGAACACGGACTTCTCGCTGAACGTCCAGTCGACGGGCGCGAGCGTCGAGAACGTCGGGAGCCTCGCGGACGGATCCGCCGACTTCGCGCTGATCCAGAACGACATCGCGTACTTCGCGAAGAACGGGACGGGCATCGAGACGTTCGAGGGCAACCCCATCGAGAACCTCCAGGGCGTCGCGACGCTGTACCCCGAGACGATCACGGTCGTCACGCTCCAGGACACCGGAATCGAGACGCTGAGCGATCTCAGCGGCGCGACGATCAACACCGGCGACCTCGGGTCCGGGACCCAGGTCAACGCGAACCAGATCCTCGAAGCCGTCGGCATCACCGACTACAACGAGCAGAACGCCGGCTTCTCGCAGGCGTCCGAACAGCTCGCGAACGGCGACATCGACGCCGCCTTCGTCGTCGGCGGCTGGCCGGTCGGCGCCATCGAGGACCTCGCGAACACGAACGACATCCACATCGTCCCGATCGAGGGCGACAACCGCGATGCCGTCAAGGACGCCGCCTCCTGGTTCGCCGACGACACGATCCCCGCCGGGACGTACACCGGCGTCGACGAGGCCGTCGAGACCGTCGCCGTGCAGGCGATGATCGCGACCAACGCCGGCGTCCCCGCCGAGACGGTCGAGACGGTCACCGCGGCCATCTTCGACAACCTCGACGAGCTGTCGATCAAGACGGACTTCATCACCGTCGACAGCGCACAGGACGGGATGTCGATCGAGCTCCACGAGGGCGCGGCGGCGTACTTCGACGCGTAACTCCGTCGGAGAGCCACCTCTTCGAGGGTCCGTCCGTACCGTAGCTGTCAAAAGCGAACTTCTGTTTATTCCCAAGCGGTGAACCGAACAGCAATCACACGAAAACGCGCGCTCGTGGTGCTGGGGGTCGTAGCGATCGCCGCAGCGGTGGTTCTCGCCGGCGCGGCCGCGGCCGTTCCGACCGGACAGGTGCTCGTGGTCGAGGACGTCGACACGGGGGAACACTACGTCACCCAGCCCGTCGAGAACGGAAGCACCGTCGGGCTGGAGTACACACACAGCGTCGAGAAGACCCGCGTGTACGACGAGTACCGGATCGAGGGGGAGACGCTCGTGAACACGCGGATGGAGTTCGAGTCTTACGGCTGGGGGCTGCCGTCGAGAGTGAACGTGACGAACGTCAACGGGACGTTCGTCTACGAGCCGCCGGAGCCCATTATGAGGACCGAATCGCTCTCGGTGTCGCCGGGACGGATCGCAAACCATACGTTGATCATCGACGACCGAGAGTATGACCTGGTCGCGGAGACGAACGCCAGTGACGTCCGGATCCACGTCGAGCGGCGAACGATAGGAGACATATTCCTATGAGTACGAACAACGAAACAGACGGCGCAGACGGTGCCCAAGAGGAGATATCCAGAGAGGAGGCCGAAGAGCTCATCGAGGAGATCGAACGCCGCCGCGCGTTGAAAGGGTTGGCCGCCCTCGCGGTCGCCGTAATCGGGATCTCCTTCTCGCTGTTTCAACTGGCGCTTGCGGCGCGGAGCTTCACCTTCACGATCCCGCTCCCGTTCGTCGAGAACTTTCAGGTGTCGTTACAGCTCCTGCAGGCCAACGCGATCCACGTCGCGTTCGCGCTCGTGCTCACGTTCCTGATGTTCCCCGCCAGTATGGGCGACGGGTTCGTCTCGCGGAGCCTGGGCCGTCTCGTCGACGCCGTCGAGGACGCGTTCGGCGCCGACAACCCGCTCGCGACCGCGTTCGATCGACTCCGGGGCGCGTTCCGCTGGGCGTTCCTCGATCCCGATCGGAGCCGGGTCACCCCCTTCGACGTGCTCTGTATGGTCGCCGCCGCGCTCTCTGCGCTCTACTTCCTGATGGAGTTCCCCGAGATCCAAGATATGCGCGTGTTCGGCCTCGAATCGGGCCGACCGGTCACGGAGATCTACACGTTCCTCGAACCGGTCCTGGGCGGCGTCCCGTTCATCAGCGAGTACTCCTACGCGATGATCCTCGGCGTCGTCGGCGTCCTCCTGGTGCTCGAAGCCACCCGCCGGACGCTCGGCCTCCCGCTCATGCTCATCGTCGCCACGTTCATCGTCTACGCGCGCTGGGGCTATCTCATCAGCACCGGCACGCCGTTCCTCGGCCTGCTCGCGATCCCCGAACTCACCTGGCCCGACATCGTCCAGAACCTCTGGTACAACACCGAGAACGGCGTGTTCGGGATCCCGGTCACCGTGTCAGTCAGCTTCATCTACATCTTCATCCTCTTCGGCTCGTTCCTGGAGATGAGCGGCGCGGGCCAGTGGTTCATCGACCTCGCGTACGCGGCCACGGGCAAGCGCAAGGGCGGCCCCGCGAAGGCGAGCATCCTCGCGAGCGGGTTTATGGGGACGATCTCGGGGTCGTCGATCGCGAACACGGTCACCACCGGCGCGTTCACGATCCCGCTCATGAAGCGCTCGGGGTACTCCCCGGAGTTCTCCGGCGCGGTCGAGTCCTCGGCGTCGTCGGGCGGGCAGATCCTCCCGCCCGTGATGGGCGCAGCCGCGTTCCTGATGGTGCAGTACACGGCGACCCCGTTCCGCGAGATCATCATCCTCGCGACGGTGCCGGCGGTCGTGTTCTTCTTCGGCGTCTGGGTGATGGTCCACTTCAAGGCGGTCCAGGAGGGAATCGGCGGCCTCGAGGAGACCACGCCCGTGGTCGAACACATGAAGAAGGGCTGGTTCTACCTCGTGCCCATCTTCCTGTTGCTGTATTACCTCATCATCGAGCGGCTGTCGGTCTCTCGATCCGCGTGGTTCACGCTCGTCGCGCTCGTCGCGCTCATCACGTTCATCGCGGCCTACAGCGAGAAGACGCGCGCGTTCCTGCTCGGCTCTCTCGCCGTCATCGTCGGCGTCGAACTGGCGAGCTACGTCGTCGCCGGCGTCGCCGTCACCGGACTCCTCGCCGGGAGCGGCGGGTCGGGGGTTCCGCTCGCGGAGGCCGCGTCGGTCGTCCTCCCCCGGATCGGCTGGTACGCGATGCTCGCCGGCGCGGTGACGATGCTCGTGTACTCGGACGTGCAGTCGAAGGTCCTCGATCTCAACCCCACGGTGCAGGAGGCCGCCGAGTCGGCCGGACGCCGAGGCGGACGCGACCTCGGTGAGAACCAGCTGTTCCGCGTCGGCACCTTCGTCGTGAAGTCGATGGAGGAGGGCGCGCGCACGGCCGTCCCCGTCGTCGTCGCCGTCGCCGCGGCCGGCATCATCCCCGGCGTCATCAGCGTCTCGGGGCTGGGGCCGAACCTCACGTCGCTGCTCTTGGCGCTCTCGGGCGGGTCGATCGTAGTGATGCTTCTCGTGACCGCCGTCGCGAGCATCATCCTCGGGATGGGGATGCCCACGACGGTCACGTACATCATCCTCATCTCGATGCTCGCGACGCCGCTGGTCGAGTTCGGCATCCCGCTCCTGGCCGCGCACCTGTTCATCCTCTACTTCGGCGTCATCGCCGACATCACGCCCCCCGTCGCCGTGGCCGCCTACGCGGCCAGCGGGGTCGCGAAGTCCGATCCCTTCGAGACCGGCGTGAAGGCCTTCTCGCTGTCGCTGAACAAGGCGATCGTTCCCTTCGCGTTCGTGCTCGCGCCCGGGATCGTGCTGCTCCGACAGAAGGAGAACGCCGCCGAACTGCCCATCCGCGACCAGTACCGCGTCGTCAACTTCACCGATCTGGCGGAGCTGTCCTACTCGATCCCGGAGATCCTGATCCCCATCATCGGTGTGTTCCTCGGCGTCGTCGCGCTCGGGGCGACCGTCATCGGGACGCTGTACGGATCCGTGAACCGGGCCGAGCGGACCGCGTTCGCGTTCAGTTCGCTCCTGCTTATGGCCCCACGACTGCTCTCGGAGTCGGTCTTCGGCGTCCTGGGTCTGGCCGGCGTGACGGTCTCGGTCGATGCGCTGCTGCTCGACCTCGCGCTCCGCGGTGTCGGCTTCGTCCTCTTCGTCGCGCTCGTCACGAAGAACCGGCGCGAATCGGAATCCGCCGGCGGGCGAACCGAGGTCGAAGCCGCGTCGGCGTAGCGAGCGGGAGGCCACCCCGTTCGCGCGGCGTCTGCCGGACAATCGACAGGCTAAGATACACTCGGGTCGGAGTAAACCGATAGACACTATTGGCCGGCTGGAAATCGGTGCGTATCGCTCGACTCGGTAGGGACCGCGGGGCGGGACGATCGCGTCCGGATCGGCGGCGCCACCGAGGAGTCGGCGGCCGAAAGGAGAGTCACGAACTATGTCGATCACAGCAAAGGTACACATCCGACACGAACACCTCGCGCTCGTTCCGACGCTACAGAACCTCGACGGTGTCAGCATCCGCGTGATCACCCAGGGGACGACCGACCCGGGGTCGACGTACTTCCCGTTCCTGATCGAGTACGACGACCACGAGAAGCTCGAATCGATGCTCGAAGACGACGTCACCGTCGAGCAGTTCGAGTTGATCGACCGGACGGGCGACACCGCCATCTACTACATCGAGCACACGCCCGAAACGATCCTCATCAGCAGCGTCGTGACCGAACAGAACGGGTTTCTCGTCCACACGGAGACGAAAGACGGCGGGTGGCTGGTCCACCTGTTGCTGCCGGATCGGGCGGCGCTCAACGCCATCTGGGAGTACGCGATCGAGAACGACATCGAACTGGACATCATCGAGATCTACAGCAACGAGGACGCCGGCGGCGAGTCCTCCTACGGCCTCACCGACGAACAGCGGGCGGCGCTGCAACTCGCCTTTTCGGAGGGGTATTTCAACGAGCCGCGGGACATCTCGCTCAGCGAGGTCGCCGAGGAGATGAGTCTCTCCTCGACGGCGATGAGCGGGCGGCTCCGGCGCGGGATGCGGAACCTCATCGCGGCGACGATCGCCGACCGGGACCGCGATTGACGTCCCCCCACAGCCGACGCGCGAGCCTCCCGGTCACGGGCCCGAAAGACCACCGCGTGTGAGTGGGAGCCGCACGCGACACGCGGTAACCGCCTCTCGATGCCCCCATCCTGCGGGTGCACCGCCGACGAACTCGCCGCCACGCTGGAGGATTCGGGGTTCTGGGGTCCGGCAATGCCGCTGGCGTCGACGTACGAGGTGCTGGACAACGGCGACAACGTCTGGGTCGCGCCGGAAGAGTAGACCACGGCGTATCGAGGTCGTCAAACGGTGGGTCGAATAGATCAGATCAGAGCCCCCGGAGACGTGGGGCCCACAGCAGAACGCGATCGTCGACGACCAGCTCGATGCCGCGCAGGCCGCACCGACGTCGGTCACACATCGGAAACGCGTGAGAGACGTAGCTGAAGGCATTCTCGCGGAGAGTGACGACCCCGGCGACAAGTCGGCCTAAGTTTTCGGTGGTCCGTGCCGAGTGTTCGAGGCCGCCGCGGAATCGATCGAGGGGACGGTGCTCGCCGATCTGCCACCCGGGCTACCCGTCAAGGACGGTCACGGAATCGCCGACGCGGAGTCGGCGTCCGCGGTCCGCCTCGGGAACGTCGGCGATGAGCATCGCGGTGAAGAAGTGCTCGAAGGCGTCCGGGTCGGCCCACTCGGGGAAGGTCTCGCGACGCTTCTCGACGAAGCGCTCGCGGAAGTCCGGCGTGACCGCCCCGGTGTCGGGGTCGCGACCGGGAACCACGCAGCGACCGCAGGGCGTGACGCCCTCGAAGCGGACGTCCCCGATCTCGAACGCCGGCGCGTCGTCGCCGACGAACCGGTCCTCCCAGAAGGCGGGGACCCCGGAGACCTCGACGTTGGCGCGCAGGCGTCGGCGCGCCCCCTGGACGGAGACGTCCTCGAACCAGGAGGAGACCGTTTCGAGCGTGGCCGTGCTGACGACCGACGGTCCCATCTCGCGGCGGTCGACGAACCCGCGTCGAGCGTCGCGTTCGAGCGCGAGGTCCAGATCGAAGAAGTCGCCGAACCACGCCGCGGCGCGTCCGCGTTCGGACTCCCGGGTGAGGTCGAACTCCGCGGTCTCGCCCGCCCGCGTCTCGACGGCGAACGCGCCCGTCTCCGGGTCGTAGTCCGTCGCGAGTTCGTGCACTCGCTCCGTCCGCTTCCCGTTGACCACGTCGCCCCCGGCGTCGAAGAGCGCGAACTCCCGATCCCCCTCCAGCGTCCCGCCGTCGAGGACCTCGGCGGCGCGGACGTCGGTCCCGCCGAGGCCCTTCAGGGGGTACACGCGGAGCCGTTCGAGTCGTGCCATCACCCGCAGTGAGGCGACGGAGCGTGATTACGGTTACCGTTCGCGCGGAGGAGAGGCCGGGTTCGTCGAGAGGGTTCGTCGACCCGCGATCGCGACGAACCCCGAACGCGATAGAGAGCGACGGAGCGGCGGTCGGCGGAGCGAGAAGACGTGGACCGACGGCGATTACGGAGAGGGAGCGACGGGAGACGCAGAGTGGACGGGTGGGCTAGACGACTACCGTTCGGTCCGATACACCGGCCGAAGCGACGTGACGTCCTTGTCGTAACCCAGCCACACGCTGAGGGCCGTCGCGACCAGCACCAGATACACCGGGTACAGGAGCAGGAGGACGTACCCGAAGGCGAACGCCGTGAGGGTTCCGTACCAGTACAACAGCAGCGCGGCCGCGAGGCCGACGATCGCGCCCGCGACGACTCCGAGCCGGAACGCGCGAGCGGCGTCCGGACCGGGCGCGGGTCGAGACGGATGCATACGCCTGTTTTCGGCCGGAACAAAATAAACGATGCGAGGTATGGAGTGATCTAGCACGCAGTTTCCGACCCACCTTTTCCGAACACCGGGATAAAAGCACGGTACTATCAGGGTTACATTTTATTTGGGTATGATAACATCATTCATAGGATGTCAGGAGACGCCGACCACCCGAACTTCCCGAGTGTCGACCAGTCCGATCGATCCGTTCCACGGAATCTCCGCCAGACGGGCGATCCGGGCATCCAGATGCTCGTCTCGACCCGCGTCCGTAAGTCCCCGTTCTTCCACAAATCGTTCAACGAAAACGGCGCGTGGCGCTGTACCGTCTACAACCGACTCTACCACCCCCGCGGGCTCGTCGAGCCCGAGGACGGCGGTGCGATGGCCGAGTACGACGCGCTCACGAACGACGTCACGCTGTGGGACGTCGCGGTCGAGCGACAGATCCGCGTGAAGGGCCCCGACGCCGAGGCGCTGACGAACTACGTTGTCACCCGCGACGTGACCGGGATGGACCCGATGGACGGGAAGTACGTCATCCTCTGTAACGAGGAGGGCGGCGTGCTCAACGACCCGGTCCTGCTGCGCCCCGAGGAGGACGAGTTCTGGTTCTCCATCTCGGACTCGAACCTGATGCAGTGGCTCCAGGGCGTCAACGTCGACAACGACTTCGACGTCGAGATCGACGAGATCGACGTCGCCCCGATGCAGATTCAGGGCCCCAAGGCCGAGGACGTCATGGTCGACGTCGTCGGCGACGAGGTCAAGGATATCCCCTACTACGGCCTGATGGAGGCCGAGATCAACGGCGCCGACGTGCTCATCAGCCAGACCGGCTTCTCCGGCGAGGCCGGCTTCGAGATCTACGTCAAGGACGCCCACAAGAAGGCCGACAACGTGTGGGACCCGGTCCACGAGAGCGTCAAGGACCACGGCGGTCGTCAGATCGCGCCCGGTCACCACCGCCGCATCGCGGCCGGGATCATGTCCTGGGGCCAGGACCTCGACTTCGAGACCTCCCCGTTCCAGGTCAACCTCGGCTACCACGTGCCCGACGACAAGGAGGCGGACTACATCGGCAAGGAAGAGCTCGAGAAGCAGAAAGAGCAGATCGAGAACGGCAACTACCCGTTCACGCACAAGCTCGTCGGCCTCAAGCTGGCCGGTGAGCCCATCCGTGACTACGCGCCGGACTTCTGGCTCATCTCCGACCCCGAGACGGGCGAAGAGTGCGGGTACATCACCTCGCCGTGGTGGAACCCGGACCTCGAGACCAACATCGCGATGGGCTACGTGCCCGCCGAGAAGATCGAGGAAGTGACGGACACGCCGCTCAACGACGAGATCTACGACGAGGACCTCGATCTGGAGTTCCAGGTCCACCTTCCCGACGAGTACTCCGAGGAGCCCGGCGAGCCGACCTTCGCCACCTTCGCCAAGGTTCCGTTCAAGGAGTCGGTCAACCCGAGCGCCCGCGAGCAGGCCAAGCTCAACGCGCGCAAGGAAGCCGAACAGAACAACTGAGGCTGTCGACACCGCCGACCGATCAGGGTTTTCTTTTTATTGTCGCAACCGGGACGGTCGGATGCACCGTCGGCGGGGCAAGTGCTCGATCCGCGAGAACGACGGCGACCGCACGGGGACGATCGACGGGCCTATCCGGTGAGCGTCACCGGACGGTCCGCCGAGAGCATCACGTCTTCGGCGATGCTGCCCAGGATCGCTTTCTGGACCCCCGAACGCCGTCGGCCGCCCATCACGATCCCGTCGACGTCTCGGTCGTCGGCCGCCGCCAGGATCTTCCGGGTCACCTCGCCACCGACGGCGACGCGCTCGACGGAGAGACCGCGTTCTTCGAGCATATCAGCCGCCGCGACCGCCGAGCCGATCTCCTCGAAGTCGTGCGGCGGCGCGCCGGCGTAGTCCTGATGCGGGAAGACGTACAGGACCGTCACGGCGACGTTCGCTGCGGCGTCCGGGAGGCTCGCGGCGTACCGCGCCTGGTGGCGCGCCCGTTCGACGCTGCGGTCGATCGGGAGCAGCAGCTCTCTGGGACCGTCGTCGATCACCATCTCGGTGCCCGTGATCGTGACCGGGCGGTCCGTCGAGACGAAGACCTCGCGGACGGTGCTCCCGAGCAGGATCGGTACCACTCCGGACCGCTTCCGGCCGCCCATCACGATCTCGTCGCAGTCGAGGTCGTCGGCGATCCGGACGATCTCGGCCGCGACGCCGCCGTCGCCGACGCGGCGATCGACGGCGATCCCGTGGGACTCGAGGTGCTCGGCCGCACCCACCGCCGGATCGAACTCCTCGAACTCGACGTCGTCTACGGTGTCGAGGCTGCTCGGCGGGACGACCGTCAGCACCGTCACCTCGACCTCGGACTCGGCGTTCGGGAGGCTCGCGGCGTACCGCGCCTGATTGAGCGCTCGATTCTCGTCGTCGTCGACGGGGAGGAGTACCTGGTACATACCGTATGAACGTTCGTCGTAGTTACAATTATAACCAGGTCATCGTTCTTACCTGACAGGAAAGCGGGAGGACCGTCGGGTCGCCTCATAATGGTTACTCTCGTCTCGTACCGCCGAGCGCCGGCAACAGGGGTGACGCTCGGCGGCGAAAAGTGAGAGTGATCGGTATCAGTCGTACAGCGGATACTCGTCGGTTAGTTCGTCGACGCGCGAGGCGACCGTCGCGCGCGTCTCCTCGCTCTCGGGGTCCTCGACGACGCGCGCGATGAGGTCTGCGACCTCCCGACACGTCGATTCGGTGAACCCGCGCGTCGTGACCCCGGGCGTGCCGATCCGGACGCCGCTGGGGTCGAACGCCGAGCGCGTCTCGCCGGGGACCGTGTTCGCGTTCAGGACGATCCCGACGGACTCTAAGGCCGACTCGACCGTCTTGCCGGTCGTGTCGGGGTGCGACGGACGGAGGTCCACCAGGAGGAGGTGGTTGTCGGTGCCGCCCGAAACCAGGCTGAAGCCGTGCTCCTGCAACCGCTCGCCGAGCGCCTGCGCGTTTTTCACCGTCTGTTCGGCGTAGGCCCGGAAGTCAGAGGAGAGCGCCTCGCCGAAGCCGACGGCCTTCCCCGCGACGTTGTGCATCGCCGGCCCCCCCTGCGCCCCGGGGAAGACCGCGGCGTCGATGGCGTCGGCGTGTTCCTCGTCGCACATCACGATCCCGCCGCGGCCCGCCCGGATCGTCTTGTGCGTCGACCCCGTCACGAAGTCGGCCACGCCGACCGGCGAGGAGTGTACGCCCGCGGCGACCAGTCCCGTGATGTGGGCGATGTCCGCCAGGTGGTACGCGTCGACGTCGTCGGCGACCGCCTGAATGCGCTCCCACTCGACTTCTCGGGGGTAGGCGGAGTATCCCGACACGATGATGTCGGGGTCGAACGACTCGGCCGTCTCCGCCAGCCCCTCGTAGTCGACGTAGCCCGTCTCCTCGTCGACCTCGTACTGTTCGACCTCGTAGGTCTGACCCGCGAAGTTCGCGGGATGGCCGTGCGAGAGGTGTCCGCCGTGAGTGAGATCGAGCGAGAGGATCTTGTCACCGGGGTCGAGCATCGCCAGGTAGACCGACATATTCGCCTGCGACCCCGAGTGCGGCTGGACGTTCACGTGCTCGGCGCCCCACAGTTCCTCGGCGCGCTCGATCGCTAACTCCTCGACCTCGTCGGCGTACTCACACCCCGCGTAGTACCGCTCGCCCGGGTAGCCCTCCGCGTAGTTGTTCGTCAGTTCGGAGCTCTGGGCGGCCATCACGGCCTCGCTCGCGTGGTTCTCGCTCGCGATCATCGCCAGCGTCTCGTTCTGTCGCCTGCGCTCGCCTTCGAGCGCCTCCGCGACGGCAGGGTCGGCCGCCGCGACGGATTCGTACGTCATACGCTCCCGTCTCGGGGCCAACGGCGGATAATTCTGTCTTCTGACACAATATGATAGGAGTCCGATAGGCTGTGGCCGGTGCGGGCCGGTCGCGAAACGCCGCGCGGACGGACCGAGTAGCGGGGACGAACACCGACCGGGGTGACGGAGGCGAGCGCCGGTGAGAGCAACGGAGGCGAGTACGGGTCGAAAAGGGGAACGAGGAGTCTCGAACGGGGAGTAGAACGATCGCGGCCGCGGAGAAGGCGACGCGTTCGGAGGACCGTCAGCCGTTCAGCCGGCTCTGCCGCCAGGATTCGAGGTCGGACGTCTGATTGAACGTGTAGATGTGAAGCCCCTGGAGTTTGTACGTCTCGTCGTCGACGTACGGCGCGAGTCCCTCGATCAGTTCGTCCGGCTTGTAGCGTCCGCGCGAGCCGATGAACTGCTTGATGAACCCCACGATGCCGGTCGTCTTCCGCAGGAACTTCACGGAGTCGCCGACGCCCACCTTCCGGGAGATGTTGATCAGCTTCTCGTACTTCATGACGCCCGGGATCCCCACCTCAACGGGGAGGTCGATTCCGCGGCCGCGGATCTCCTCGATCCACTCTAAGATGGTGTCGGGGTCGTAACACAGCTGCGTCACGATATACGTCGCGTAGGGCGCTTTCTTCTCCATCGCCTCCGCCAGTTCCTCCTCGGAGATGAAGTCGTGACCCTCCGGATAACCCGTGATCCCGACCTCCTCGAACTCGTACTCTAGGTCCTCCAGCGCCACGAGCAGGTCGTAGGCCGACTCGAACTCGCCGACCGCCTCCTCTTTGTCACCGCCCGGCACGAAGATGTCTGTGATCCCCGCCTCCGTCAGTCGGCGCGCGATCTCTTCGAGTTCCTCGGGGCCCTCGATGTACCGCGCGGCGATGTGCGGGACCACCTCGTAACCCGCTTCAGCAGCCTCCTCGCACTTCTCGACGGTTCGGTCGATCCCCAGCTGCGGCGACGTCGTGATCGCCACGGTCGCCCCCTCCGGCAGCTCCGAGAGCTCCCCCTCGAAACTGTCGAACGGCATCAACTCGAAGCGCGCCGTACTCAACAACTGCGTAACGCCGTCTGCGACCCCGCGCTGTGTACCAACAGACATCCTTGTCTAACGATGGGGAGGGACGTACTTTTGTCTATTGGCGCGTCGAAGCCGGAGAGGAGATCTACGCTCGAAAAAAGTCGGGCGGGGATCGACGCGGGTAGGGATCGACGCCGTCAGGACGCGTCCGGTGCGGACTGTCGAATCCGTGCCGCCACGTCTTCGACGGACAGTTCGCGCTTGGGATCGTCGGAGACGCGCCGCAGGACCAGATCGAGGACGTTGAGCTGGCGGAGGAGCCGCCGCGTCCGGTCGTGCTCTAATCCGAGATCGCGGCCGACCTCGTGGACCGTTCTGGCGTCGACGACCGCGTCGACGACGTCGTGCAGCGTCAGTCGCTCCGGGAACCCGATCCCGTCGGCGACGAGTTGGTCGTCCGGAAGCGGATCGATCCGGGGATGCTCTCGGGCCCCCTCGCTGCGCGCGTCCGATGACGAGCGATCGGCCGAGACGGCCCCACTAGCGGAACCGGACCGCTCTTCGTCGGGCGATCCGTCGGCTCCGGACCGGGTCTCGTAGGACGTCGGCGAGTGGACTCCCGCTTCGATCATGTACCGACGGACGGTCTCGTCGGAGACGTCCATCTCGATCCGCTGGCTCATCTCCTCGAAGGTGTCACAGGCCTCATAGAGCCGCCGGAGGTACGGCGTGTCGTCGTACGGCGGCACCGACTCGTCGCGGGCGGCCGCGAGCGGGTCCGCATCGTCGGAATCGGCGTCGGGGGAGACGACGTCGTCGGAACCGACGCCGGAGGTCGGATCGGCCGCCGTCGGATCGGACGCCGCCGAACCGATCGGTCGGTCCGTCGGGTCGGAACCCGTACCCGAGGTGTCGCCGAACGTCGAGGCCGCCGGGGAGCTCCCTCGCCCGGAATCTTCCGCGTTCCGCTCTGAACCGTCCGGATTCCGCTCGGCGCCGTTCGCATCCCGAGGCGTGCCGCGCGATCCGGGCGAGTCGCCGCTTCCGTCGGCGACCGACTGGTCACCGGACGCGGCGGCGTCCGACGCGTCCGCTCGGTTCTCGGACCGGACGCCGGTACCCAGATCGGTATCGATGACGACGTCGACCGTCGCGGTGAGGGTTCCGTCGTCGAACTCGGCGTCGGTCGAGCGGGCCGAAACCGCCGTCTCGTCGAACGGAGTCTCGCGAGCGCCGTCCGTCGAAGCGTCCGGAAAGAGGGGCAACTGGACGGTGAGATCGAGCGTTCCGTGCTCGACGCTCGCCGACGCCACTTCGGGGCCCGACGACGCCTCGCAGAACGGGATCGCCACCTCGACTGTGGCGCGGAGCGATCCGCTACCGGCTTCGTCCGCACTCGCAGCCGCTTCGACCCGACGCACGGTTCGACCGTCAGACCCGAGGCGCTCGATCACGCGCGAGAGAGCGTCGAACGAGGAGTGCGGCTGCATCGCCATATCACTGACAGAATCTAACACATTGTGGTTGGGTAACGGTACGTGCGGAATGGTGAAGGCCTTCAAAAGGTGGGACCGCGGGGGCCCGCAGTGAGAGCAGAATGGTGACGGGACGGCGGCGAAGTCGAACGGTGGCGAGTCGAACGGCGGCGAGAACGGACGGGTGCGTTCAGGGCACCGTGGCGATGCTCACGATCCGCTCGCCGGTGACGACGACGCCGCCGGGGGACGCGGAGTACAGAACCCCGGCCGCGCTGGCGGTGATCGTCTCCAACCGCTCGAAGGACGCCGGGTCGAACACCGCACCGAGTTCCTCGCCCGCGCTCACCTCGTCACCGACGCCGAGGTCCGATCGGAGCTCGAAGAGGCCGGACTCCTCGGCGACGACCCGCGGCGCGTCGTCTCGGAGGAGTCGCTGGTCCGTCGTCCGGTTCACGCGCTCGTCGACGACGTCCAGTTCGCGGAAGACGTTCCAGACGCCCTCGACGCCCGATCGGACCGCCGAGCGGGCGACGGTCCGGCTGTTCGAGAGTTCCGCGGTTATCGCGGGAACGCCGGCCTGTGCGGCCGCGAGCCGGAATTTTCCGGCGAATCCGTCGGAGACCGCGTCGCCCTCGACCGCGTCGTCGTCGGCCAGGAGAAACGCCGTGCCGAACGCCTCCGCGAGCGCCCGGGCCTCGTCGTCGCTCCGGCTGAAGCGGACGTGTTCGAGCATCTCCGGCATCCCGGTGTGGAGGTCGACGGCGGCGTCGCTCTCCTCGACGAGCGGCCAGAGGTTCGCGACGAGTCGCTCCTGAAAGCTCCCGTCGGGGTCGCCGGGCCAGATGCGGTTGAAGTTCGAGTGAAAGGCGTCGTACGCCTCGGGCGTCAGATACGATCGGTGGTCGAAGGCGATCGGGTTCGTGACCGGGACGGCGACGACCGTACCCGCGATATCGGCGTCGACGAGGCGGTCGTGGAGGCGGCGCAGCGCCGCCGGCCCGTTGAGTTCGATTCCGTGCTGGGCCGCCTGCACGAACACCGTCGGGCCGTCGCCGCCCTCGTAGCGATGGACGGTGACGGAGACGTCGCGACCGGAGGGGAAGTGTCCGAGTTGGCGGTCGGACACCGTATGCGTCACGCGGGCGTGATCCATACCCGGAGGGAGCGGCCGGGCGGTAAAAAGTCCCGGGAGAGCACGCGATCAGGCGTAGGCGTCGTCGAACTCGCGTTCGCGGCGCATCAGCTCCTCGACCCCGTGTTCGAGGATTCCGCGACCCATCGCGGTCGGTCGGTAGTACGTGTAGAAACCCTGACTGTCGGCGGTCCGTCGCTGGCGCTTGTCGACGAGGCCGACGTCGACCAGTTCGTCGAGGTGGTAGTGGAAGTTGTGCGCCTCGACGTCGACCGCGGCCTTGAGGTCGGCGGCGCTCAGTTCGTCGTTGGCGACGAGCGTTCGCAAGATTCGAAAGCGCGTCCGGTGGCTGATCGCCCGCTGCATCGCCAGGTACTCTTCGAGCGTGAGCCCGCTGTCGTCGGGGAGCGGCGGCTCTGGCTGTCGGACTCCGTCGCTTGGACGGTCGGTTTCTGCCATCTGGAACGACTCGGTCGAACGTTGACTCCCGAAGTACTTAGTCGTTCTCGACTAGAGAGTTCCTGAGATCGCCGGTATTTATATACTGTTCCGCCGAACCGGACGCTCGAATGCGGCAACGAATCGTCGACGACCTCCCCCGGGCGGTCGGTGACTCCCAGGCCCTCGCACCGCCGCGGCGCGAGCGGTTTCTGGTCTACCTGATGGGCCCCTATCGGACGTTCGACGTCGACGCACTCCTCTCAGACGACGCGGCCGTCGAACGCGACGCTCCGTCGTTCGCGACGTGGGAGGAAACCAGCGGCGAGTACGCCGAGGACGAGGTGTTGCGCCTCCTCCAGGAGACGCGAGACTGTCTGCGCGACCGCGGATTCAACGCCTTTCTCGCGATCGACGTCGGGATTCCGCTGGAGGAGATGGACGCGGCGACGCAGAGCATCGCCTTCGCGCGGGCGAGCAACGCGGTCGTGTTCGTCGCCCCGCAGGTGGGCGACAATCTCGGCGTCGGGATCGAGATCGGAAGCGTCCTCGAAGACCTGCTGTCGACCGAGGGGATGCGCGGGCCGGCCGCCGACGCGACGCCGCCGGAGCGCGCGCGCCGCGTGATGGTGGCGACGGAACCGTCGGTTCGGAGTGCGATGCTCGGATCGGTCAACGCGCGCTGGGACGCCAGCGTCCGGACGTTCACCGACGCGGCGGACTGCTGTCGACTGTGCGCGCAGTTCTGTACCCACGTCCAGAACGAGGAGCTGTACGGTACGTTCGATCGACTGGAGTAGCCGCACGAAGCCAGGCGATGCCGCGAGAGTACCGATCTTGAGGCCGCGAACCGAACGATCGCGACGTGTACGGGCCGCGAACACGTCGCGTCTTTTATCCGATCGCTCGGTGAACCGCCGCGCATGCATCTGGAACGCGAGACGTGGACCGACGCCGAGAAGTCGGAGGCGGAGGTGGCGCTGCTTCCGGTCGGCAGCACGGAACAGCACGGCCCGCACGCTCCGCTCGGCACCGACACGCTGGACGCTGAGGCCGTCGCCGAGGCTGGCGCTGACCGGTACGACGACCCGGTGGTCGTCGCGCCCGCGATCCCGGTCGGCATCGCCGAGGAGCACCGCCGCTTCTCGGGGACGCTGTGGACGACGGAGTCGACGTTCCGCGCGTACGTCCGCGACGTCGTCGGAAGCCTCGCCTCGCACGGCTGGGACCGGGTCGTCGTCGTGAACGGCCACGGCGGGAACATCGCGGCGCTGAGAGAGGTGACGGCGCGGATCGTCCGCCACGACGACGCCTACGCGGTCCCGTTCACCTGGTTCGACGAGGTGGGCGAGCACAGTTCGGAGATGGGCCACGCCGGCCCGCTGGAGACGTCGCTGCTCCGCCACTCGGACCCGGAGACGGTTCACGAGGACCGCCTGGAGGAGGCCGCCGAGGGCGGGAGCGACCGCTGGGGCGACTGGCAGGGCCGGGTCAACCTCGCCGTCGACTCCGACGAGTTCACCGACAACGGCGTCGTGGGCGATCCCCGGGAGTCGAGCGCCGAACTCGGCGAGGAGCTGCTCGACCGGTCCGCCGAGGCACTCTGTGATCTGCTGGACGCCGTGCGCGAGCGGGATCCCGGACCACGGGAGTGAACCGCGAGGCGGGTCCCGAGCCGCGACGGGCTCGTTGCATCCACCGTCGCACGTCGTATCGACGGGCTGTCAGTCTGAGGTTTCGCGACGGGTCGAGTCACAGAGCGCATTCGTCTCCGTCGAAATTCGAAAATCTCCGGTTACAGGGGCGAGCCGTCCGAGGATGCGGTATTTTTCCGCGTCTGGATTCGAGGTACCGTGTTATTTATGCCCGTGACACCGTCACCGGGAGATGAACACTAATGAGCGAGCCGGAACTGCCGTCGCAGGCGGAGACCGTCGTCATCGGAGCCGGAGCGGTCGGCTGTAGCGTCGCCTACCACCTCACCGAGTTGGGTGCGGAGAACGTCGTCGTGATCGACCAGGGACCGCTGCCGGTCACCGGCGGATCGTCGGTGCACGCGCCGGGGATCATATTCCAGACGTCGCCGTCGAAACTCCAGACGAAGGCGGCCCACTACACGAGTCGACTCCTCTCGGACGCCGGCGTCTACGACGAGGTCGGCGGCATCGAACTCGCCCGCAGCGAGGAGCGGATGGACTTCCTCGAACGACGGGTCGAGTGGGCGGAGTCGTACGGACTGCCGGACCCGCAACTCCTCTCGCCGGAGGAGGTCACGGAACACCTGCCGCTGGTGAACGAAGAGGAGATCCTGGGCGGGTACTACTCTCCCACAGACGGCCGGGTCGACGGCATCGCCGCGCTGCAGTGGTACATCGCGAACTCGGGCGCGGACTTCTACGGGAATACGGAGGTGACAGACCTCGACGTCGCCGGCGGCGAGATCGGCGCGGTGGAGACCGACCGGGGAACGATCGACTGCGAGCGCTGCGTGATCGCGACGAACAACTGGGGCTATCAGACCGCGGAGATGGCGGATCTCGACCTGCCGATCGCGCCGGTCGAGCACCAGTACGTCGTCACAGAGCCGATGGAGGAACTCGCCGACGCCGACTCGAACGTCGGCGACAACACCGACGGCCTCCTCGTTCCGGGGAACCGCGACGTGCAGGAGTACATGAGCGAGGGGCCGCACCGCCCCGTCGGCCGCGACCAGGACAACTCCCTGTATTTCCGGACGCACGGCAGTTCCCTGGGGATGGGGTCGTACAACCACGAGTCGCTCTCGGTCGACCCCGACGCGATGGGCAAGAACGACGACCGGCAGGCGTCGGTCCGCGGCTTCACGCGCGAGCACTGGGAGGAGCCGACCCATCCCGATCGGGAGAAGTCGCCCAAACAGGCGTTCGACGAACTGCTGCCGGCAACGAAGGGGAAGGAGTACGAGATGACGGAGAACGGCATCTTCGTGTTCACGCCGGACGGGATGCCCGCGGTGGGTCCGACCCGGGTCGGGGGGCTCTGGAGCGCGCTGGCGATCTGGTGGACCCACTCCGGCGGCTACGGCCGGATCGTCGCCGAGTGGATGGAAAACGGCGTTCCCAGACTGCCCTCGGGCCCGGTCGACACCGGCGGCGTGCACGTTCGACGCTTCGAGCCGCACGCGGGCGAGAAGGACTACTTCGTCGACAAGGGCGCGAAGCGCTACCAGCAGGTCTACAGCATCGTCGAACCGCGCTGGCAGCCCGAGGAGCACCGCGGTCTCCGGACGAGTCCGTTCTACCACCAGCAGAAGGAGTTGGGTGCCGAATTCTACCAGTCGGGCGGCTGGGAGTCCGCGCAGTGGTACGACTCGAACGCCGACCTCCTCGAGCAGTACGAGGACGAGATCCCCGAGCAGGACGGCTGGCGGGGGATCAACCGCTCGGCGATCGAGGGAGCCGAACACCTCCACACCCGCGAGGCCGTGTCGATGTTCGACATGACCTCCTTCAGCAGCATCGTCGTCGAGGGGAGCGAGGCGGAGGCGTTCCTCCAGCGGATGTGCAGCAACGACGTCGAGATGGACGTCGGCAAGGTCCGCTACTCGCTGCTCCTGAACGAGGGCGGCGGCATCCTCGCGGACGTGACGGTCGTCCGGCTCGACGACGAGAAGTACCTCGTGACCACCGGCGGCGGCAACTCGCCGGGTATCCACGGCGGCTGGCTGGAGGAACACGCCCCCGAGACCGTCTCCGTCACCGTCGAGGAGGGCGCAAGGAGCACGATCGGCCTCTGGGGGCCGAAATCGCGGCTCCTGCTCCAGCGGGTCACCGACGCCGACGTCTCCGACGACGGCTTCCCGTACTTCACCGCCAAACAGATCTACGTCGGCGAGGTGCCCGTGATCGCGATGCGGGTCTCCTACGTCGGTGAGCTCGGCTGGGAGCTGTGGGCGCCGACCGAGTACGGACAGCGCCTCTGGGAGACGCTCTGGGAGGCGGGACAGGACCTCGACGTGCGACCGATGGGCGGCGGTGCGCTGGAGTCGATGCGCTTAGAGAAGGGCTTCCGCCTGTGGGGCACCGACATCGACACCGACTCGAACCCCTACGAGGCCGGTCTCTCCTTCGCCGTCGACCTCGACACCGACTTCGTCGGAAAGGAGGCGCTCGAAGCGGCGAAGGCCGAGGGCATCGACGACGAGATCACGCCGATCACCCTCGACGACTCCGAGGACGTCCTCCTGAGCGGCCGTCCCGTCCTCGTCGACGGCGAGCCCGAGGGCTACGTGCAGGCCGCGGACTTCGGGTACAGCGTCGGGAAGTCGATCGCCTACACCTACCTCCCGACGGAGTACACCGAGGCGGGGACCGACGTGCAGGTCCGGTGTGAGGGCGAACTGTACGACGCGACCGTCCGGGACGAACCGCTGTTCGACCCCGGCCGCGAGAAGATCCTCCGATAGCCGACCCATCCGGAGACTGAAGGGCCCCCGACGCGAATCGGCACGCGAACCAAGCGTCTCACCGAACCCGCAGAGAGGCGGACCGACCGCCGCCACGTGGGACGTCCAGGCACGCCACAACCAATGACCGAAACAGAACACGAGTCCGACACCGACACCGACGCATTGCCCGTGGAGTACGTCGACATCGAGCGCGCGCGCGAGCGCCTCGACGACGACACCGTCGTCAAGCAGACCCCCGTCGAACGGAGCACCTCGATCGGCAACCTCGTCGACGCCGACGTCTACCTGAAGATGGAGCACCTCCAGTGGACGGGGTCGTTCAAGACCCGGGGCGCGTACAACAAGATCAGCCAGGACGTCGCCGACGGCGTCACCGAGTTCGTCGCCGCCAGCGCCGGCAACCACGCCCAGGGCGTCGCCCTCGCCGCCACGAAGTGCGGCGCCGACTCGACGATCTACATGCCCGAGGACGCGCCGCAGGCGAAGGTCGACGCCACCCGGAGTTACGGCGCGACGGTCGAGTTGAAGGGCAAGGACTTCCAGGAGACGATGAGCCACGCGCAGGCGGCCGTCGAGGAGAGCGACGCGGAGTTCGTCCACGCCTACGACGACGTCGACATCATCGCCGGGCAGGGGACGTTGGGGACGGAGATGTACCACGACTGTCCGGACGCCGACACGGTGATCGTCCCCATCGGCGGCGGCGGGCTCATCAGCGGCGTCTCCACGGCACTCAAGCACCTCTCGCCGGAGACGCGCGTCGTCGGCGTCCAGGCCACGGGCGCCGAAACCGTCCACGAGAGCCTCGACAAGGGGATCCCGGTCACCTTAGACGAGGTGGACACCATCGCCGACGGCATCGCCACCGGCGGCATCTCCGAGGCGACGCTGTCGATCATCCAGGCGAACGTCGACGAGGTCGTCACCGTCTCCGACACCGAGATCGCCCAGGCGATCCTCTTCCTGATGGAGCGCGCGAAGCAGGTCGTCGAGGGCGCGGGGGCGGCGTCGGTCGCGGCGCTCCTGAGCGACGACCTCGACGTCTCCGGGGAAACCGTGATGCCGCTGCTCTGCGGCGGCAACCTCGACATGACGCAGTTGCAGACGGTCGTGGTCCACGCGCTGACCCAGCGGAAACAGCGGATCCGCCTGCGCGTCCGGATCGACGACCGCCCGGGGAAGATGCACGAGTTGTCGGGCATCATCGCCGACCAGGAGGCGAACATCCACGACGTGCGACACGACCGCTCGGTCGAGGACTTAGAGGTCGGCGAGGCCTACCTCGTGTTCACCGTCGAGACCAGCGGCGCCGAACACGCCGCGGGGATCGTCGACGCCATCGAGGCCGCCGACTACACCGTCGAGGACGTCACCAGAGCGACCGAGTAGCGAGCCGTCGGGTTTCTTAACGCCTATTACCCGGACCCGTCGAACCGATCACGTGAGTCGCCAGCGATCGATGCGTCGGTGGGCCTTCGTGGCGGTGGGTGCGGCCATTATGGGCGGGGCCGGGACCTACCAGTTCGTCTGGTCGTCGCTCAGCGCCGCCGTCGGGACGCGCATCTCCGCCTCCCCGACCGCGCTCGGGACCGTCTTCACCCTCTTCGTGATCGCCCAGACGCTCGTCCAGCTGCCGGCCGGAGGCATCCGTGACCGGTACGGGCCGCGGAAACTCCTCGTGGCCGCGGCGGCGCTGATGGCCGCGGGCTACGTCGGTCTGGGGGTCGCTCCGACGTTGCCCGTGGCGTACGCGTCGTACGCCGTCGGCGGCCTCGGCGCCGGCATCGCCTACACGGTGGCGGTGAACACGCCCGTCAAGTGGTTCGACGAGTACCGCGGGCTGGCTACCGGCATCGTCTCGATGGCCTACGGCGGGGTGAGCTTCGTCGTGATCCCGCTCGTCAGAGGGTCGATCGACGCCGCCTTCACGCGGACCCTGCTCGTGCTGGGAGTCGCGGTCGGCGTCGTGAGCCTGCTCGCCGCGGGGCTGCTCAGGGATCCGGAGTCGGTGTCCGGCTCGGCGACGGCCGCCGACGGAGGGTCGGAGGCGGCCGAGACGGCCGCGGATTCCGGCGAGCGCGACCCCGACGACTCGACCGACGCAAACGGCCTCGACGACCCGGCCGACGCGAACGACCCCGACGGCTCGGTTGCGCCAGCCGCTTCCGCCGACGCCACCGACGCGGTGGGCTGGCGGACCGCCGCCCGAACCTGGCAGTTCTGGGTCTTCTACGGCGTGCTCGTCGTCGTCAACGGCGTGGGGCTGATGCTGATCGGACAGTCGGTGGGCTTCACGACCGGGCTCGGTCTCTCCGCGGCGACGGCGACGACCGTCGCGTCGAGCATCGCCCTGGCGGACGGCGCCGGGCTGCTCGTCCTCGCCGGGTTGTCGGACCGCCTCGGCGAGGAGCGGACCGCCGGCGCGTCGCTCGTGCTGTGCGGGCTGACGCTCGCCGGCGCGGTCGCCAGCGGCAGTCGGGGCCACGGCTCGCTGTTCGTCGCGTTCGTGGCCGCGGCGGCGTTCTTCCGGAGCCCGGTGTTCGCGATCTTCCCGAGCCTCGTCGGCCGCTACTACGGCGAGGCCCGCTCCTCGGAGAACTACGCGGCCATCTACACTGCGAAGGTCCCGGGCGGCGTGTTCGGCGGCACCGTGACCGGCGCGCTGATCGCCGCGCTGGGCTGGTCGACCGCCTTCTACGTCGGCGCCGCGCTGGTCGTGGCCGCCGGCGTCGCCGCCCTCGCGCTGCGACCGGTGAGCACGGGCGGGTAGTCGGTGGCTCGTCGTCTCCCGTGAACGTCGACGGGCCCCGGTCTCGGAACCGAGGAGCGCGAGACCGTCGCGGTCACCGCCGGTAACTCCCGCGGCCGACGTCGAGTTCGCCGAACGCGACGTGCCACCCCGACCGGGGACCGAGCAGTTCGACAGACGTCCGATCCCGGTACTCGTTACCGTTCCAGCCGCCCGAGAACCACTCGTTGCGGCCGTCGACTGTCGCGGCCACCGACACCGTGGTTCCCTCGTCGGCGTCGTAGTCGGCGTAAACGCGGCTCTCGTAGGTGTAGCACCGCCGGGTCTCGGAGGGACCCGACGGACAGTCGACGCGAGTTCGGTCGTACTGGGGAGCCAGAAGCGGTTCGGTACCGAACGGATCGGCCGTGTCGATGGAGTCCTCGGCGACGGCCGTCACGGTGAGCGTGAAGCTTCCGTCGTGAGCGACGCCGGTCGACGGGTCCGCGGGATCGTACTCCTCGGGGCTGATCGGCTCGGTCCACCCCATCGTCTCGTTCTCGACGGTTCGGTAGTAGTACCGCGAGACCTCGATACGGTCCGCGGAGACGGCGATCATCGGCCCGTGCTCGGTCTCGACGACTTCGGAGGAGAAGTTCACGGGCTCGGCGCCGGCGCCGGAAGCGACACCCGGAACGTAGCGTTCTTCGCTGGCGTCCTCGACGAACACCGCCGAGAGGCGGACGTCGTCGGAGTCGGTCGGAGCGGGGACGTAGAACGTCGGGTCCTCCAGCGTCCCGTCGGCGTCGATGCTCACCTCGTACTCGTAGGTGCTCTCGTGACTCGCGGCCACCCGCTCCTGGCCGACGACCCACAGGCCGCCGAGGAGGAGCCCGAAGACCACGACGATCGCGAGGGCGCCGATCCCGACCGCACGCCAGCGGCCGTCCGCGTTCCGTTCGCGCCGGGCGAACGCGTAGCCGACGACCGCGACGGCGACGCCGGCGACGAAGCCGACCGGCAGTCCCACGATCGCGGACGGCCAGATCAGCGGATCGAGAACGGCGGTGACCGCGTACGCGACCGCCGCGAACGTGACCAGGCCGCCGAGAACGCTTCCGACAGCGGCGATCGGGGAACGTCGACGTCGGACTCGAGACGCCGTCCTGCGGGCGTCGCCACTGCCGGACGGGCGATGCGCCGCCTCGAGGATTCCCCCGAGGGCCCCACCGATCCCCGCGACGAGCACCTGCCCGACAACGGCGGCGAGCGAGAGGGCGGTCGCGATCCCCAGCCGTGCGAGCGGCCCGTCGACGACCGAGAGCGGGAGGTCACCGAAACGGACGGCCACCACGACGGCGGTGAGAACGACGCCGAAGAGGGCCGTGACGACCCCGGCGAGGACGCCCGCAACCGCGCCGCCCCGCGCGTCGTCTCGTTCGAGATACCCCGCGACGCCGCCGCCGAGGAGCGGCGCGACGAGCAGTACCAGCGGAACGACTCCGAGGACCGCACCCACGACGCCGCCGACGATCCCGTTTCGGACGGTCCGGCGAGGTATCGACCTCATCTCATCTAATTGTCACGCTAGGTGCTTAATTGTCACCGCGCGGAGAGGGGTCGGGAAGCGGGATCGGAATCGGACGTCCCTCGTGTCTCGACGTGACCGAAGAACGCCAGTGCCCGGTCACGGTGGGTACAGTCGAGTCGTATCCGGACCAGTCCGTGGCTACTGCGAGAAGCGCTCTGGGGAGAGATATCGCTCAGTGACGTCGAGAACGATCGCGCTTCCTACGACGAACCGGCGACGACGGTCCGGGAATTGCGATCGGCGACTCGCGAAAAAATTCGACGGCGAAAAGCGGCGAGGCCGCTACTCGGAGTGGCCGCGCGCTTCCAGTTCCTCTGCGATCGCCGGCGCCACCTCGTGGAGGTCCGCGATCACCGCCCAATCGGCCTTCTGGATGATCGCCGCCTCCGGATCCGTGTTGATCGCTAGGATGTTCTCCGCCCCCTTACACCCCACCATGTGCTGGACCGCACCGCTGATCCCCGCGGGGATGTAGATTTCCGGCGCGATCTTCGCTCCCGTCTGCCCGATCTGGTCGTCGTGCGGCCGCCATCCCTCGTTGACCGCCGCGCGCGAGGACCCCAGCGCCGCGTTCGGCACCCGCTCGACCAGCGCTTCCAGTTCCGAGAAGTCCCCGTCGGTTCCACGACCTCCGGAGACCACCACCCGGGCCTCCCCGAGCGGCACGCCCTCCACGTCGGATTCCTCGACCGACGTCAGTTGCACCCGCAGGTCGCCGTCCGCGAGGTCCGGCGCGAACGCCTCGACAGCGGCCGCGTCGCCGCCGGTCGCCGAGGCCGATACCTCGTTAGCCGCCACCGTCAGCAGGTTCGTCTCCGCCGTGAGCCTCGAATGCTCGATCAGCGTCCCGCCCCACCGCTGGCGGGTCAGCTCGTAGGAGTCGCCCACTTCCACGTCCGTGACCTCCGCCGCCATCGTCACGTCCAGCTTCGAGGCCGCGTGCGCCAGCGTCTCCGCGCCTCGATCAGTCCCCGGCGCGATCACCGCTTCCGTGCCGACCTCTTCAGCGCACTGCACGACCGCGCGACCGTACGCTTCCGGCGCGTACTCCTCGAGGCTGTCGACGGCGTGCAGCGTCTCGACCCCGTGGTCGCCGGCCTCGCCAGCGACGTCTTCGGCACCAGCCCCGAACGCGATCGCTTCCAGCGGTTCGCCGGCCTGGTCGGCGACGTCACGCGCCAAAGCCAGCGCTTGCAGCGACACGTCGTCCAGTCCTTCCTCGTCGTGTTCGACGAGCGTGAGTACCATCTCAGACCACCTCCAGTTCTTCGAGCACGTCCACGACGTCCTCGGCCGCCTCCGGGCTCTCCCCGAGGATCTCCGCGGGACTGT
The DNA here is from genome assembly GCF_004799685.1 of Halobellus limi. Classification (NCBI taxonomy): domain Archaea; kingdom Methanobacteriati; phylum Methanobacteriota; class Halobacteria; order Halobacteriales; family Haloferacaceae; genus Halobellus; species Halobellus limi. The sequence goes on from NZ_CP031312.1 coordinate 161,769, forward strand.
CGTCCGTCTCCGGCACTTCCAACTCGACCAGTTCCAGGTCGTCCTCGCGCGGGTCGGGCTCGCTCTGTGCGACGGACGCTTTGCGCGCCTGCATCTTCGCCCGCATCGACGGGTACCGCGGCTCGTTCAGCCCCTCTTTCACCGTGATCACCGCGGGCAGGGCCACCTCGTAGACTTCCGACCCGCCCGGGATCTCCCGTTTGGCCGTCGCCGTCCCGCCGTCGACGTCGAGGTCTTTGATGCCCGTCACGCAGGGCAGGCCGAGTTCTTCCGCGACGCGAACGCCCACCTGATGGTTCGCCGCGTCCGCCGATTCGTTGCCGAACAGCAGCAGGTCGAACTCCGTGTCGCTCTCCTCGACCGCTTCAGCGATGGCTTCCGCCGTCCCCGCGGGACCCCACTCGGCGTCCCCGCCATCCAGCAGAATCCCGTCGTCGGCCCCCATCGCGATCGCCGAGCGGAGTTGCTCGGTCGCTTCCTCCTCGCCCAGCGTCAGCACGGTCACGTTCCCCCCGTGCTCTTCGACGAGTTGGACGCCTTCCTCGACCGCGCACTCCTCGTGGGGGCTGAACGTGAACCCCAGCGACGTCGTGTCGATATCGAGGTTGTCCTCCGTCAACGATACCTTCGCGCCCGTCTCCGGCACGCGCTTGATTGCTGTGAGTATCTCCATAAGTGTGTGCTCCGTCTCCTCCCGTTAGTATTCGTTGCGGAACAGCCGGTCGTTCTCCGGATCGAAGACCCCGCCGTTGCCCGCGACCTCAACTTCCACCGGGTAGTGCTGGCCGAAGTACTCCACCTGCAGTTCCCGGCCCTCCTCGGCGTACTCCTGGGGCAGGTACGACAGCAGCAGATGCTTGCCCACCGACGGGCCCGTCCCCGCCGACGTCACGTACGAGCGACGGCCCTCCTCGTCGATGAGCACCTCGCCGTCCTGATCGAGGATCGGCTCGCCACCCGTCATAAACCGCGGCTCGCCGCCCTCCGGCGCGTGGTCCGTGACGGACAGCGTACACAGCGTCGCCGCGTTCTCCTCGTCGATCGCTTCCGCGTACGCGTCCTTCCCGATGAAGTCCGCGTCCTTCACCCCGTGGAACGTCAGCCCCGCTTCCGCGGGGTTGTAATCGATTTCGAGCTCCGCGCCCATCAGCCGGTAGCCCTTCTCCATCCGACCCGTCTCGCCGTAGACGCCCGTCCCGACCGGCCGGATGTCGTGCTCTTGGCCCGCCTCGTAGACCGTGTCCCAGAGGCGCTGGCCCCGGTCCATCGGCGCGTAGATCTCCCACCCGAACTCGCCCACGTAGGAGATCCGCAGCGCCTTCGCGGACACGCCGTTGATCGTCACGTCCTTCATCTCCGCGAAGTCGAAGGAGTCGGCCGTCATCGGCTCCTCGCTGATCGAATCCATCAGCGCTTCCGCGTTCGGCCCCCACACGCCCAGCGTGCACAGTTCCGAAGAACGACCGATGAGTTCGGCGTCGCCTTCGAGGTGGTCGCCGAACCACGTCTTGTCCTGGCCCGCGTGGGAACCGCCGGTGATCACCCGGTAGTGGTTCTTCCCGAGACGCGCGACGGTCAGGTCCGCGACGAACCCCGCGTTCGGCGCCAGAATCGGCGTGTAGGAGGCGTCACCCACCTCGATGTCCATCGACGCGACGCAGAGCCGCTCCATATTCTCGTAGGCGTCGCTCCCGATGATGTCGAAGATCCCGAAGCCCGTGTCGCCGATCATCCCCACGTTGTTCCGCAAGTGCAGGTGCTCGCCGAGGATGATGTCCGACCACCAGCGACTGTCCCACTCGTTGGGGCGCTGGAGGTCTTCGATCTGGTCTTCGTACTTGTCGACCAGATCCGCGTTCGACTCGAACCAGCGCGGGCGCTCCCAGCCGCCGGCCTCGAAGAACTCGGCGTCGAGATCCTCTTGACGGTTGTAGAAGGCACTCGTCCGGAGCGGGCGGGTGGACTGCCACTGCTCGCGCGGGTGGACGATGCCGTAGATCTTCTGATAGCCCTCGTGAGCGCGGCTCTTGACGAACTCGTTCGTCTCGCCGTACTCGTCGAAGCGAGCGACGTGGTCGTGGGCGACGATGTCGATGTCGGGGTGGCCCTTCGTCATCCACTTCGAGACTTCCCGGGCGATCGCGGGCGCCTCCTTGATCCAGATGGCCGCACACGACCAGAGCCCGTCGACCTCGGGGATCGGGCCGAGCAGCGGGTGGCCGTCCGGCGTGACGGAGAGCAGCCCGTCGATGGAGTGTCGAATGCCCGCGTCCGGGTCGTCGAGGAGGTCCGGAATGATCTCCAGAGCGTGCTCCATCGAGGGCTCGAAGGCGTCGTCGGTGAGTGGGGGCTGAGTCGGCGAGAGCGGCGACTCCTCGATGGAGGGGACGTCCTCGACGTCCCAGAGGATGGGTCGGTGCTCGTAGGAGCCGACCTCGATGTCGTTGCCGTGCTGGCGCTCGTACATCTGGGTGTCCATGTCCCGGACGACCGGGTAGTTGATCTCGCCCTCGCCGTCCTCGAAGCGTTCGATGGGTCCGACAGAGACCATCTGGTGGACGGCGGGGGTCAGCGGAATGTCGACGCCGGCCATATCCGCGATTTTGGGGCTCCAGAGGCCGGCGGCGATGACGACCTCGTCGGCCTCGACGGTTCCTTTCTCGGTCTCGACGGCGGTGATCTCGCCGTCCTCGACGTGGAGGTCGGTGACTTCCGTGTTCGGCGCCGTCCGGAGCGCGCCCTTCTCGTCGGCCTGCTGGCGGTAGAGTTCGCCGGCGCGAAGCGGGTCACAGGTGCCGGCGCCGGTGCTGTAGAAGCCGCCCTTGATGATGTCGGTGTTGACGTAGGGGACGAGTTCCTCGACCTCCTCGGGCGTGAGGAGCCTTCCCTCCTCGCCGAATGCCTTCGCGGAGACGACGCGGCGCTTGAGTTCCTCCATCCGCTCCTCGGTTCGAGCGACCTCGATCCCGCCGGAGTTCGTGAAGGTGCCGAACTCGCGGTAGATGTCCCGGCTGTCCGACGTCAGCTGGGTCATGTCTTTGCTGTGTTCGACGGGGAAGATGAAGTTGGAGGCGTGGCCGGTCGAGCCGCCGGGGTCCGATAGGGGCCCCTTGTCGATCAGGAGGATGTCGTCTCTGCCGCGTTCGGCGAGTTCGCCTACGAGGGAGCTGCCGACGATGCCAGCTCCGATCACTACGGTACCTGCCGTCGATGGGAATTCGTTCGAGCTCATCGGTGTACAAACTCAGTTTTGGGTTCGGTCATCTTGGTTTTTGGTGTCGCGTCGCAAAGCTTCACACGTCTGTCCGCTGGGTGTCCGCTACGTGTACAGTGTCTGTATCTAACGATAATTAATCACACCTTCAATACTCCACGTCATTTTACGTGGGAGCGCGGCCGCTCCCGCGCGAGAGAAGATCCGTCCGCCGACGGATTCACCGCCCCGGTGGCGCTCGGCGTCGTTCCTCCGCCCCGCACACCCTGTTTGCGCGCGACGGTCCGGTCACAGCAACAGGAACAGGGCGAACGGGAGAACGAACAGGAGGACGAACAGGCCCAGCAGTCCGAGCCCGTAGCTCACGACGGTTGCCAGGCCGGCGGTCCAGGCGGGATGATCGAATCGAGCGGGTGCGTTCATACGTGTCAACGGCTTCGGATGGCGGGTGCTTAGTTGTGGTGACGCCGCGGACTCCACAACCAGTCAGTAACGATATACGACGTGGTCGACGCGGCCGGGCCACTGGCCTCCGCCGACGCGTCCGAAACCCGTCCACGCGACAGGCACGGACGCGTTGGAGTCGGTAGCGAGACGATCCGGTCCCGAAGTGATCGATCCGATATCGCGGCGGGCCGGCGGTTCGTGCCAACCTTTATACTCGGATTGGCGAACTATACGGAATAATGGTTGCTGAAGGAACCGTAACGAGACCGACGTTCTGGGGTATCGGGCACCTCGGCAAGATCGCGTTTTACCTCCTTGCCGTCGTGACGATCCTGGTGTTCGCCTACGGCGTCTACCGGCGGGTCGACCGCTACACGGCCGGACAGGCGGACTGGTTCGACAGGCTCGACGACCTCCCCCATCGAATCGTCAGTAGCGCGCGAATCGTGCTCTCGAACAAGAAGCTCTTCGACCGGGATACCGCGGGCGGGCTGATGCACGCGTTCATCCTGTGGGGCTTTCTCACGCTCCTCATCGGGACGACGATCCTCGCGATCGATATGGACGTCTATCAGCCGATCACCGGACTGGTCGGCACCGAGCAGTCGTTCTTCGTGGGGGACTTCTACCTCTCGTACTCCTTCGTGATGGACACGATGGGGCTGCTGTTCGTCGTCGGCGTCGGCGTCGCGCTGTACCGCCGGTACGCCGCACGGAAGTGGCGCCTCCACGGCAAACACACGAGCCTGGAGGACGACCTGTTCATCTGGGCGCTCTTCCTCCTCGGCGTCGGCGGCTACCTCACCGAGGGCCTGCGCATCCTCGGCACCGGCTTCCCGGAGTTCGAGACCGTGAGCTTCGTCGGCTGGTTCGTCGCCGAGGTGCTCGCCATCGCGGGGATGACGCAGATGACCGCCGAGGCCATCTACCCGGCGGTCTGGTGGTCGCACTCGCTTCTCGCGTTCGCGTTCATCGCCGCGATCCCGTTCGGGAAACCGTTCCACATGCTCTCCTCGTACGCGAACATCGTCACGCGAGACGAGAAGGCCGGCGCTCGGCTCCCGGGTATCCCGGCCGACCTCGACGCCGACACCGGCGCCGAGAGCATCGACGACTTCTCCTGGAAGGAGATCCTCGATCAGGACGCCTGTACCAAGTGCGGGCGCTGTTCCTCGGCGTGTCCGGCGGAGACCTCGGGTCGGCCGCTCGATCCGCGGGACGTGATCCTCGATCTGAAGCGGTACCGCGAGGACCTCGACGCCGGCGAGACCGAGGAGGTCGACATCGTCGCCGACGGCGGCGAGAGCGTCGTCGCCGCCGAGACGATGGAGTCGTGTATGGCCTGTATGGCCTGTATGGACGCCTGCCCGGTCGACATCGAGCACCTGAAGTCGTTCACGCGGATGAACCGACAGCTCACCGACCAGGGCGACGTCGACTCGAACGTCCAGGACACCTTCGACAACATCATGGGGATGGGCAACACGTTCGGCGACCCGCCGGAGGAACGCGCCGCGTGGTCTGAGGAACTCGACTTCGACGTCACCGACGCCCGCGAGGAGGACGTCGAGTACCTCTGGTACGTCGGCGACTACCCGAGTTACGACGAGCGGAACAAGCAGGTCGCCCGCTCGCTCGCGAAGATCCTCGAACACGCAGACGTCGAGTACGGCATCCTCTTCGAGGACGAGAAGTACGACGGCAACGACATCCGCAGGCTCGGCGAGGAGTTCCTCTACGTCGACCTCGCGGGCTATCACGTCGAGAAGTTCGAGGAGGTCGATCCGGAGAAGATCATCTGTACGGACCCCCACTCCTACAACACGTTCAAGAACGAGTACCCGGAGGTCGAGTACGAGGACTTCGCCGACGAGCCCCTGATGCAGTTCGAGTTCGACGGCGAGTGGAACCAGGATGGAGAGATCGACGTGCTGCACTGGACGCAGGCCGTCGAGGAGATGGTCGAAGACGGTCGGCTGGGACTCCGCGGCAACGAGCTCGACGTCACCGTCACGTACCACGATCCGTGTCACCTCGGCCGGTACAACGACGAGTACGAGGCGCCGCGTGAGCTCATCCGGGCGACCGGAGCGACGCTCGCGGAGATGCCGCGCAACCGCAACGAGTCGTTCTGTTGCGGCGGCGGCGGCGGCGGCCTCTGGATGGACATCGACGAGGAGTCGAAGCCGAGCGAGGAACGGATGCGCGAGGCGCTCGAAGACACCGAAGCCGGCGACGCCGTCGAGAAGTTCGTCGTCGCCTGTCCGATGTGTATGACGATGTACGAGGACGGGATGAAGACCGGCGGCTACGAGGACGACATCGAGATCGTCGACGTGGCGGAGCTCCTCGTCGACGCGATCGAGAGCGGACCCGGAATCGAAGCGACGTCGACCTCCGGAGCCACCGGTCAGGCCGACTGACGCGGACGACCGTCGTCGCTTCCCGATTATCGGTACCGGGTCGAGCCCCCGTCCCGGATCGTTCGCGGCGGGCGAATCGGTTTCGGAACTGACCGCTCGCGAAACACGTCTGGCACGTGAGGGGTCGGATAACTTCCGGAACGGCGGCCTATCCTCTGGCAAGGCGATCTTCCGAGTCTCTCTTCCCGAATCGCGGAAAGTTATTTGTAAACGGGTCGTGTCGGTGAGAGTGGTTCCGCGCGATGTACGACCAGATACTGATACCATACGACGGGAGCGACGAGGCGATAAAGGGCGCAAAACACGGGATCGAACTCGCCGCCGCGCTCGGCGCGGAGGTGCACGCACTGTACGTCATCGATCTCCCCGGCGCACCGCGGGCGCTGGCGCTTCGGGACGACGAGGACAGGATGCGAGAGGAGTACGAGGAGTACGGCAACGAAGTTCTGGGCAACCTCGCGGACGTCGCCGACGAACACGGCGTCGAGTGCACGACCGCGATGCGAACCGGGACGCCGAACGAGGAGATCGTCGGCTACGCCGAAGACGAGGGGATGGACGCCATCGTGATGGGGTCGGCCTACCGAGGCACGATCGGCGGCATCCTCGGGGGAACGATGGACAAAGTGGTCAGAACCGCGACGGTCCCCGTGATCACTCAGCGGATGCAGATGGACGAACTCTGAGAGCCCGAGTCGAATGCGAACGACTGCCACGCGGCGGCGGCGGTTCGCGCTCAGGAATCAACCAACCGTTTTTCTCGGAAGTAGATGACGATGCTCGCCGACAGAAACACGACGCCGGCAACGGCGAATTCGCCGGCCGCCAGGGCGAGCAGCGCGACTGCGAAGAGCACCACGACGAAGACGGCGGCGACGGTCGCGAGCACGTTTACCATACGTTCCATCAGGTAACGGGAGCGATTAAAACACTGTCGTCGACGTGGGAGAATCGAACGGGCGTCGCCTGCGACCCGTCGGGTCTCGACCGGGGAACACGAGTCGATTCCAGGTGATGGCGAATCCCATAGGGACTGTGGTGGAAATCCATCGTTCGGTTTCAGCCGAATCGGATACCGCGGCCAGCCGAGAGCCTGACCACCGGTCGTCCACGATACCCCCTATCAGTAGTCGTGTTTGAACTCCCAGTGGTACCGACAGCTGTGACACGTCGCCCACTCGGGGACGTCGATGACCCTCGGATGGCGGCGTCCGTGTTCCATCTCTGATCCGCAGACGGGGCAGATGAAGTGCTGAAGTTCGAGTTTCGGGAACTCGTCGTAGTCGAACGTCGCGACGCAGCGCCTGCAGTCGATGTCGTCGTGTGGGTGGTGCTGGTTGACGTCGCTGCCGCACCGGGCGCAACTCAGCAACGCGGGGGGCCGAGAGGCCCATCCGACGTCGCCGTCGAGCGTCGTCGTGCTCGTTTCGGGACTCGACAGCCGGAAGCCGGATTTCTCCGGGTCGGCACGCAGCGGTTCTACGATGCGGACCGCGACACGGCGGAGCCACCGAACCACAACTCGTAAATTATCTATCACGATGTGGAGCCTGAACGGGAGAGTCGTCCGTTGCCACCGCTGCGTCCGGATGGCCGCGAGAGTCGGTGATATCGGGGGAGACCACCTCCAGTTGATGATTGCACAGAATTCTCACGGTACCGAGTATCACACAGGTGAAAACAATAAACGCGTCGGCCGGCTAAATCCGACGTTCGTGGGATAAAAAATCTCTGCATACCGACGAGGAACGCCCGCCTCAGTCGCTCCACGGCGAATATTGCCCAAGGTTTAATATACCTCAACGATTGTTAATGGGTGAGGTTGTGTAACACTCCACGTAAGAGTGGCCCAACCGACGATACGCGACGGTGGGGACACTCCCGTCGTCAACGGCATAGCCAGAGAAGCGAACGGCACGGGGGGACGGAACAGATTGAAACGCAGACGAGCCAACACACGACAATCATGACCGAAATACGACGGACGTGCGGCGCAACGGAGGTAGCGTATGTCAGATAGCGACAAGACCGGAGAGATGTCCGACGGCCTCCAGGTGGAACTGTTCCACCCGGAGTCCGACCGCGAGCCGGGCGACACCAACATCCAGAAGTTCGGATTCGACATCCATCCGGTCGTGTTCCCGGTCGCACTGCTTCTCATCGCGGTGTTCATCGCCGTCACGATCCTGCTCGGCGATCAGGCCGCGCAGGCGTATTCAGCGGTGCGCAGCTTCTTCGAGGGGAACTTCGGCTGGTTCTACCTCCTGGCGGTGAACATCTTCATCGTCACGATACTGTACTTCGCGCTCGGTAAGTTCGGAACGATCCGGATCGGCGGCGTCGAAGCCGAAAAGGAGTTCAGCGACTTCTCGTGGATGGCGATGCTGTTCAGCGCCGGGATGGGAATCGGCCTGATGTTCTTCAGCGTCTCCGAACCGCTGTACTACGTCTCGAACGTGCCGGGGTTCTACGGCGCCGAGGCGGGAACCGGCGCAGCGGGCGTGGCCGCGCTGACGCAGACGTTCTTCCACTGGGGCTTCCACCCGTGGGCGATCTACGGACTGGTCGGCCTCGGCCTCGCCTTCTTCTCGTTCAACCGCGGACTGCCGCTGACCTTCCGGTCGATCTTCTGGCCGCTGCTCGGCGAGCGGATCTACGGGTGGCCCGGCCACGTGATCGACCTGGTGACGGTGTTCGCGACGCTGTTCGGGCTGGCGACCTCGCTGGGCCTCGGCGTCGCGCAGGTGAACACCGGGCTCTCGTACGTCCTCGGTGATATGCTCGGACTCGTGAGTATCCCGACCGGTACGATGCCGCAGGTGCTCCTGATCGCCGGGATCACCGCCATCGCGACGCTCTCGGTCGCCGCCGGTCTCGAAGGCGGCGTCAAGCGGCTGAGCACGATCAACCTCTACCTGATGTTCATCCTGCTCGGCTTCCTCATCATCGTCGGCCCGACGCTCTACATCTTCGGCGCGTGGGTCGAAGGCCTCGGCGCGTACTTCGGTAGCATCGTCGAGCTCGCCTTCTTCACGGGCACGCTGGGTCAGGGCGGCGGTACTGTCGGCGCCTGGACGGTGTTCTACTGGGCCTGGTGGATCGCGTGGTCGCCCTTCGTGGGGATGTTCATCGCGCGGATCTCGAAGGGCCGCACCGTCCGCGAGTTCGTGATGGGCGTGCTGTTCCTGCCGTCGCTGTTCTCGACGATCTGGCTCGCCGCCTTCGGTGGCGCCGCACTCCAGAACACGATCGTCGGTAACGGGCAGGTGCTCGCGACCTACAACGAGTTCGGACAGACCGTCGCGATGTTCGCGATGTTAGAGCAGTTCCCGCTCGGGGCCATCTCGGGGCTGCTCGCGACCCTGCTCGTGATCACCTTCTTCGTGACGTCTTCGGACTCGGGCTCTCTGGTCATCGACCACCTGACGTCCGGAGGGAAACACGACGTCCCGAAGGCCCAGCGGATCTTCTGGGCCGTGACGGAAGGTGCCGTCGCCGCCGTGCTGCTCATCGGAGGCGGCCTCGGTGCCCTGCAGACGGCCGCGATCGCGACCGGGTTCCCGTTCGCGATCATCCTCGTCCTGATGTGTTACACCGTCTATCAGGGCCTCCAGAACGAACACGAGATCCTGTCCTCCGAGCAGTTCGCAGAGCGCATCAAGGATCTCACCGAACAGGACGAAGTCGACGTCGTCACCTCCGGCAGCGAGACCGTGACCGGAGTCAGAGGAGGTGCAGACACCGAAGGCGGCGACTGATCGCGACTCCCGTTCGAGACCACCCGAACCGTTCACGACCGACGACGTTCCTCACTCCATTTTGTTCGCGGACCGAGAACCACCGGAGAGACAGAGACATCCGGAGTCTCGCGCCGGCACACCGTACCGTGACGGGCGCGTTCCGCGAGTGCGCGGCACGGTGACGAGACGCCCGATCAGTAGTACTTCCAGTCGTCCTCGTCGTCGTCGCTCGGCGGCCGCCGGGTCACTCCCTCAGCGTCCTCGTCGTCCTCGTCGATCTCGTCGGGCCAGCGGATCCCGTCGCCGCTGAGGCTCTGATAGAGGAAGCCGCCGAGGGCGACGAGCATCACGAGCAGGAACAGCGATCCCGCGATCGTCACGAGGTCCCCGAGCGACTCGAACGGGAGCTGCAAGGGACTGACGCCCGCAGCCCTCGGTGAGATCACGATCATACGCCACCTACGGACTCCAGTCGCTTAATACGTCCCGTGGGGACGGGTCGCTGGCGGCGTGCTCCGGGCGTTGCACGAGAGCGGAGCGGGTTTCGCGAAGAGAGAACAGAACCGGAGGAGAGAGGAGCCGAAAAAAGAAGAGCGGAACCGAGGGGATGGCCCTACTGGGCCTGCCGTTCCGCCGCGTCGGCGTGGACCCACTGCCGGACCGTACCGCCGATGCCGACGGCGGCGATACCGAACCAGACGGCCACGCCGAGGAGGAGCGGGAGGACGAGCACGGCCACGGCGGCCACCAGTCCGACACCGACCAGGCCCAACCACGGATCGCCGAGTGCGGCCATATCGGCGAGGTAGCTCCCGGCGACGGCGAATCCGATTCCGCCGAGGGCGAGGAGTCCCCCGCCGAGCACGGCGCCCCCGGCGACCGTGAGCGCCGCCAGTCCGACGCCGAGGCTCGCGAGTTGCGTGTAGGCGTACGCGACGACGAAGGAGAGCAGCCCGTACGCGAATACCCCGTAGACCGCCGAAAGCGGGAGGTTCGACGCCGACGCCTCGACGGCGGCGGAGACGCGGTCGCCCCAGCGGTAGAGGACGAACCCGCCGAAGAACGTGCTTGCGAGAAACGCGACCATCGCCCTGACGGTCGCCGGTGTCTCGGTGACGACCGCCGGGTCGAGCGTCTGCAGCGGGAGCTGAACCGGGGCTCCGACGGGAGACCCTGCACCGACCACGGCGGCGACCTGCGAAATCACGCTACGGTGTAGCACGACGCGTGGTGAAAGTGTGTCGGTACGACCCGGGAGATCCCACCGCGATCGGCTCACCAAGAGCCCGTGATCGGCCCATCAAGAATCCACCGCGACCGACCCACCAGGATCCCACCGCAATCGGCTCACCAAGGGCCCACCGCGCCCCGGCGCTCGGGGGACCTCGGGATCGAGTGCACGACCAAGTCTCAGAACCGGGCGTTCGGCGAGACCGACGCAGCGCGGCCGTCGAGCGCCGGACGGATCAGGAGTCGGGATCGAGGCGGCCGTCGACAGCGCGGATGGCCGCGGCGTTCTCTCGGACGTCGTGGACGCGGACCACGTCCGCGCCGCGGTCCGCGGCGAGCGCGGTTCCGGCGACCGTGGGCGTGAGTCGACCGTCGTCAGCGTAGTCGATCGCCTCGTACATCGACTTCCGGGAGTGGCCGATGAGCACGGGACAGCCGAGCGCGCTGAACTCCGCGGCGCGGTCGACGAGCGCGTACGACTCGGTTGGCGATTTGCCGAACCCACAGCCCGGGTCGATGACGATCCGGTCGCGGTCGATCCCCGCCCGCTGGGCCCGGAGGAGTTGCTCTCCGAGTTCGTCGATGACGTCCTCGACGACGTCGTCGTAGATGGGCGAACTGTCCGGATCGACCGGGATCGAGAGGCTGTGCATCAGGACGAGCGCGGCGTCGTGATCGGCGACGACGAACGGCATCTCGGGGTCGGCGAGCCCGGAGACATCGTTGACGATGTCCGCGCCCGCGTCAAGCGCGGCGTCGGCGACCGACGCCTTCCACGTGTCGACGGAGACCGGGACGTCGAGTTCGGAGAGGGCCTCGATCACCGGGACGACGCGATCGATCTCCTCCTCGGCAGGCACCGGATCCGCACCGGGGCGGGTGCTCTCTCCGCCGACGTCGACGATGTCTGCGCCGGCTTCCACCATCGCCTCGGCGCGCTCGACGGCCGCTTCGAGCGCCTCGTACTCGCCGCCGTCGTGGAAGCTGTCCGGAGTCACGTTGAGGATGCCCATCACGGCCGTTTCCTCGCCGGCGAGCGGTCCGAGCCCGGACTCGCGAGAGGGCTCGATCGGCCCCAGCTGCTCGTCGAGTTGTGTCGCGACGCGCCTGAGTCCGAGGCCCTCGTTCGAGAGCGCCGTCACGAGCGTTCGCAACTGATCGGACGTCCCCGCGATCACCGTGGCGACCAGTTTCTCCGGGCTCCCCGCCGTCGATCGACGGCAGCCGCCGCCGACGTCGGAGACGAGTTCGGCGACTCGCTCGGCCTGCGCTTTCCGGAGGTACGTTCTGAACACCCGGCGATCCATTTCGCCGACCGGCGCGTTCCCGCCGGCGGCGGTCCCGGTCGCCGCCGCGTCGGCGGCGCGGTCGAAGGACGCGCCCACGAACGACGACGCGACGTGTGATCCGCGCGTGCGCGCGGTCGGGACGAGTCGGCGGGTCCACCGGTCTCGGGCCTCCGCGACGGTGTACAGCGATCCCGACACCAGAACGAAGTCGTCGGGGTCGGCCGCCTCGATGGCCCGCTCGGTCGCTTCCGGGACGGACGCGACCGTCTCGACCGATCCGGCGTGCGCCGAGAGCGTCTCCGCGAGCGCGCCCGGGTGCTCGGCGCGGTCGAGGTCGGGACGCGTCGCGTACGCCGTCTCGACCTCGGGCAGAGAGTCCACCATCTCCCCGTAGGCCTTGTCGGCCATCGCGCCGAACACCAGGTGGAGGTCGTCGTAGTCGTAGCGGCCGAGCAGGTCCGCGAGCGTCGCCGCCGCCCCCGGGTTGTGCGAACCGTCGAGGACGACCATCGGTTCGGTCGACATGATCTCGAACCGGCCGGGCCAGACCACCGACCGGAGCCCGTCGGCGATCGCGTCGGTGTCCACGTCGGCGATCTGACGCGCCAGCGTCGCGGCCACGCCCGCGTTGCAGGCCTGATGCGAGCCGAGGAGCGGCAGGTTCGTCTCGAGCGACCAGTCGGGGCCCGCGATCGACACCACGCTCTCGACCGCCGAACGCATCCCGGACTCGACGGCGACGACGTCGGGCGCGTCCGCTCCGTCGCCGCGTTCGGGACCCACGGAGACGACGTCGGTCACCTCCCGGATGGCTTCGAGCGCCGACCCGTCCGCGCCGGTCACGAGCGGACCGGTCTTCGGCGCGACCTGGGCTTTGTCGCGAGCGATCTCCTCGACGGTCTCGCCCAGGAGTTCGGTGTGTTCGAGGCTGACGCTGGTGACGGCGCTGGCGACCGGGTCGACGGCGCTCGTCGCGTCGTACCGGCCGCCGATGCCCACCTCCAGGATCGCCACGTCGACGTCCATCTCGCTGAAGTGCCGGAGCGCGACGGCCGTGAGGACCTCGAAGTGGGTCGGTTCGTCGTCGTCCGCTCGAAGGCGGTCAATGCAGGGCGTGAGTTCCTCGGCGTACGTCGAGATCAGCGACTTCGGGACCTTGCGTCCGTCGACGCGTACCTGTTCGCGGAAGTCGTTCAGCCCGGGCGACGTGAAGAGCCCGACGTTCAGGCCCGCGCGACGGAGCACGCTCTCGAGCATCCGCGCCGTGCTCCCCTTCCCGTTCGATCCGGCGATCTGGACGCAATCGACGTCGTCCTGCGGATCGCCGAAGTGCGAGAGCATCCTGGCGGTCGTCTCGATGCCGAGTTTCGGCCGGCGCCGCTGAAACGAGGTGAGGTAGTCCGCCGCCTCGTGGTATTTCATACCAACGTATCGTCGCCGGTCGCCTGATTAACTTATCGCAGCGGAGACGACCGCGGTAATTTTACGAAATGTGATAGTTCGGGCGTGAGACCGAATACACCGAGCATATCGGATATTTTCTCGAAAGGCGGGTTCCGGGCCATCCGATCAATTCCGGAGACGGATCGGGAAGACCCGGTTTTATCCGCCCGTCAGAGGCGTTGGGCCAGTGTTTGTGAAGGTATTTTAGTACCGTGGGCCTCGTTGCGGTCCGAGCATACCGGGCGCGTATTTTGACCGTCTCTCGCCGACTGAAACACGTCTTCTCCGATTTCTGTAACTTTTTTCCGATACCCTTACGTGAGGTGCGCGGGACACCACGAGTATGACGTCCGAAGACGACGGCGGTTTCCCCACAGATTACGAGATCGCAAAGGACGCGGAGAAAGAACCGATCAAAGACGTTCTCGAGCCGTGGGGCATCGACAACGACGACATCGAACTGTACGGCGACTACAAGGCGAAACTGTCCCACGAGGGCGTCGACCGCCTCCGCGACAACGCCGAGAACAAGGAGGGCAACCTCGTACTCGTGACGGGGATGACGCCGACGCCGATGGGCGAGGGCAAGACGGTCACGACCGTCGGCCTCGGCCAGACGCTCAACCACGTCGGCGAGGACGCGATGATCGCGATCCGCGAGCCGTCGCTCGGGCCGGTCTTCGGCGTCAAGGGCGGCGCGGCCGGCGGCGGCTACTCGCAGGTGCTCCCGATGGAGGACATCAACCTCCACTTCACCGGTGACCTCCACGCGCTCACCTCCGCGCACAACCTCATCGCGGCGATGCTCGACGCGAAGATCTCCCAGGACGACGAGTTCGACGTCGACATCAACGACGTCGCGTGGCCGCGCGCGATGGACATGAACGAGCGGGCGCTCCGCGACATCGTCGTCGGTCTCGGCGGCAAGTCCGGCGGGACGCCGCGGGAGAGCCGGTTCCTCCTGACGGCGGCCTCCGAACTGATGGCCGTCCTCTGTCTCGCCGAGGACCTCGCGGACCTCAAAGAGCGCATCGCGCGCATCATCGTCGCCTACGACACGGACGGCGAGCCGATCACCGTCGACGACGTCGACGCCACCGGCCCGGCCGCGATGCTCCTGAAGGACGCGATCAAGCCGAACCTCGTCCAGACCATCGAGGGCACGCCCGCGTTCGTCCACGGCGGCCCCTTCGCGAACATCGCTCACGGCACCAACTCCCTGATCGCCGACAAGACGGCGTTCGGGATGGGCGATTACCTCGTCACCGAGGCCGGCTTCGGCTCGGACCTCGGCGCCGAGAAGTTCATGAACATCGTCTGCCGTCTCGGCGACATGACGCCGAACGCGGTCGTGCTCGTCTCGACCGTGCGCGCGCTGAAGTACCACGGGATGGGGATGTGGCCCGCCGACCTCGAAGAGGTCAAAGAGGCCGGCGTCGACGAACTCGAAGCCGGCTTCGCGAACCTCGACAAGCACGTCCGCAACCTCCAGAAGTTCGGCGTCCCGGTCGTCGTCGCGCTCAACCGCTTCCCCGACGACACCGACGAGGAGGTCCAGGCCGTCCTCGATCACTGTCGCGAGGACCTCGGCGTCCGCATCGCCGAGTCGAACGTCTTCGCCGAGGGCAGCGAGGGCGGCGTCGACCTCGCCGAGAACGTCGTCGAGGCCGTCGACGAGGGCGATGAGGACGAGTTCGACCACCTCTACCCCGACGACGCGCCGATCAAAGAGAAGATCGAGACCGTCGCGACCGAGGTCTACGGCGCAGACGGCGTCAACTTCACCGGCGGCGCCGAGGACGACATCGAACGGCTGAACGACCTCGGCTTCGACGACGCGCCGGTCTGCCTCTCGAAGACGTTCCACTCGCTCAGCGACGACCCCTCGAAGAAGGGCGCGCCCGAGGGCTGGGAACTCGAAGTCCGCGAGCTGTACCCCTCCGCGGGCGCGGGCTTCATCGTCGCGCTGACGGGCGACGTGCTCGACATGCCGGGCCTGCCGGCGACCCCCGCCGCGGCCGGAATGGACATCGACGAGGACGGCAACATCAGCGGCCTGTTCTAGGCTCGCTGAACCGGCTTCGAGTCCGATAGCGGCTTATTTTTTGCGAGAATAGCGGGATCGAGAACGACCGGCAGTCCCGTCGCCGGCCTACGACTCCTCGGTCAGGTCGGCTTACGACTCCTCGGCCAGCACCCACAGCGCCCGGTAGAGGTCCCACAGCGAGCACTCACACCGCTCGGCGACCGCACGGTACGTGTCGAGATACCGCTCGTAGTCGGCCGCAGTCGGCGGCGACGGGTACGCCGAGTCGAGTTCGCCGTACTCGCGGAGGGTCGCCCACTGCCGTTCGTCGACGACGACGTACTCCTCGGGGTGGAGGAACTGGCAGAACGCCGAAGCGATCGGGACGTCGACGCCGGCGAGGTCCCTCAGGTGCGAGAGCTTCGCTTCGGGGGAGTCGGCGTCGACGGCCGCCTCGATGGCCGCGTGGACGTCCTCGTAGTCGTTGTCGTCGTAGGCGTCTTCCAGCGCCCGGCGCTCGGCGTTCGGCATCCCGCCGAGGAACCGGCGGCCGTACCACTGGACGATCCACTCGGGGTCCCGCCAGCCGTAGTCCCCGCTCGCGAGCATATCCGGCAGCATCTCCAAGTGCTCCTCCTCGGCGTGTGCGAGCGGCTGAATCTCCGGGTATTTTTTGGCCTTCTCCTCGACGAGATCCGCAGTGAGTTCCATACGGGCCGTTGCCGTGCCAGGACCCTCATACTGTCGGAGGCGACTCCCCGTCCCTCCCGGGGTTCGCGATCCGGACGCTCGTCGACCGAGCGGGCCGGCACCGCTGTCGGCGGCCGCGTTCGTCCGTCGCCGTCGCGCGCCGGAGGTCCACGCATTTTCTCGACGGCGGCTCTGAATGCGACACCGCCGTTTTTCGGTTCTCTCAAACGTCTTCGCGGGGAATCCCAGATTCTGAGAACCCACGGGTTCTTTACTATCGTTACTGAGGAACGTTCTGTCGATGTCACCGGAAGTCGCACGGCTGGGACACGTCGCACTGGAGACGCCGGATCTGGAGGAATCGCTAGCCTTCTTCGGCGACACGGTGGGCCTGGAGGTCGTCGAACGGAGCGGGGGGACGGCGTACCTCCGCGCCGTCGAGGAGTGGGATCACCACTCGCTCAGCCTGACCGAGGCCGACGAGTCCGGGATCGACCACGTCGGGTGGCAGACCGAGGAACCGGAGCACGTGGCGGCGTTCGCCGAGCAGTTCGAAGCGCAGGGAATGGACGTCACCTGGATCGAGGAGGGCGCGGAGGCGGGCCAGGGCGAGGCGATCCGCTTCGAGGTGCCGAACGGCCACCGCTTCGAGCTCTACGGCGAGATGGCGAAGCCCGACGCCCCCGAGGAACGGCGTTCGCGGCTGAAGAATCGCCAGTACGATCCCACCGACAACGATCCGATCGCCCCGAACCGCATCGACCACCTCCAGATCTGGGACCAGGACGCGAAGGAGTGCGCCGAGTGGATCCGGGAGGAACTGGGCTACCAGGTCCAGGAGTACTACGACCTCGAGGACGGGTCGCGCTGGGGGACGTTCCTGAGCGCCTGCGGCGTCAAGATCGACCTCGCGATCGTCCAGTCGGAGAACGACGACGACGACGCCGCGGTCCACCACGTCGCCTACGAGGTCGACTCGGCGAACGACCTCTTCGAGGCCCACAACGTGATGAACGAGAACCGGGTTCCGGTCGACGGGATCGGTCAACACGGCATCTCCCGCGGGGAGTTCATGTACGCCCGCGACCCCACCAGCGGGCACAGGATCGAGTTCAACACCGGGAGTTACCTCACGCTGGATCCCCACTGGGAGCCGGTCGCCTGGGAGGAAAACGACATCAGCGACGGCGACGACCACCAGTGGATCGGCGGTATCGACTCGCTGGAGCGCGTGAGGTACTGAAGGAGGCGTCGACGGGGCGCGCCGATCGGATCTCGGGTTGGGTCGGGTCGAAACCGGTGACGGACACGCACGTGTCCGTCCAGCCGGTGGAGCGCAAACGCTCCGGGCGGACGTCCCAGATCGTGGGCGTGATCTGATACGTTGTGGCGCCGGGGACGCGTCCTATCCGATCGTTCCCGTCCGCCTCGGAGATCACCTATTACACCGCCTCATCCGGACAAAACGGCCATACTGGGCTTTCGTCCGGGTATCTCGGTGCGAGTGTGTGAGAAAGATTCATACTCGTGGCCGGGCAGGAATACAAACGAGATGAATAATCACGCGGAGGGAGCACGTTATGTCGAGTGACGAACAAGACCCCGTGAAGACGATCTGTCCGTACTGCGGCGTCGGCTGCGGGATCCAGGTACAGCCCGGAGAGGACCCCGGCGATATGCGGTTTATGCCGTGGGGCGACGCGCCGGTGAACGACGGGCGCGTCTGCATCAAGGGCGGCGCGGCGACGCAGGTCGTCGACCACGAGGACCGGCTCACCGACCCGCTGATCAAGGAGGACGGCGAGTTCCGCGAGGCCTCCTGGGAGGAGGCCTACGAGCGGATCGTCTCCGAGATGGAGGAGATCCGCGAGGAGTTCGGCCCCGACGCGATGGGCTTCTTCGGCTCCTCGAAGACGATGAACGAGGAGAACTACCTCCTCCAGAAGCTCGCGCGCCGCTACGGCACGAACAACGTCGACAACTGCACGCGGATGTGCCACGCCTCGACGGTGTACGCGCTGCGGACGAGCCTCGGCGCGGGCGCGATGACCAACAGCATGGAGGACCTGATGAACGAGGCCGACGTGCTGTGGATCCAGGGCGCGAACCCCGCCGAGCAGCACCCCATCGCCAACAGCAACTACTTCCGACAGGCCGTCCTCGACGGCGCGACGGTCATCCAGGTCGACCCCCACGCCAACAAGACGACGACCTCCTTCGACATCGAGGAGACCGAACGTCACCAGCACCTCCAGCTGGAGCCGGGCACGGACATCCCGCTTCTCAACATCGTCCTGAAGACGGTGCTGGAGAACGACTGGGTCGACGAGGAGTTCGTCGAAGAGCGCACCGAGGGCATCGAGGACCTCCGCGAGACGCTGGAGGACTTCGACAAGGAGGCCGCCGCCGAGGAGTGCGGCGTCCCGCTCGAGGACATCGAACTCGCCGCCGAGAAGTACGCGACGGCCGACAACGCCGCCATCTTCACCGGGATGGGGATGAGCCAGCACACCTGCGGCGTCGACAACGTCCAGAACGAGATCAACCTCGCGCTGGCCACCGGTAACCTCGGTCGCCCCGGCACGGGCGTCAACCCGCTCCGCGGACAGAACAACGTCCAGGGGACCTCCGACGTCGGCGCGATGCCGAACGTCCTGCCCGGCTACCAGCTCGTCGACGACGACGAGGCTCGCGAGAGCGTCGAGGACGTCTGGGGGTTCGAGATCCCCGACGAGCCCGGCCTGACGAACGTCGAGATCACCCAGAGCATCGGCGAGCAGATCCAGGGGATGTACGTGATGGGCGAGAACCCCGTCATGTCCGAACCCAACGCCAACCACGTCTCCGACCTCCTCGACGAGCTCGGCTTCCTGGTGGTCCAGGACATCTTCATGACCGAGACCGCCGAGTACGCCGACGTCGTGCTGCCGGCGACGACGTGGGCCGAGCGCGGCGGCACCGTCACCAACACCGACCGCCGCGTCCAGCGGATGCGCGGCGTCCAGAAGGTCCACGAGAACACCAAGCACGACCTCGACATCCTGTGTGAGGTCGGAACGCGACTGTTCGGCGAGGGCTTCGACTTCGACACGCCCGAGGAAGTGTTCGAGGAGCTCCGCCAGGTCTGCCCGAGCTACCACGGGATGACCTACGACGCGCTCGGCGAGGAGGGCATCCACTGGCCCTGCTACGAACCGGGCGACGAGGGCGATCAGTACCTCTATGAGGACGGCTTCGACACCGAGAGCGGCCTCGGGCAGATCGAGGGCGTCACCCACCAGCCGCCGAAGGAGGTGCCCGACGAGGAGTACCCGCTCATCCTCACGACCGCGCGGCTCGAAGAGCACTACAACACCGGGACGATGAGCCGACGCTCGCCGCGGCTCAACAAGCAGTACCCCGAGAACTTCGTCGACGTCCACCCGAACGACGCCGAGCGCTACGGCATCGAGGACGGCGAGAAGATCACGCTGAAGTCCCGCCGCGGCGAGATCGAGGTCGAAGCGCACGTCACCGAGGACATCAAGGAGGGCGTCGTCTGGACGACGCCGCACTTCGCTGCGGCCTCGGCGAACCGGCTGACGAACGACGTCCTCGACGAGCGAGCGAACATCCCCGAGTACAAGGCCGCCGCCGCGGAGATCGAAGTCGGCGTCGAGCCCTCGGAGACGAGCGACGCGCCGGCCGACGACTGATCGCGGAAGTAGCGACCCCCGCCGACCCGCGCGGACGACACCGTTTCGTGTTTCGGCGTCGGACCGGCACGTGAGAATCGAGACCGCGGTCGACGTCGACGTCGCAATCGACGTCCACGCGAACTGCATAGTCGCCGACGCCTACAGCGTGGACGTCCACCCCCACAGCGAGGTCGTCGATGCCTACAGCGGGTCGGTATCGCCGTTCGCTTTTCGCACACGAGGAGAGACAGATGCCACCACAGCGTGATTCGGATCCCGATGGATCGCTTTTGGAGTTCGACGAGGTCACCGTCGAGGAGTACATGACGACGGACGTCGACACCGTCGCGCCCGACGCCTGGGTGACCGACGTGGTCGACCGCCTGAAGGAGGGATCGCAGTACAGCGGCTTCCCGGTCGTCGACGACGACCGGACCCTGCTCGGGTACGTCGGTGCGATCGACCTCCTGGAGCGGCCCGGCGACGAGTCGGTGGCGACCGTGATGAGCCGCGACCCGGTCGTGGTGAGACCCGAGATGACGGTGAAGAACGCGGCGCGCGTGATCCTCCGGACCGGCCATCAGTTCCTCCCGGTCGTCGACGGCGAGCGGACACTGCTCGGGACGTTCTCGAACGGGGACGCGGTCAGAAGCGGGATCGAGCGGACGACGCCGACGAAGGTCCAGAGCACCAGAGAGATGCTCGAACGGAGCCACGACGCCACCGTCGACGTGTCCGAGCGCGGGGTGTCGGTCGACGCGCTCGTCCCGACTCAGCGGGAGGTGTACGCCGACGAACTCGAGGGGCGGAAGTACGAACTCCAGCACGAACTCGCGGAGCCGTTGATCGTCGTCTCCTCCGGGTCCGAACGGTTCCTCGTCGACGGCCACCACCGCGCGATGGCCGCCCGGCAGCTGGGCATCGAACGAACGCTCGCGTACGTCCTCACGGTTCCGGAGGGCGACGTCGGCGAACTCGGATTCCGGAAGGTGGCGCGAGTGGCGGGCCTGGAGTCGCTGGCCGACATCGACGTCAACGACTACCTCCAGCACCCGCTCATCGAGAAGACCGATCCGACCCAGGAGGGTTGATCCGCCCGATCGCGCGAGCCTCCGCGCGCCCGGGTGAACCGGGAGTGATCAGTCGCGGCGACGCTCGCGTGGACCGGACGGAAGTCAGTCGCTACGGCGCGCGATCGAGTCGCGCCCGGCGACCGGGGTGTCGTCGTCGACGACGTCGAGGAGGTCCAATCGGTCGAGGAGGTCGCGGGTCGGAATCCCCTCCTCGTTCCACCCGCGGGCCGCGTAGTAGCGGCGGCGAAGGCCGTCGAACCAGTCGGTGTCGATGGCGTCGCCGGAGGCGGGGCCGCCCGCGAGCGGTCGCTCGAACACAGAGGGGAGCGTCTCGTCGGACGCGTCGAAGCCCTCGCGGACGTTGAACAGTCGGGTCAGCGTCCAGGTGCGTTCGCCGACGCGGAGCAGCTCGGCCGGGTCCGTCGGTGCGGTGGCGTCGACCGTCGACAGCCACTCGGCCCCGAGGTCGTCCTCCAGCACCGCGCCCGCGAAGTCGTCGGCGATCAGGCTCCAGAGGACGGAGGTGATCGTCTGCTCGCGGATCACGAGGCGGACGCGGTCGGTGTCGTCCCAGGAGTCGCCCTCGAACACCTCCGTCTCTGCCGGGAGCGAACGCCGGTGACACGCCCCGCGGTCGCTCGTCGCGTACGCCAGCGCCATCGTCGGCGACCCCCGCGGGTCGTAGGCCGGGAGTTCCATCGACTTGATCGTCGGCACGAGGTCGGCCCCGCCGAGTCGCTCGGCGGCGGCCTCGACCCCGTCTGCGAGGGCGTCCGGGACGCCGTCCTCCCGGTGGGCGATCGCGTCGATGAGCCCCCGTGCGGCCTCCTCGTCGCCGAAGTCGGGGGTCGACCCGAGTGCGTCGGGGGCGTCGGGGACGTCGACGATGCCGGCCTCGACGGCGCGGACGGTCCAGGCGACGGCGTTACCGGCGCTGATGACGTCGATCCCGAGCCGGTCGCAGTCCTGACCGAGGGCGGCGACCGCGTCGAAGTCGTCGATGCCGAGGCCCGCGCCGAGCGACATCGGCGTTGCCCCGCGCGGCACCGACTCGCCGGCCTCGGTTTCGACGCGGAACCCGCCGGGAATCTCGGAGTCGCCGTCGGCCTCCCGCGCGACTGCCGCCTCTCGAACCGCGTCGATACCGATGTCCGCCGCGCCGTCGAAGGAGCCCTCCTGCCAGCCGCGGGTCGAGAGGACGCCCACCTCGTCGGCGAAGTCGACGGTCTCGAGCGTCGCGCTCGCGGCGTGCCAGCGGCCGACGTCGTGTTCGCGGTACCGGCGCTCGTACTCGTCGCGGAGCGCCGCGACCTCCCGGGACGGTTCGGGTTGCGATCCGCGGGCGACGACCGCCTTCAGCCGTTTCGCCCCCATCACCGCGCCCGCACCGCCGCGGCCGGCGTGGTGGTCGCCGCCGTCGGACGCGATGGTCGCATAACGCACCCGGTTCTCGCCCGCGGGACCGGCACACGCGACGGCGCCCTCGAAGGCGTCACACGTCTCGACGACGTCCCGACCCCAGAGGTCGTCCGCGGGAGAGAGCGTCGCTGTCCCGTCGGCGATTTCGAGGACGGTGGGTTCGTCGGCCTGGCCCGTGATCGCCACGCCGAGCGCGCCGCCGAGCGCGCCGACGAGGGAGGAGGCGAACTCGCCGCCGCTGTAGGAGTCGAGGAACGTGCCCGTCAGCGGCGAGCGGGTGATCGCCGCGAACTGGGGTTCACCCGGGAGCAGGCCGCTGAGCGGGCCCAACGTGAACAGGAGGTAGTTGGCCGGACCGAGCGGATCCGTCCCCGGTTCGAGGCGGTCGTACAGGTACCGTGCCCCGAGTCCTTTGCCCCCGACGTACTCGGCGAGCCACCGGTCGGGAAGCCGCTCGCGTTCGACGGAGCCGGCGCTCAGATCGACGTGAAGCAGGTCCGTGGGGGCCCCGTCGGTCATACGAATCAAGGTAGCGTCCCGAGAATCATTAAGGGTTTGTTCCGCAACGATACCGGCCCTATCGGACGGAATCTCGATTCGCCCGGTTTCCTCGGGCGAGGTGTCGAAGCGGGTTTGGAACGTCTGTTAAGCGGATTTGGAACGTCTGTCGAAGCGGCGTCCGGAACGAGTGTCGAACCGGACTACTCGGTCGTCGCGATGGCTTCGATCTCGACGGCGGCGCCCTTCGGGACAGCTCCGGCCCCGACGGCGCTCCGGGCGGGCGGTTCCTCCTCGAAGAACTCGCTGTAGGCCTCGTTGAACTCGTCGAAGTCGTCGATGTCGTCGAGGAAGACCGTCGTCTTCAGGACGTCAGACAGCGAGAGGCCCTCGGATTCGAGGATCGCCTCGACGTTCCGGAGACACTGTCGCGTCTGATCGGCGACGGACTCGTCGTCGAGGAGTTCGCCGTCGGTCGTCAGCGGGAGCTGGCCCGCCGTGATCAGGAGGCTGCCGTTCGTCGTCGCCTGGCTGTACGCGCCGACCGCCGCGGGTGCGTCGTCGGTGCTGATGGTTCGCTTCATACGGCAGTGGATACTTCGGTGGGCGTCTTAAAAGTCGGTAGCTCGGAGTCGCCGACTCAACGTGTCCGCGTGTCGAGTGGTTGTGTCGCGTCGGTCACTGGTTGATGATGACGATGGCGACGAGCGCCAGGCCGATCCCCGCGGCCTTCTGGATCGAGAGCGGTTCGCCGAGCGCGGCGACGCTGATTACGGCCGCCGTCACGAAGTACATCCCGCCGATGGTCGAGACGATCGCCGTAGAGCCGACGGTGACGCCGACGAACGTCGAGACGACGCCGATGGCGGCCGCGACGCCGGCGACGGCCGAGTAGAGCAGTCCCCGGTTCGTTACCGCGAGAGAGGCGTCGGAGACGACGACGTAGAGCCCGGTCACGACCGTCGCGGTCAGGTAGGAGACGAACGCCGCCGTTTCCGGATCGATGCTGTTCGAGGCCACGTTCCCGAACGTGATCCAAAAGCCCCACGCGAGCATCGTCCCGAGGCCGAAGAGGATCGCCGGGTTCATCGGCGAACACCCGATCTCACCGTATCTCCACGAGAGCGGCGCGGATTCGAGAGGTCGCTCCGGAATCGACCCGCGTCTCCGGTTACGTTCCGCGAGCGTTCGGCAGCGGTGTGCGATCGGACGACACCTATCTGCGGGTTTCCGGTAGTCGGACTCGACCGTCCCGATGTACTCCGGAGTCGTTCGGTGGTGGTGTGTGAGGGCAACGAGTCGTTCGTGGTGCGATGCACGGCCATATTCGACGCTAGAACGAGCCGGGTGTTGAGACTGCCGGCGTTACTCAAAGGGACAACTATCCAACAGTACAGTTTTTATCTCGGCCGCGGTTACCTTCGGTAGTGGTTGACTCACAGGGGCAGTCGGAGGAGCGGCCGTTCGAGGAGGTCTTCTATCCGACGGACCGCGTCCCGTTCGTCGAGTGGCGGGAGTTCTCCGGCGCGAAGTCGACCGTCGCGGTGATGGCCGCGATCACCGTCCTCGCGTTCGTGACCGGGCTCTCGAACCTGAGCCAACCGCAGCCGGTCGTCGAAGGTCCGCTCGCGGCGGTTCTCCCGCTCTCGCGGACGTTCGTACGGTTCGCGGGCGTGCTGTTCGCGTTTCCCCTCGGACTCGTGACCGTCGGACTGCAACGTCGAAAGCGGATCGCCTGGCTGGCCGCGGTGGGGTCGCTCCCCGGACTGGCGCTCCTCCCGCTGACCACGGGCCGGACGACCGAGATCCCGCTGCTCCTGCTCGTCTTCGCGGCCGTTCCCCTTCTCGTGGCGAACCGGGACGCGTTCAGTCAGACGCTCGACCTGTCCTCGCTGCAGATCGCGGCGCTGACGTCGATCCTCGGGGTCGGCCTGTACGGAACGGTAGGGGCCTACGGCCTCAGAGACCAGTTCCTGGAACTCGACGGGTGGGGCGACGCGTTCTACTACGTGATCGTCACCATCGCGACGGTCGGCTACGGCGACATCACCCCGGTGACGGTCGAGGCGAAACTGTTCTCGCTGTCGGTGATCCTCCTGGGGACCGGTGCGTTCACCGTCGCCGTGGGCGCGCTGATCGGCCCGGCGATCGAATCGCGGATGGCGGCGGCGTTCGGAACCATGACTGCATCAGAACTCTCGCTCCTCGAGGACCACGTGGTGGTCCTCGGGTACGGCGACGTGACCGAATCGTTCCTCGAACGGATCGACGAGGAGACAGACCTCGTGGTGGTGACCGAGAACGCGGACGCGGCCTCCCGGTTGTCCGGCGAAGGGGTCGAGGTACTGACCGACGACCCCACGGACGAGTCGGCGCTGCGAGACGCCCGGGTGAACGTCGCCAGCGGCGTCGCGGTCGCCGGCGACGACGACGCGGAGAACGTCCTCGCCGTCCTCGCCGCTCGAAACGTGAACCCCGACGTCCGGATCGTCGCCGTCGCCAACGAGGAGACCCACGTCGAGAAACTGGACGCGGTCGGTGCGGACGAGATCATCGACCTGCGCGCCATCGGCGGGCGTCTGCTCGGGGAGTCCGTGCTCGGGGAGAACGAGACCGGTTCCGGGCGCCGTCGGTCCGAGAACGACGGCGGAGCGGACCCCTCGACCGAATGAACCCGGGGAGGGCGGCGGAGCGGCGTCGTCAACAGAGTAATACCGTCCCGTGCTAACAGGTATCGTATGAGCGAGAGCGGAGAATCCGAACCGGGGCAGACGCTCTCGGACGCGCTCCTCGTGGCGTTCGTCGGATCGGGGGCCGTCGTGCTCGTCGGGTTCTTCTTCCCGTCGTTCGTCGGCGACGCCCTCGGCGGGCGGGCGTGGCTCGGCCTCTCACTGCTGTTTTTCGGCTCCGGCCTGGGCTACCTCGCGGCGCTTCCGTACGAGGGCGTCGACGCCGAGAAGACGTACGCGGCGACGCTGCTCCGCGTTCGCCGTGGTTCGCTGCGGACGCACCTGTGGAACCTCGTCTCGCATCAGAATCCGATCACGCTGGGACTACCGGTACTCGTGTTCGCGGTCTACTTTCTTCTGCACCTCCTCTTTCCCGCGACCACGACGGGGTCGATCAACCGCCTCAGCGGCGGCGTGTTGCGCGGGATGGGGCCGTTTCTGCTCGGAACGGTGTTGCTGGCCGTCGTCTACTGCGCAGTGTTGCTCCTGAGTTCCTGGGGCGACGTCAAACTCGGCGGCGACGACGTCGAGCCCACCTACACCTACCCGACGTACTTCTCGCTCGTCTTCACCGCCGGCATCGCCGCCGGCATCGTGTTCTGGGGACCCGCAGAGGCGCTCTTTCACTACCGGCAACCGCCGCCGTACTTCGACGTCCCGGCCCGATCGGACGCGGCGGTCGGTGCGGCACTCGTGTACGCGCTCTTTCACTGGGGGCTCTCGGCGTGGAGCGCCTACGCCGTCCTCGGGGTCCCCATCGCGTACTTCGTCTTCGAACGGAGAGCACCGCTCCGCGTTTCCTCGATCCTGACCCCGTTCTTGGGCGCCGACGGACTGGACTCCCCGTGGAGCCGACTCGTCGACACGCTGGCCGTCTTCGCGACCATCGGCGGCGTCGCGACGTCGATAGCGCTCGTCTCACAGCAGTTCCTGACCGGCGTGGAGTTTCAGTGGGGCGTGCCGCCGGGCGATACCGGGCCCGTCCTCTTCGTGGGCGGACTGACGGCCGTATTCGTCCTCTCGGCGGTGTCGGGCTTACACCGGGGGATCCGCCGGATCGCGGGGCTCAACGTCGTCCTGTTCGCGCTGTTCGGGGTCCTGCTCTTGGCCGTCGGTCCGCGGCAGTTCGTCGTGGAACGAGGGCCAGACGCCGTCGGGGCGTACCTCGTACACTTCGTCCCGATGAGCCTCTTCTCGTCGGGATCGTGGGTGACCGAGTGGACCGTCTGGAACTGGGCGTGGTGGTTCTCGTGGGCACCGTTCGCCGGCCTCTTCCTCGCGGCGCTCTCGCGCGGGCGTCGGATCAGGACGGTCGTGCTGACGAGCGTCGGGGCGACCTCCGCCGCGACGGGCGTCTGGTTCCTCGTATTCGGCGGGACCTCCCTCTCGATCCAGCGGTCCGGTGCCGCGGACGTCCTGGCCTCGATCGAGGCCCGCGGCGGTAGCGAAGCCGTCGCCGGGTTTCCGATCCTGTCGGCGCTCCCGCTTGGTGATCTCCTGTTGTTCCTCTTTCTGGCGCTCATCGTCGTGTTTATCGTCACCTCGGCAGACACGTCCACGCTGATCGCGGCGATCCTCGCCTCCCGGCGCGGTATCGCCCCCTCTCGCGGGACGATCGCGCTCTGGGGGGCCGTGCAGGCGAGCGTCGCGCTGGCGGTGATCCTCGTCGGGGGCGGCGAGACCCTGCAGGCGCTCGCGGTGCTCACCGGTGCGCCGTTCGCCGTGCTGGCCCTCGTCGCGATGGTCGGCCTCTCGCTGGCGCTCTATCGCGAGGAACGCGGGCGGGGGCACACGTCGCTCGTCCGTCTCGTGCTCGATCGACTGCCCGATATCCAGACCCACCACGACGTCGAACCGCCGGATCGGGAGAAGTAGCGGACGTTCGGGCGGTGACGGTGAAGGGAGTCAATGCCGTTGTCGCGCCTCAGCAACGCGGATCGATTGATCCGGCGGTTCGACGTCGCGCCTGTCGGAGACTCACGCGTCCGCAGCGGGCGCTTCCGAATCCGCGATCGATCGGCAGAAGTTCTCGACGATCCGCTTGCCGGCGTCGGTGAGGATGCTCTCGGGGTGGAACTGGACGCCGTAGTGGGGCTTCTCGACGTGTTCGACGCCCATCACGACGCCCTGCTCGTCGTCGGTCACGGCCGTCTCGACGAGCACGTCCGGGATGTGCCCCGGTTCGACCGCCAGCGAGTGGTACCGGCCGACCTCGAAGGGGTTCTCGACGCCGTCGTACAGTCGGCTGCCGTCGTGTCGGACGACGGAGGGCTTCCCGTGGACGACCTCCGGAGCGTGACCCACGGGCGCGCCGTGGGCGGCGCAAAGCGCCTGGTGCCCGAGACAGACCCCGAGAGCGGGGAGGTCGGTCTCGGCGAAGATGTCCATCGAGACACCGGCGTCCTGGGGGGTTCCCGGTCCGGGCGAGACCACGATGCCGTCGGGGTCGAGATCGCGGACGTCGTCGACGTCGACCGCGTCGTTCCGTCGAACGATCACGTCGTCGAACTCGCCGACGTACTGGACGAGGTTGTACGCGAAGGAGTCGTAGTTGTCGACGATGAGGATCAAGGCTGGTCCTCCGCTTCGACGGCCCGTGGGTCCTCCTGAGCGCCGTCGGGACCCACCTCGGTCCCGGTTTCGACCGCGAACGACGCCCGTTCGCCGAGCGCCTCGTCGACCGCGTTGATGAGTGCACGGGCCTTATCGAGCGTCTCCTGGTACTCCTCGGACGGGACCGAGTCGTGGACGATACCGGCACCGACGCGGAGTCGGTACTCGTCGCCGCGGCGGACCAGCGTCCGGATGACGATGTTGAGCGTCGCCCGGTCGTCGAAGCCGAAGATCCCGATACTCCCCGTGTACGGGCCCCGTCGCGTCCGCTCGACTTCGTCGATGATTTCCATCGTGCGCGGCTTCGGCGCGCCGGTGATCGTCCCGCCCGGGAACACGGCGGCGACCGCGTCGGCGACCGTCGTCCCCGCGCGTCGAGTCCCCTCGACGAGCGAGACCAGGTGCATCACCTCCGAGTAGCGGTCGACGCGACGGTACTCCGAGACGTCGACCGTCCCGTACTCGCTGACTTTCCCCAGATCGTTGCGTTCGAGGTCCACGAGCATCGCGTGTTCGGCACGTTCCTTCTCGTCTGCGAGCAGGTCCGCCTCGAGTTCTGCGTCGGCCTCGGGCGTGTCGCCGCGCGGGCGCGTCCCCGCGATGGGTTCGGTGAGCAGGCGGTCGCCGTCGACCTCCAAGAGCAGTTCCGGGCTCGCGCTCACCAGGTCGATGCCCGGGAACTCCAAGAGTCCGGAGTACGGCGCGGGGTTGACGCGTCGAACCGCGTCGAACGCCTGGATCGGGTGGACGGCCGCCGGGGCGACGAGTCTGTGAGAGACGTTCGTCTGGAAGGTGTCGC
Source organism: Halobellus limi (assembly GCF_004799685.1). NCBI lineage: Archaea > Methanobacteriati > Methanobacteriota > Halobacteria > Halobacteriales > Haloferacaceae > Halobellus > Halobellus limi. Next base: position 191,079 of record NZ_CP031312.1, read on the forward strand.
CGTCTCGGATGTACCGCTTGATCGTTCGAACGCGCTCGGCGAACTCGTCTTCGCCACACTCGCTCTCGAACGTGGCCCGGTCGGCGTCGACCGCTGGGGACGGCGTCGAGACCGGACCGGAAGCGGCGGATTCCGCCAGCGACGTTGCGCGGTCGAGGGCCGTGCGGTAGGTTTCTTCGGGAGACTCGTCCACGACTGGGCAGACCGTAATGCGGAGTTCGATTCCGTCGGATTTCGGAGTACGACCGTCGGTTCCGGAAGTGGGCTCGTTCCGTGCCGCTCGGGGTTCCTGCCACGCGACCACGGCGTCGAACACGCCGAGTTGGAGCTGGGGGAGACCGTCGTTCTCCGTCGTATCGGGGAGCGATTCGAGTTCGCGCGCGACGTCGTAGGAGAGCCACCCGAACGCGCCGCAGGGGTACGGAACGTCGCAGTCGCCGCGGACGAGGCGCTCGCGGTCGAGCAACGAGTCGATGGCCTCCAGCGTCGGTGTGGCACTCTCGGATCTCCCTGCCGACGCGTCTCCCGCGGATACGTCCGGATCTACTGCCGAATTCGGAACAGATACGTGTTCGACCGGGTCGACGGCGAAGTACCCCCAGCCGGACTGCCCGCCTGTCGTTTCGAGATACACGCCGTCTTCGTCTTCCGTTCGTACGCGTCGATACGCCTCGAAAGGGTCCTGAACGACGGTTCTAACCTCGACGGGGATTCGTACCCCCACCGGTTCCGACGCCGCAGTCTCAACGAATTCGTCTCGCTGGGTTATGACCGTTATTTCGCTCATCTGATACGATTTGCTCCCGCCGAAACCACTCTGTGGCTCAGCGCTATCGATCGCATCTGGGTCGGGAGCGGGCAAAAACCTTGCGCGAAGTGGGGAATGCTGCCGCTTCGAGGGGGGACAGCTTTACTCCAATTACAGATCTTCGGTGACGGTCGGAGACGACACGAGGTGAGTAATACTATTTGTGATAGTCGTGTGATAATACGGGTGAGTGTATATGAAATCTGTGTGACGATACTGGATCCACCGATCGTGATCGGGGATTTCTCCGCCCGGTCGAAAGCGGCCGTATGCCGAGCGAGTGCGGCCGTGTGACTGAACGAGTGGAGGTACTCGTGGCTCGTGGGTTCGATGGCTCTTTGAGAACGCCACGTCCACCACAGGACGTGTCCGAGTTTACAGCCCACCACGTCGGCATAACGGTCTCTGATCTCGATCGAACCGTTTCGTTCTACCGCGACAAACTGGGACTGGATCTCCTGACTCGGTTCGAGGTAGGCGGTGAGGCGTTCTCGACCGGAGTTGACCTTCCGGAGGCGCACGCTGAATTCGCCCATCTCGACGCCGGGGGAACACGCCTCGAATTGGTCACGTACGATTCGACATCACGGTCGGCATCGGAGGTCGGATCGGAATCACGACTCGACACGCCGGGGACGACACACGTCGGTCTCGCCGTCGAGGACGTCGAAGACTGCCACGCCGAGCTCCCCGACGACGTCGAAACGCTGAGCGAACCACAGACGACCGAGAGCGGCACGACGATATTTTTCGTACGTGATCCCGAAGGGAATCTGGTCGAGGTGCTTTCACCCTGATCGTGGGTGAGGTGCTTTCCTGATCGGGTTGCTTGCGTCGGACTCCGGTCCAACGCCCGTTTTTCGCCGTGGAGACCGATCTGTGGCGTCCGGTCCGCGAAAGCGAGAGAGACATCGTTCACAAAAGAACACAATATAATTCGAGATGTCACCCGTTACCTGAACTGATTTCAGGATATAGGCAGTAGCTAGAAGGATAGAATAAAAATACCAGGACGAGTACTAACAAACCCTCATACGACCCCCTCTCGTATACGTAACTACGATGGCTACAGTCGACAACCGCAAACTCAACCGCACTGAATCCAAAGAGACCGATTTCTATCTTCCCGCCGCGTCCATTTCTGCGACTCTCGACCGGATCGGGTCGATCGTCGGGCGGACCGTCGGAAGACACGGACGCGTGCTGATCCCCGACACGTACAACAAATAAGCGCACCCGTCGAACGGGCGCATCGAGGACGCCGATCTCGGGATCACTGTTTTCGTCGGCGGGACTTTCGTTCTTCGTCGAAGTTCGTCGAAATAGCTGCGAGAGTATGCGACGAGAGGTCCACGGATGTACCGATGACCCCTCCCCCTCCACTATGTCCGCTGTTCTAGGGTCCACGGTGTCACACCCGGGATACGTCGTGGTTGCGCGGATACGTCGTGGCCGGAACCACCGATTCGATCAGTCCGAAATTGTGGCGGCTCACCTCGATCGCGAGTTACGACCTCGGAAGGAACTCGCACTCCGTCGGACGCGACTCCCACACCACCTCGTCCGCTGTTCACACACAAACCGTCGAATACGGCCTCTGTAGCCGCTCTCCCACTAGCGGTTCCGTGAAGTCGGATCTGTATCACTCCACGATGTCCGCTGTTACCGTCCTCGTCGGCAAGTCACTATTCGAATAATACTAGCGACGAGAGGACAGTACTAGCGATGGGAGAGCAGTTCCCCCTCCCCCCCTCCACTATGTCCGCAGTTCCTGGGGAGAACGGAGGGCCTCATCTCCGCGAATGATTAGAAAGCACGAAGTGAGAAGTCAAGAATACCTGGTCAAAGTAGCCGTTTCAGGGCCTGATAGTGCAGAATAGAGAATATGGAAGTGGAGCTACTGTTAATTTCTCGTGCATCACTCGGAACCGTTTTGGAAAAACATCCGGGGAATGACGACGCTCGGAACGGTCACCACAATGTCCGCTGTTTCGGCGTTCCTCCCACTACTCGCTGAAGCTCGTTTCGGAAGCGATCAAACCCTCGGCTAGATGACTGGTTCGAATGACTGATTCGAATGACCGACGAGACTACGATACACGAGACTGGTTTGTTAATTTAAACCAGTCATATTTTAATTTTAGTTTGTGCTACGGACCAATAAAACTGTATTAGATATAAACTTTTCTGTTTCAATAGGTCCACGACCAACTCACAGGCCCCACCGTAATATACCGACAACAGCGGACATAGTGGAGGGGGGGTGTGATCCGGGCTACTTATAATAGACCAGAACAGCGGACACTGCGGACACGGTGGTTTTATTAATCAGCTGTTCTATACGACAGTCGTATGGTCCTCTTCGAGCGGGACAACGAGATCTATCGTGATCGCGACGCCTTGCGGGAGGACTACCAGCCCGAGGAGCTCGTCGGCCGCGATGAAGAACTCCAGACGTATCAGGCAGCGCTCCAACCCGTGATAAACGGAGAGCAGCCGAACAACATCTTCCTGTACGGCAAGACGGGCGTGGGAAAGACGGCCGCGACGAAGTACCTGCTCGCTCACCTCCGTGAAGACGCCGCACAGTACGACGACATCGATCTCACGGTGATCTTCCTCAACTGCGACGGTCTGACGAGCTCGTACCAGATCGCGACCCGTCTCGTCAACGATCTCCGCTCGGAGGCCAACCAGATCTCGACCACCGGGTATCCGCTGGCTTCGGTCTACGAGATGCTGTGGGAGGACCTCGACGCGTGTGGGGGGACCGTGCTCGTCGTCCTCGACGAGATCGACCACGTGAACGACGACAGCATCCTCTATCAACTCCCGCGAGCGCGTGCGAACGACGACCTGCAGGAGGCGAAGATCGGCCTGATCGGCATTTCCAACGACTTCTCGTTCCGAGACGACCTCTCGCCGAAGGTGAAGAGTTCACTCTGTGAACAGGAGATCCACTTTCCCGCGTACAACGCCGAGAATCTCCGTGCGATCCTCGAACAGCGCGGCGAAGTCGCGTTCCACGACGACGTTCTCAGCGACGAGGTGATCCCGCTCTGTGCGGCCTACGGTGCGAAGGACGCCGGCGACGCGAGACAGTCGATCGACCTGTTGATGAAGGCCGGCGACCTCGCTCGCGACGAGGAGACCGACACCGTGACCGAAGAACACGTCCGTCGCGGTCGACGCGCACTGGAGCGGGGCCGCATCAAGGAGGGAATCAACGGTCTCACCGAACACGGCCACCTCGTCCTGTACGCGTTGTTGACTCTCGATCTCGAGGGCGAAGCGCCGGTCCGCTCCCGCGACGTCCGTCCGCGCTACACGCGGTTCGCCGAACTCGCCAACCGCGATCCGCTCGTGCCGCGACGGATGCGCGATCACCTGAGCGAACTCGCGATGCTCGGCATCGTCTCCGTCACCGAGCGCAACGAGGGCCGTCGCGGCGGGACCTACCGGGAGTACGCGCTCGATATGGACGTCGAACTCATCCTCTCTGCGATGGTCGAAACGGTCGAACTCGTCGGTGTCCACGACTCTATCGCCCCGTACGTCGACGCCGAAGACGACGATGCGGCCCCGACGCTCCAGGACTTCTCCAACGTCTGACCGCGACTACTGAACGCACCACGGTCGTCGCGACCGCTCGATTCATCCCCACTCGACATACCCTCGCAACTACCCAGTTCACGCTTACAACAACCTAGACCCCTCTAACAACCTGCACTACACCACCCACTTGGAATACTCCAACAACCTGCCTCACTCCACTCACCTGCACCACACCATCGTGTCCGCTGCTCCCCGCACGGAGTCGCCTTCTACGGTGCTCTTCTCATCCACTCGTCGCTATTTTCCACTCTGCCGCCACGATCCTGCCCCGACACACCACCGTGTCCGCTGTTCGACGTCGAACCCCACGATTGCTCCGGACATAGTGGTGTCCGATAGACTTCCTGACACCACTACGTCCGCTGTTTTGTGTTCCGTCCACGTCGTCCGCTGGAGTTCGTCCGTCCACAGTATCCGCACGTCCGTCCTCACTTCCACATTCGTCTTCACTTCACGCCCGTTCTCACTTCACGTCTATCCTCACTACCTCGGTGTGTCGGTGGCCACGATCAGGTCTCTTATAACGAAATACCTCCACGGTTGTTCTATTCATATGTTTGGGACGAGCGGCATTCGCGGACCGGTCGGAGACGTCGTCACTGCTCGACTCGCTCTCGACGTCGGACGGGCAGTCGGTGTGGACACCGAGACGGTGGTCGTCGGGCGCGACGCTCGGAACACTGGCGACGTTCTCGCCGACGCCGCCTCGGTCGGTCTGCGCGAGGCCGGGACCGACGTGATACGACTCGGCGTCGTCTCGACACCCACGCTGGCGAGGAGCGTCCAGTGGCTCGGGGCCGACGCCGGCGTCGGGATCACTGCCTCCCACAACCCGGCTCCGGACAACGGGATCAAACTCTGGAACCCGTCGGGACAGGCGTTCACTCCGACACAGACCGATACGATCGAACGACGACTCTCGGGCGGCGACGTCGACGATACCGCGAGAGACGCCGACGTCGATGACCCTTCGAGAGGCGCCGACGGGAGACGATCCAACGACGCCGACGGCAGACCCTCTACCGACGCCCACGGTGCCGCATCGACCGACGGCGTCGAGAGCGCCCCCTGGGACGCGTTCGGAACCGAACGGGTCGAAGAAACCATCGCCTCTCGACATCTCGATGGTCTCGTCGAATCCTTCTCGGACGGCGGGGCGTCACCGTTCGAGGACCTGTCGGTCGTCGTCGACCTGGGCAACGGAACCGGCCGCGTCACCGTCGATGCACTCTACGAACTCGGGGCGACGGTGCACACGCTCGACGCCCAGCGCGACGGACGGTTCCCGGCGCGAAAGAGCGAACCGAACGCCGAAACCCTCACTGCCCTCCAGTCTGCGGTTCCCGCACTCGACGCCGACTTCGGGATCGCCCACGACGGCGACGCCGATCGGATGGTCGCCGTCTCCGGCGCGGGCGAGTACGTTCCCGGCGACCTCCTGCTCGCCGTATTCGCTCGCGACGCGGTCGAATCGAACGCCCTCGATGACCGGGACGATGGCGGTTCCAGTTCCCCCTCCTCGTCTCCCCGAATCGCCGTTCCGGTCGATACGAGTCTGGTCGTCGCCGATACGGTCTCCGACGCGGGCGGGTCGGTGGAGTACACGCCCGTCGGAGACGTCCACGTCGCGGATGCCGCGTCACAGGAGGGGTTCGTCTTCGGTGGTGAACCCTCCGGAGCGTGGATCTGGCCGGCGGAGACGCTCGCCCCCGACGGGCAGTATGCGGCACTCCACCTCGCGGCCCTCGTGGCGCGAAACGGCTCGCTCGGAGCACTCCTCGATTCCGTCCCTGCGGGAGCGTACGTCACCCGGCGCGCGAACGTCGAAGTCGAGGACAAATCCGAGGCGATGACCGCAATCGAGCGGGCCCTCCGCGAGCGCTACGACGACATCGACACGATCGACGGCCTCCGGGTCGACACCGGCGACGGCTGGTTCCTCGTCCGGCCCAGCGGAACCGAACCGCTCGTTCGGGTGACCGCCGAAGCGCGTGAAGAGACCCACGCTGACGACCTCCTCGACTCCGCACTCGACGTCGTGAACGCTGAGGGCGCTTCGTGACGTCGCCGACGCCGAACCGAACTCGCACCTGAATTGTTGTGAATGCCGACCGCACCTGAATTGTCGTGAACGCCAACGCAACTCCGAACATCCGCACTCTGAACCGCTCTCCTGCGTATTACAGCGGACACAGTGGTGTGTCCGGGGCGGGACTCCAGTTCGCGACGGCAACGACGATCGGCCACTAATCTTTACCACGGCTCCCGCCGTATGCACCGTCGTAATGGAGATCGATGCTGCCGTCGTCGACGAAGAGGGCGGACCGTTCACGATCGAGACCGTGGAACTGGACGACCCCCAAGCGAACGAAGTTTTGGTCCGCGTCGTCGGCGCCGGCGTCTGCCACACCGATATGATCGTCCGCGATCAGCTGTACCCGACCCCGCTCCCGGCGGTACTCGGCCACGAGGGCTCCGGCGTCGTCGAATCAGTCGGCGACAACGTCTCCGACGTCGAACCGGGGGACAGAGTGGTCCTCAGTTTCGATTACGACGACGACTGTCACAGCTGCCACGCCGGACACCCGGCCTACTGCGAGGACTTCTTCGCGCACAACTTCGGCGGGCGCCGCCCCGAGGACGGCACGTCGCCGCTCTCGCGCGGCGACGAGGACCTCAGCGGGCGCTTCTTCGGTCAGTCCTCCTTCGCGACGCACGCCCTCGCCACCGAACGAAACGTCGTGGCCGTCGACGACGACGTCCCGCTCGAACTGCTCGGTCCGCTCGGCTGCGGCGTCCAGACCGGCGCGGGCGCGGTGATCAACACGCTCGACCCGCAGGCCGGTTCGTCGATCGCCGTCTTCGGTGCCGGTTCGGTCGGGCTCTCGGCCGTGCTCGGGGCGGACGTCAAGGGCTGCACGGACGTCGTCTCGGTGGACCTGAAAGAGAACAGGTTGGAGAAAGCCGACGAACTCGGCGCGACGGCGACCGTCAACCCCGGCGACGTCGACGACGTGGTCGAGGCCGTCCGGGAGGCCACCGGCGGCGGCGTCGACTACGCGGTCGAGTCGACGGGTGTCGCAGACGTCGCAGAGCAGGCGGTCGAGACGCTCACCCAGCGGGGCACGCTCGCCGTCGTCGGCGCGCCCGCGCTCGGCACGCGGGCCAGTTACGACGTCAACGACCTCATCCTCAACGGGCGGTCGATCACGGGCGTCGTCGAGGGAGACAGCAACCCGAAGGAGTTCATTCCGGACCTGATCGAGCTGTACCGCCAGGGGAAGTTCCCGTTCGACGAGTTCGTCACCTACTACGACTTCGAGGAGATCGAACGGGCCGTGGCCGACTCCGAGAGCGGGGACGCGATCAAGCCGATTCTGCGCGTCAGCGAGCCGTGAATAGCGTCAGTGAACCGTAAAAAGCGTCAGCGGGCTGTGAAAAGCGTCAGTGAGCAGTGAAGAGGGAGGCGAACTGACCCGTTCTCCGCTCTGACAGCGAAAAACGTTTATATACACTACGGGTTAGACACAGACGAACGATTTCGTCCGTTCGGTCGGGTCGCTCCTTCGACGCCGACCCATCAACCACGACTCCGGTGGTGCGGGTCACGGATTTTGTGGCCCCTCCCAACGGCTTTCAACACATGTATGAGCACTAACGACACGACGGATCCGATCGAAGCGGTCAGAGCGAAACTCGAAGACGAGATCCCCGACGACCTCGTCGTCTCCCGGGTCGCCTACGAGGGCCCCGAACTGGTCATCTACACCGAGACGCCGCGGGAGTTCGCCGAGCGCGACGGCCTGATCCGCCGCCTCGCGAGCACGCTCCGCAAGCGGATCACGGTCCGTCCGGCGTCGGGCACCCAACTGAACCCCGCCGAGGCGAAGCCGAAAATCCTCGATCTGATCCCCGAGGAGGCCGGCATCACGAACCTCCAGTTCTACCCGGCGACCGGCGAAGTCCTCATCGAGGCCGAGAAACCCGGCCTCGTCATCGGCCGTCGCGCGAGCACTCTCCGGGAGATCACCCAGGAGGTGGGGTGGACCCCGGACGTCCTCCGGACCCCGCCGATGGAATCTTCGACCGTCGACAACGTGCGGAACTTCCTGATGCAGGAGCGGGACGACCGACGGGACTTCCTCGAACGCGTCGGCCAGCGGATCCACCGCGAACAGACCGGCGAGACCGACTGGGTCCGCGTGACCACGCTGGGTTGCTGTCGGGAGGTCGGGCGCGCGAGCTTCGTTCTCAGCACGCCCGAGACGCGGGTGCTCATCGACTGCGGCGACAAACCCGGCGCCGAGGGCGAGGTCCCGTACCTCCAGGTCCCGGAAGCGAACCCGATCGCCGACCTCGACGCCGTCGTGTTGACGCACGCGCACCTGGACCACAGCGCGCTCCTGCCGCTGCTCTTCAAGTACGGCTACGACGGCCCGGTCTACACGACCGAGCCCACCCGCGACCTGATGGGGCTGCTCCAACTCGACTACCTCGACGTCGCCGCCAAGGAGGGTCGGACGCCGCCCTACGAGTCCGAGATGGTCCGCGAGGAGCTCAAACACACGATCACGCTGGACTACGGCGACGTCACCGACATCGCGCCCGACATCAAGCTCACCTTCCACAACGCCGGGCACATCCTCGGCAGCGCCGTCGCGCACTTCCACATCGGCGACGGCTTCCACAACGTCGTCTTCTCCGGCGACATCCACTACGACGACACGCGCCTGTTCAACGGCGCGTCGAACGACTTCCCGCGGGTCGAATCGCTCGTGATGGAATCGACGTACGGACGTCGCGACGACTACCAGACCGACCAGGCGGACTCCGAGCGGAAGCTGATCGAACTCATTCAGGAGACCTACGACCGCGACGGGAAGGTCGTCATCCCCGCCTTCGCGGTCGGCCGCTCCCAGGAGCTGATGCTCGTCCTCGAGGAGGCGATGCGGGAGGGCAAGCTCCCGACGATGCCGATCTACCTCGACGGGATGATCCGCGAGGCGACCGCGATCCACACCGCCTACCCCGAGTTCCTCCGTGACGGACTCAGAGACCGCATCCTCCACGAGGACCAGAACCCATTCCTCGCCGAGCAGTTCCAGCAGGTCGACGGCGGCCAGGAGATGCGCGAGGAGGTCGCCGGCGGCGAGCCCTGTATCATCCTCTCGACCTCGGGGATGGTCACCGGCGGGCCGATTATGTCGTGGCTCGAACTCCTCGGCAGCGACGAGGAGAACCAGCTCATCTTCGTCGGCTACCAGGCCCAGGGGACGCTGGGGAGACGTATCCAGAGCGGTCGACGTGAGATTCCGTTCAGCGACCGCGGCGGCCGTTCGGAGCAGCTGACGCTCCGTTTCGACGTCGAGTCCGTGAGCGGCTTCTCGGGGCACGCCGACCGCAACGGCCTCGAAAACTTCGTCGGGACGATGAACCCCCGGCCCGAGGAGATCATCTGCGTCCACGGCGACGAGGCCTCGACGGACCAGCTCTCTTCGGGGCTCTATCAGAAGTACGACGTCCGGACGTACGCGCCGCGCAACCTCGAGACGTTCCGGTTCGACTGACCCGCCCGTTGCGGTCGCTGCCGGTCGTCACTCTCGCAAAAAAATACGCGCGTCAGCCTTCGACGGTCAGTTCTGCGTCCGGTCGCTCGTATTTGTCCTCGAACTCTTGGATCAGCTGCCCCATCTTCGCGTACCAGTCGTTGAGCATCCGTTGCATACTGTCGGAGATCTTCTCCGGGTCCGTCGGCGAGTAGACGTGGTAGTAGCCGCCCTGCTCGTAGTTGACCTGCTCTTTCTGGATGAATCCGGACTGCAGCAGCCGCTGGATCGAACGGTACGCCGTCGACCGTTCCCGTTCGACGATCTCGGCGACCTCGTCGACGGTGAGCGGCTCTCCGGCCCGCACCAGGACCTGGAAGCACTGCTTGTCGAGTTGCTTGAGGCCGTGGAAGCACTCCAGTAGCCCCTCGCACTCCATATCCTGCTTCAGTTGTTCGGACATCGAATCTGGCATCTGTTATCCGACGGTAGGAACCGTACGATTAAAAGGCTTGTGTGGAGTTCGTACAATCTTGCGCCACCGCGATCCGGGGGGAAAGGCGGGTCAGTCGGCGGTCGGCGACTGCCGTGCGGAGTCGCTCCGCAGTTCGACGAGGCTGCTGTAGACGACCATCCCGCTGACCAGCAGTGCCGATCCGAGGATCAGCACCAGACTGACCGTATCGAGGATGGGCATATCCAGGTAGCTGCCGACCTCACGCACCGCGACGGCGACCGATCCGCCCAGGAGCATCAGCCCGAAGTAGACCTTGATCTCGCTCTCGTCGACGATGCTCGTCGCCGCCGATCCGAGACGGGCGCCGAGCGCGCTCCCGGCTAAGAGCGGCAGGACGATCGAGAGGTCGACGCCGCCGTCCATCGCGTAAATGAAGCTCCCGATCCCGCCCGAGAAGACGATCTCGAACAGGTCGGTCCCGACCGCGATCGGAACGGGCACGCCGATCAGGTAGAACAGCGCGGGCATCCGGATGAACCCGCCGCCCACGCCCAGGAACCCCGACAGGAGGCCGGTCGCGAACGCGACGCCGAGGATCATCCACAGCGAGACGCGGATCCCGCCGCGGAGTTTGATCATCGGCGGCACGTTGTACGACTGGATCTTCTTCGCGATGTCCGGGATGTCGTCGGCATCGATTTCGGCGTCGGCGTCGGCCTCGTGCTCGACGCCGCCTCCGCCGTCGCCCTTCACCGCCTCGTACGTCACGAACAGGCCGATCCCGCCGAGCAGAACCACGTACGTGACGCTGATGATGCTCCCGGCGAGCCCGAGGCTTTCGAGGTGCAGGACGATCTCCTTCCCGACCTCGAGGCCCGCCGTGGTTCCGGCGATCATCAGCACGCCGAGTTTGTAGTCCACCTGTCCCATATCGCGGTGTTTCAGCGTCGCGATGACGGACGTCCCGAAGACGAACGCCAGGCCGCTCCCGACGGCGACGCGGGACGGGTACCCCATCACCAAGAGCGCCGGCGTGACGAGGAACGAACCACCCATCCCGAAGAACCCGAACAGGATGCCGATGAGGAGGCCGAACCCGACGAACAGGGCCAGGATGCCGATCCCGACTCCCATGACCTCCATCATTCGCTGGATTCCACCCCGATTAGCCGGCGGACTGTCGGTTCGAGCGCGTTCGTGAGCGCGCCGTAGCCGACGTAGAGGAGTATCGCCTCCACGAGTACGGCTCCGACGAGACTGAGCGCTTGCGTCGTTCCCGCTCCCGATGCTCCTAACACTGCTCCGATATCTGCCATCTGTGTTCTCCTTTCGAGTTGTGTGGTTGTGTACTTTCCATACTATTCTACTCGACTCCAGGTATCCGCTTGTACGTAATAACGCTTTTGGGACGATAGTACAATACTATATTCGGCGCACATCGATAAGTTACGGAGAACGAATCGACCGGGACACGACCGCTGCAATCGGGACGTCGCTGCCCGATCCGCTTCCGATCGCACCCCAACTCGACGCCGCGACGCCGAACGCGCGTTCTGGACGCGGGTTGATACCGCACCGAACGACGTGGGACCGATCGAGAGACGACGCTCTCTACGCATCGTTACCCGGCTGCGCGCTCTATGCCGACTGTGGATGGAGTCGACACGCGAGTGTCGTAGATACCGGCTAGAAGTTCCGTTTCGGGCCGGTAGCGTCCGTCTGCACGGACTTTCGACCGTATCAGTGTTGTCGAACGGTCACATCAGCGCCGTCGCCGTGACGTACGCCACGGCGAACGCGAGGAGGAGCGAGCCGATCCACGCGCCCACGGTGAGGAGAATCTTCCGTGTGTCGACGACGTCGCTCCCGCCGACGGCCGCACCGCTTCCGACGATCCCGCTGACGATCACCTCGTTGAACGAGACGGGCACGCCGAGCAACACCGCCGTCTGTGCGATCAGGAACGACGGCACCAGGGTCGCGATCGAGCGACGCGGCCCGAGCGACGAGTAGTCCTGCGAGAGCGATTTGATCATCCGCGGTGCACCGGTCCAGGAGCCGACGAGGATCCCCAGCCCGCCGCCGAACAGCACGGCGAACGTCGAGACGGCGTCGATCTGGTCCGCCAACGGGAGCAACGGTCCCACGGCCAGTCCGACCTGGCTCCCACCGGCCGAAAACGCGACGAGCGACCCGAGCGCGAGCAGTACCCGCCGGAGTCCCCCCTCGCGGTCGCGAGCGACGTCCCAGTGGACCAGGGCCGCGACGAGGAGCCCGACGAAGAGCGTCGTCCCGCTCGCCGCGACGGCCGGTTCGAACGACACCCAGCGCGCCGCGGCGCCCGAGACGGAGCCGGGGCCGCCGTCGGCTCCGAGCTTCGGGAAGTCGAGGGTCGTGACTACCGCTCCGACGAGTCCGGCGAGTACGGGGACGCTGAAGCGCTCAGGGACGTCCGCGCGCGGGAGCACGCTGGCGATGAGATAAGCGATCCCCCCGCCCACGAACGGCGTCGCGACCCACACGAGGCCGATCTGTTGGTACTTCGCCCACGCGGGCGCGCCACCGAGCGCGAGACCCACGCCGACGACGGACCCGGTGACGGTGAACGCCGTCGCGATCGGATAGCCCGTGTAGATTCCGATCGCCATCAGGCCGGCGCCGATGAGCAGGACCAAAATCACTCCCGTCGCGGGGAGCGAGACGCCCTCGACGAGCCCCCGCCCGACGGCCTCCGAGACGTTCGCCCCCTGCAGGACGGCGCCGAGGAAGCCGAAGATTCCGACGATGAACGCGGCGCGCATCGTCGAGATGGCGTTGGCGCCGACTGCGGGTGCGAACGGGGTCGCCCCGCTCGAACCCGCGCCGACGACCCACGCCATGAACAGGCTCGCGAGGCTGGCGACGACGAACAACGCGATGACTGTGGTATCCATCTGAATGCGGGGAGGGGATCAGGGACGGACGACGTGGTTCGAGCCGGTCGCCGACGGGGTGCCTCCGGAGCTGTCGGCGACGCGGGGAGCCTCCGCCGATCGCACGGCGGGCGCATCCCGGTTCTCTCTGTCAGACGTGACCCTGTGTCGGTATCCGGCACCGGCGGTGTCGATACCGTTCACGAACCCACGTCCGACGGCCTCAGTCACCGGCGAGAGACTCCTGGCTGGCGGCGCAGTTGTTCGGGCCGAGTTCGAGGGTGAACGCCTCCTCGTCGTCGACGGCGTTCTGTCCGAGGTTCGTCGCGATGATCTCCTCGTAGTTCGCCGGTCGCGGCGGCATGTCCGAGAGGATCAACTCCACGAACTCCTCTTCCTCCATCGTCAGTGCGTCCATGTCCGCTTTCAGCTCCCCGATCGGCGCCGTGTACGTCCCGTCTTCGGCGGGTTCCGCCGCGTCGCTGAAGTGTGCGCCGCCGACGAGCGTCTCCTCGGGCAGTGAGAGCACGCGCTCCTGGAGGGACTCGTAGAGCATCCGCGCGGCGTCGGGGGCGCCCTCGTCGCCCTCTTCGAGGTCCGGCCGGGCGACGCTCTCGACGAACAGGCCGTCGCCCGTCGCCAGCAGGCTCTCGTCCAGCAGGTACGACGTCATGCCCGTCGTGTGTCCGGGCGTGGCCACGGTCTCGACGGTCGCGTCGCCGACACTGAACGTGTCGCCGTCTTCGGCGGTCGTGAGTTCGTCGGCGTAGGTGACGCCGCGGTCGACGGCCGCGGCGGGGATGACGCCCTCGACGCCTTCGGCGTCGAGATTGCGCACGCCGGAGATGTGGTCGGCGTGGATGTGGGTGTCGAACGCGTAGGTGAGTTCGGCGTCTAACTCGGCAGCGTCGTCGAGGTAGCGGTCGGTGAACGCTCGCAGGGGGTCGACGACGGCGGCCTCGCCGCCGTCGACGAGCAGGTAGCCGAGACAGCCCGAGGAGGGCCGCTGGTACTGATAGAGCGTGCCGGTACCGTCGTAATCGGTGACCTCGTAGCGCTCGTAGATCTCGGCCCAGCCGTTCATGCCGTTTTCGAGGTGGTCGACGTCGTAGCCGCGGGCTTTGAGGGCGCCGGCGACGAACTCGCTGGCGCCGCCCTTCGCACAGAGGACGGTGACCTCGCGGTCGGCGGGCACTTGCTCGAGGACGTCGTCGTCGATGTCGTCTTCGAGGAAGTGGAAGTACGGGAGGTTGATCGAGGTGACGTTGTCGCCGTCGATGTGCCACTCCTCGTAATCGGACTGCATCCGGGTGTCGAGGAGGGTGACGTCCTCGCCGGCGTCGATCTGCTCCTTCAGCGCTTCGGGGGAGACGGAGTCGACCTCCGCCCCGGGCGTCGGCAGGTCTTCGGGATTCATCTTGTGCACTCCCTCGTACTGGGTGGGAACACAAAAAAGTTTGCAAAGTAATTCAACTAGCACACAATACAACCTACCCCGGGAGGATTCGGTCCCCTCTCCCGGCGGTATACTGAGTGCACGTTAAACGGCCAAAAAACGAGAATTTAGCGCCAAACACCGATTTTGAGCGGGTCCGAAGCGTCACGAACGATCTGTATACCGAGGCTAATCCGCGATATTGTATTGTACTATCTGTGCAACTACTATCGAGAGGGATGCGTCCCTGGGTCTCAGCACGGACCTCACGACTCGCGTGAACCGACCGCTCCGGCGTCGTCCGTCTCGATCGTTTCGAGTTCCGGCGTCGCTCGCGTGCCCAGGCCGGTCTGGATCTTCCCGAGGACGACCGCGACGACGTAGACGGCGACGGCGACGAGGACGATGACGGGTCCGCCGGTCGCCCGCCCGTAGAAGGCGATGCCGATCCCGAGGAGCACCGCGAGTTCGGCGAGGACCACGGACACGAATATCGATTCCGTGAAACTCCGCGAGAGCTGCGTCGCCCCGGCGACGGGAACGACGAGCATCGCAGCGACGAGGATGACGCCCATGATCTGCATCGCGCCGACGACGACGAGGGCGGTGAGCATCACCAGGATCCGGTTGTACCAGTTCACCGAGATCCCCGAGACGGCGGCGGCCGTCTCGTCGAAGGTCACGTAGAGGAGCTGGTTTCGCGTGAGGGCGACCGTCGCGACGATGGCGACGAACAGCGCCAGAAGGATGGCCGCGTTCGTCGGCGACACCGTCGACAGGTTCCCGAACAGGTACTGGTCGATCCCCACCGAGAGCCCGCCGGCGTTGATGCTGATGAGCGTCGACCCGAGCGCGAAGCCGGTCGAGAGGACGATCGCCATCGACACGTCGTTGTACGCGTCGGTCACCTCGGAGATGAGTTCGATCGCCAGCGCGGCGATCACGGCGACGACGACGGCGGTCAGGTACGGCGAGACGCCGAGGTCGATAACCGCGTTGAGGAACAGTCCGACGGCGACGCCGGCGAAGGCGGTGTGCGCGAGCGCGTCGCCGATGAGCGCGAGTTGACGGTGCACGAGGAACGTCCCGATGAGCGGGGCGACGATCCCGATGCAGAGACCGACCAGTATCGCCCGATACATAAACCTGTAGTCGGGGCTGAGTAGTTCGAGGCCGGTCAGGTGGTACACCTGGATCATCACCCAGTACCAGCCTTCGAGCACCCAGTACAGCGGCGCGAGCAGGGTTTCGAGAACCCCCGTCTGCAACGGCACGACGAGCCCGTCGATCATCGTTCCTCACCCGGCGGCGTCGCCGCGGTGCCGAACGCCCTGGCGAGGGCGTCCCCCGCGACGAACTCTCCGACCGCCCCGTCGAAGTAGACCTCCCGGTTGAGACAGATCACGCGCTCGGCGTGATCGGTGACGGCGCTCAGGTCGTGCTCGATGAGGAGGACGGTGATCCCGTCGTCGTTCAACGCTTCGAGCAGTTCGTAGAACGCCTCGACCGATTCGGCGTCGACTCCGACGGTCGGCTCGTCGAGAACGAGCAGGTCGGCCTCGCCCGCCAGCGCCCGCGCGATGAACGCGCGCTGTCGCTGGCCGCCGGAGAGCTGCGTGATGCGCCTGTCGGCGAACGCGCTCATCCCGACCGTTTCGAGCGCGTCGTCGACGACGGCCCAGTCGTCGTCGGAGAGCCGACGGAACCCGACGTGCGGGAACCGCCCCATCTTCACCACCTCGCGGACGGTGATCGGCATCTCCTTCGACGCGCTCGCGTGCTGGGCGACGTATCCGATCCGAGAGCCGTCGTCGAAACCGTGTGCGGGCTCGCCGAACAGCCGGACTTCGCCCCTGTCCGGTCGGAGCAGTCCGAGGAGCAGCTTCATCAACGTCGACTTCCCCGAGCCGTTCGGGCCGACGACGGCGACGTACTCCCCCGGATCGATCCGGAGCGAGACGTCTTCGAGGACCGGCGTGGCCGCGTATCCGAACTCGACGTCGCGGAACTCCGCGACCGGCTCTCCCGGCTCGGCTTCCACGGATTCGGACGTGGGCTCCGCCTTTGCAGGACCGGATTCGGCACCCGACCGACGCGGCGACCCGTTCTCCGTGGCGGTCATTCGAAGTTCCTCCACTCCGCCGCCCAGCCCTCGGGGCCCGCGTCCTCGGGGCGCTCGTTCCCGAGTACGACCTCGAACGTGGGCATGTTGATGTTGTAGGCGATCTCCTCGTAGCCCCAGTCCTCCTCGACCCACTCCTCGCGGACGCCCGCGTAGGGCGTGACAGGGAAGTACGCCTTCACGGCGGTCTCTCTGACCAACTGCTGCGCCGGTCGACGGGTCTCGAAGACCGCCGCGCCGACGTACTCGATCCCGTACTCGTCGATCGTCTCCTTCGCCTCGGTGATGTCGGACGGCTTGATGTCGTCGCTGGCGGCCAGGTTCGTGACGAGCGGCCGCATCTCGACGTCGTAGGCGACGCCGACGTACTGAAACGCGTTGTGGGCGGCCAACTGGACGACGTCGCGCTCGGCGGACTCGAAGATGTCGCGGTAGTCGGCGTCGATCCGGTCTAGGACCTCCCGCTTGTACGACGCCGCGTTGTCCCGGAGCGTCTCCTCGTGGTCGGGTGCGAGGGCGACGAGCCCGTCCGCGATGTTGTCGACGGACTGCTTGGCCCGCTGGGGATCGAGCCAGAAGTGGGGATCCTTCCCGCGGTTCTCGCCGATTCCCTCCTCCTCGGGATCGAGGCTCGCGGCCAGGTCGACCAGTTCGATGCCCTCGCGCGCGTTGATCAGTTCGGTGTCGACGCCGTCGGCTTCGAGCGTCGCGATCGCCCGGTCCGCCCACGGCTGGAAGTCCGCCCCGACGTGCACGAAGGCGTCCGCGTCGACGATCTCCTGGGTGATCCTGGCGTTCGGTTCCCAGCCGTGGCCGTGGAGGCCGGTCGGCACGAGGTTGCGCACCTCGATCGGGGTGTCCGCGGCGACGATCCGGGCGAAGTCGTAGAAACTGAAGAACGACGCGACGACGACCGGGTGATCCGACCCGCTCTCTTCCCCTGCCGCCGTCGCGGTCCCGCCCGAACCGCCGGTCGCGCTTCCCGCACACCCGGCGACTGCGGTGGCGACGGCGCTCGCTCCCGCGAGTATCGCCCGTCGCCGAGAGAGGTTTCGACGAGTCCCTGCCTGCACCGTTTCGTTCATACTCTCCCGTAGATGGGAGCGGCTAATACATTATTCTTTCTTCTCTAAATCAAAGTTTAGACTAGTCTAACTTATTTCGAGAGGCCGATCGATCATCGATCGTATCGCGGTTTTACGCTCGAAAACGTCGTCGAGACTGCTTACATCCCGTTGCTCCAGACCGCTTACACTTCGTTACTCCGACCCGCTTACACTTCGTTGCTCCAGACCGCTTACACTCTGTTACCCGACCCGCTCACACCTTGCTCGCGGCGCGCAGGAACGAGTACACTTCCAGCGGATCGTCGCTCTCGTATCGGATCGTTCGACTCGTCTCGCGTTCGATCCCCGGCCACAGCGCCGCCTTCTCCGCGGTGTCCGCTTGGTGGTACCGGACCGTCGCCGCGATCGCGCCGTCGGTGTCCAGTTCCAGCGGGTACTCACCGATCGGTTCCGAGACCGCGCTCGCCGCGGCCGCCGCGATCTCCTCTCTCACCCGTTCGGGGTGATAACAGGTCGCCGCTCGCATGCTCCGGGCCTCCTTGGTGACGACGTACTCCGTCTCCGGCAGGACGGAAGCGAGTTCCTCACGGAGGCGGTCGTCGCCCGTCACCAGCGCGGTCGGCGTCCCGAAGGCCGCCATCCCCATCGCGTTGAGTTCGACCTCGCCGACGGGGTCGCCGTCGAGCGTGACGTCGGCCATCGAAGAGGAGGAGAACGTGTGTTCGAGCACGCCACCGAACCCCGGGCGGGTGTGCGCGCCGATCTGGAAGCCGACGTCGGTGTCCTCGTCGACGCCGGAGATCATCCCGTACGGGCGCGGTCCCCCGCGGACCAGTTTCGCGTCGGGGTGCAGTTCCTCGATGACGATGTTCCGCTTGCCGCCGTGGGAGTCGTTGACGATCACGTCGGCGTCGCGTTCGCTCAGCACGCCCTCGATCGCGGCGTTGACGTCCTCGGTCATCGCGCGGCGGACGCGCTCTGTCTCCTCGTCCTCCTGAGCCCAGTCGACGAATCCCGAGACGCCCTCGATGTCGGCACAGATGAATACGGTCGGCGCTGTCATCGTTCGGCGGTCTCTCCCGACACCCGATAAATCTACTTCCCGGCAGTCCGGCCGTGGCACGCTCTCGCTCACCTATAGTAGCGTTTGCAAGTCTTCACTCACTCGATCGCACGCTGTCGTGCGATCGGCTGAGCAATCGGTTGCAAACGTTACTATAAAGACGCCGCCGACGCCGCGTGGTAACCACCCCGCCCGGGTCGGCGATCACTGAAAAAAGTTCACGGATCCGATAAACTGCTTGTGGTGCAGCGAAGATTTCCTTATCGAATAGGACAGCATTAATATGCTAACGCAACAACCTGCTACTGATGAAAAGGTCCAACCGAGATTGGTGGCCGAACCAGTTGAACCTAGAGATCCTCGACCAGAACGCCCGTGACGACGGGCCGATGGGCGAGGACTTCGATTACTCCGAGGAGTTCGAGAAACTCGACTTCGAGGAGGTGAAGTCCGACCTCGAAGCGCTGATGACGGACTCGAAAGACTGGTGGCCCGCCGACTACGGACACTACGGGCCGCTGTTCATTCGGATGGCGTGGCACAGCGCCGGCACGTACCGCACGACCGACGGCCGCGGGGGCGCCTCCGGCGGTCACCAGCGCCTGCCGCCCGTCGACAGCTGGCCGGACAACGTCAACCTCGACAAGGCGCGCCGACTTCTCTGGCCGGTCAAGCAGAAGTACGGCAAGAAACTCTCGTGGGCCGACCTGATCGTCCTCGCCGGCAACGTCGCGCTCGAATCGATGGGATTCGAGACGTTCGGCTTCGCCGGCGGCCGCGAGGACGAGTACACGCCCGACGAGGCCGTCGACTGGGGCCCCGAAGACGAGTGGGAAGTGACGTCCGAGGAGCGCTTCGACGGGGAGGGCAACCTCAAGGCCCCACTCGGGAACACCGTGATGGGCCTCATCTACGTCAACCCCGAGGGTCCGAACGGCGAACCGGACCTCGAGGGCTCCGCGAAGAACATCCGTGAGTCGTTCGGTCGGATGGCGATGAACGACGAGGAGACGGTCGCGCTCATCGCCGGCGGCCACACCTTCGGGAAGGTCCACGGCGCCGACGACCCCGAGGAGCACATCGGTCCCGAACCCGCGGCCGCTCCCATCGAGGAGCAGGGCTTCGGCTGGGAGAACGACTTCGGCGAGGGCAAGGGCCCCGACACCATCACCAGCGGTATCGAAGGCCCGTGGAACACCACGCCGACCCAGTGGGACATGAGCTACGTCAACAACCTGCTCTCCTACGACTGGGAGCCCGAGAAGGGCCCCGGCGGCGCGTGGCAGTGGACCACGGAAGGAGGCGAGCTCGACGACGCCGCCCCGGGCGTCGCGGACCCGTCGGACAAAGAGGACGTTATGATGCTGACGACGGACGTCGCGCTGAAGCGGGATCCGGACTACCGCGAGGTGCTCGAACGGTTCCGTGACGACCCCCGGGCCTTCCAGGAGGCCTTCGCGAAGGCGTGGTACAAGCTGATCCACCGCGACATGGGCCCGCCGACCCGCTTCCTCGGTCCGGAAGTCCCCGAGGAGACGCTGATCTGGCAGGACCCCCTCCCCGACGCCGACTACGACCTCGTCGGCGACGCCGAGATCGACGAGCTCAAAGAGGAGATCCTCGCCTCGGACCTGTCGACCGCCCAGCTGGTCAAGACCGCCTGGGCGTCGGCGTCGACGTATCGCGACAGCGACAAGCGCGGCGGCGCGAACGGCGCCCGCATCCGACTCGAACCCCAGCGGAGCTGGGAGGTCAACGAGCCGGCGGAGCTGAGTTCCGTCCTCGAGACCTACGAGGAGATCCAAGAGGAGTTCAACGGCTCCCGATCCGACGACACGCGGGTCTCGCTCGCGGACCTGATCGTGCTTGGCGGCAACGCGGCCGTCGAGCAGGCGGCGGCCGAGGCCGGCTACGACGTGGAGGTCCCGTTCGAGCCCGGACGGACGGACGCCACCCAAGAGCAGACCGACGTCGAGTCGTTCGAGGCGCTCAAACCGGACGCGGACGGGTTCCGTAACTACCTCGGCGACGAGGCCGACCAGTCCGCCGAGGAGCTGCTGGTAGACAAGGCCGAACTGCTGGACCTGACGGTTCCCGAGATGACCGTCCTGGTCGGCGGTATGCGGGCGCTGGGCGCGAACTACGACGGATCGGACCTCGGCGTCTTCACCGACCGCCCGGGGACGCTGACGAACGACTTCTTCGTGAACCTGCTCGACATGGACTACGAGTGGGAGCCGGTCACAGAGGACAGAGACGTGTTCGAGCTGCGCGACCGCGAGACGGGCGAGGTCGAGTGGGAAGCGTCGCGCGTCGACCTCGTCTTCGGCTCGAACTCCCGGCTCCGCACCACCGCGGAGGTCTACGGCGCCGACGACGGCGAGGAGAAGTTCGTCGAGGACTTCGTGGACACGTGGAGCAAAGTGATGAAGCTCGACCGCTTCGACCTCGAGTGATCTGAGTCGGGCGGTTCCGAACCGCCGACTCGTCGCGGACGGCCGCCGGCGACACGCGGGCACGGTCTCCGCCCCGGGGGCCGACACGCGCGGCCGCGGGCTATTCTTACTCGGTGTTGGCTCCGGGCTGTCTTCGGCGCTAGCCGTCCCCGTGATCAACCGCGTAACGGGCGTCGACGTCGTCTCGAACGCCCTCGTCAGACGGGCTGGGCGAACCAGTCCGCGGTGGGACTGATAAGCCTCCAGTAACGGCTTTCCTCCCGGATATTGTACAGATAACTAACAATTTGAACCTGGTACCCTTATTGGTATGTTCGAATACCATCCAACCTCGGTGTTACAGATCAGCGGTGCGATCGACCAGGCGCTGGCGGACGCGATCGGCTACCTCCCGACGGTCGTCGCGGCGCTCGCCGTGCTGCTCGTCGGGTACGTCATCGGTCGCCTCCTCGGGGGAATCGTCACACGGATCGTGCGCCGGATCGGCATCGGTCGATACACGGAAGGAACCGCGATGGAGGAACTCGGCGAGGGGGACAGTCTGGCCCGCGTGCTGGGGAAGATCGTCGCCTACTACGTCTACTTCGTCGCGATCCTCGCGGCCGCGGACGTCTTAAACATCCCGCAACTCACGCAGTTGCTCTCCGAACTCGGGGCGTTCCTCCCCGTCGTCCTCGGGGCGATCGTCGTGCTTGTCATCGGGTTCATCGTCGGGCGGATCATCGGCGACATCGTCGCGGGGGTCGTCGGCGGATTCGGTATCGGACCGTACCTGGCGGGGACGCCCCTGGAGAAGTTCGGTGACACCGAAGGCGAGTTCGGCCGGATCGTCGGACTCCTCGTCACGTACTACGTGTACCTCTTGACGCTGGTGGCTGTCGCGGACATTCTCGCTATCGACGCGCTCTCGTCGCTTCTGGACACCTTCGCCGGGTACCTCCCGGCGCTCGTGGGCGGACTGCTGGTGCTCCTGGTCGGCATCTGGATCGCCGAGCGCGCTGCCGACATCGTCGACGAGACCGGCGAGGGACGGCTGGTTCACGCCACGAGCCTCGTCGTCAAGGTCCTCATCTACTACATCACGATCACGATAGCCGTCGCGACGATCGGGTTCGAGATCGCCGTCCTCACCAACCTGTTCACCGCCTTCGTCGTCGCCTTCTTCGGCGCACTCGCCATCGCATTGGCGATCGGCATCGGCCTCGCCGTCGGCCTCGGCGGACAGGACTACGTCGCCGAGAACATCGACGGATGGGTCGAATCCTCGCGTGCTGCTATCGAACCGACCGATTCGACCTCGGAGGAGGAACCGTCCGGGAGCGAATAACCCCCCGTTCGACGGATATTCCCTCCCGTTCACCCGTCGACAGGAGTTTCCGATCACTGTTCGATGTCGGTGTCCGATCAGTGCAGGAACCACGAATCAGCAGAGACTGCTCTCTATCCGACTCTCTACCTGTGGGCCGGTCCTCGAACGTTGATATACCGGTATCGGATTTACTCTCGGACGCCTCACTGATCCCGGTCACTCGAACGTCATCCCGTATCCCCACTTCTCCAACTGCGCTTCAACTTCCTCGCGGTGTTCGAGCCCGACCATCACGAGCGCCTCCCGAAGGTCGGTCAGGGAGACGTCGTCGTCGAAGTGGTCTTCGAGGTCCCGGAGCGTCTCTCGCTCCGCGGTCTTCGTCTCCGGTTGGAGGAAGAGCGGAACCCGATTCCGCCCGTCCTGGACGCCGTCGCGTCGGAACTTGTACGGGATCTGCATCGACTGTCCCGATTCCGACCCTTCGTCCGTCGGCTCCGAGGCCGCTTCGCCTCCCGGCGTTTCTTCGACGTCCGCTTCGTCGCCGTCGTCCGCGAAGGGGTTCTCGCCGGCGCCCTGCTTCATCCCCGTCATGCGGTCATCACCTCGTGGTCGACGTCGCCCGGTTCGGGGGGATTCGGGGCCTCCAACCCGACCTCTCGCTCCAGGTGTCTGGCCAATCGATCGAACTGCGCCAGCGTCTCCAGTTCGTAGTCGCGTCGGCGCTCTCGGTGTTCGCGCACGTACTCGAACGCCGAGCACTGTTGCATCCAACAGCCCTCCATCAGCGACGCTCGCTCGCCGATAACTTCCGGGATCGGATAGTCGATCGCTTCGAGGATCGAGCGCTGATCGCGCGTGTTCTTGAACCCCATCGGAATCGCGGCGAGGACGCCGACCTCGACGTCGAGTTGGTCTTCGAACCCCGCGACCAGTTCTTCGAGGCCCTCGACGGCCGCCTGTCCCTTCGCGCTCGGTTCGATCGGGATGACGAGCGAGCGCGTCGCGTTGATCGCGTTGTACAGGTGCGGGCCTTCCGTCGCCGGCGGGTCACAGATCAACACGTCGTACCGATCGGGGACGCCCGCCTCCCGGAGGACGCGCAGGAGCTGTGCGTGGACGCCGAAGGCCTCCCCCATCGCTTCGGCCTGCTCTTTCTCCCGCTGGAGGTACTCCGCGAGATCCGAGAGCATGTTGTGTTCGGGGATGAGGTCCACGCCCTCGACAGTCCGAATCAGGTCCTCGAAGTCACCTTTCGGCCGTCGAATCATGTGGCGGACGAGGTTGTCGACCGATTCGGTTCGTCGGTCGTCGACCCCGAACAGACGCGAGAGGTCGCCGTCCTGGGGGTCGAGCGGGACGACCAGTGGCTTCAGTCCCGCTCGTGCGTGTGCGACCGCGAGGTTCGCGGCTGTCGTGGTCTTGCCGACCCCGCCGGCCTCGCTGTAGGTGGAGTACGCGAGCATTGCCGTGTTCAACGGATCCCCTCATCTTGAATGTTCGCCGATTCAGTTCTCGGATTCACGAAACGAGTGATCACGATCCGATCACTCAATAAACACAGTCAATTAACGATCTGAATGAACATTGTAAATGAATGTTGTGAATGAACACAAGTAATGAATAGAGACAGTGGATGATCGTAATGGATGAGAACACTCAATGGACGCAGCTGCTGGGGGAGTCCGATGTGGTCGGCGATATTCCACTACTAGCGGTCGAACTCGCCGAACGACGGCTTTTGGCCTAATGAATGAACACGATTAGTTTCATTAATGAACACAATTAGTGAACACAACTAATCAATGTACACCGCGGCAGATGATGCTGAACGCCGCTGGTTCACACCCGCGAATCCGCTCTCGTTGGCGTCGGTGTTTCAACTGTCACCGCGTCGTTCTGTCGGCAGGAGCCGACCCGTAGTTTCTTTTTCCCGCGATGCGACGTTCCCGGTGAGTCGCCCTGAATCGACTCAGTCCCACGATGAACGTCCAACAGTTCAAATCCGAGCACGTCCCCACGACGTCCGACGAACCGTTCCAACTGGAAAACAGCTACACTCTCGACGTCGCGGTCGACGGGTCGGTGACGGCGAAGGCCGGATCGATGATCGCGTACACCGGCGATCTGTCGTTCACCGGGCGATCCTCCGCGGAGGGCGGTATCACCGGCTTCATCAAGGAAGCGGCCACCGGCGAAGGGACGCCCGTAATGGAGGTCGAGGGCAGCGGACACGTGTACCTCGCCGATCATCAGAAGAAGGTCCAGGTGCTCGAACTCGCTCCCGAGGACTCGATCACGGTCAACGGCGAGGACGTCCTGGCCTTCGAGTCGGACGTCTCCTACGAGATCAGCACGATCGACAGCCTCGCGGGCTCGTTCGCGGGCGGGTTCACGAACGTCTTCCTGCAGGGCCCCGGCTACGTGGCGCTCACGACCCACGGCGACCCGCTCGTGTTGGAACCGCCGGTCGCGACCGATCCGAGCGCGACCGTCGCCTGGAGCGGGACGAGCCCGAACGTCAGCGTGAACCGCAGCCTCTCGGATATGGTCGGCCAGGAGTCGGGCGAGCGCTACCAGATGAACTTCGAGGGAACGGAGGGCTTCGTCGTCGTGCAACCCTACGAGGAACTGTAGCACGTCACGACGCCCCGCCTTCGACGGGGAGGTCACCGTCGTCGAGGGCGACGGCCCGACGGCCGCTGCCGAGACGCCGCCGCCATCAGCCACGCAGATACGGCGACCTCGATTCCGGGGCGGTCGAGTGGCACGTGAGCCCTATGAGTGGTGACGAACCGACCCGGCTGGTCCAGGGAACCAACTGGCCAAGAGCCGTGTCGTCGTATCGAGGGCCGCATCGAATTCCTCTGCGCCTCCGCTCCCCGCGCTGGCACCGAACCACCGGATTGAAGCGACTAGTCGCGGAACCGATCACACGTCGACCGCATCGATGACCACCCCCGACCAGCCGCCGTCACCGGATCACCTGATCGATCTCCTCGACAAGGGGGCCCACGAGGAGACTGCGGCGTGTCTGGACCGACTCGGCACGGCCGACACCGACGCCCGCAAGCGTGCCTTGCGGGCACTCCGAAGCGTCGCAGCCGAGCGCCCGGGCGCCCTCGGGGAACTCGCTGCCCCGCTGTCGGCGTTTCTGACCGACGAGGCCCGCGCGGTCAGGCTGACGACCGCGAAACTGTTCGTCACGCTGGCCGAGTCGGAACCGGCGGCCGTCCTGCCCGCCGTCGACGTGCTTGCCGAGCGCCTCGCCGACGACGAGGAGTTCTACTACGTCCGGGCGCGGTGTGCGGAGGCACTCGGATACGTCGCTGTCGAAGCCCCCGAGGCAGTCACCGACCCGGAGACGCTTGCGGACCTCCGCGTCGGACTCGAGTTCGACGAACCCGAAGTCAAAGAGAAACTAGCGAAGGCGCTGGCGTGCGTCGCGCTCGGAGATCCGAGTCGACTTCGCCATCAGATGACCTCGCTGGCCGAGCACCTCGACGACGGCAACGAACTCGTCCGGTATCACCTCTGTACGGCGCTGGTGACCGTCGGGTGTGACCACCCCGGGAGGCTGGCCGACGCGACGGACGCGCTCCGGGAACGATTGACCGACGAGAACCCGTACGTCCGCGGCCGGGCGGCGGAGGCGCTCGGACTGGCCGCGGAGTCTGACGCGGAAATCGATGTGGCTCCCGATATCGACGTCACCGGCACGACCGACGAGCAGCCCTCGTTCCTGATCGACCGCACGCGGTATCTCCGGCGACGGCTGGACGGGACGCAGCCCGGAGCGGAGCCAGCGGGCGTCGGCACGACTGCGTCCCTTCGAGACGGAATCGAGGCCGTAGTCGAGGAGATGACGTCGCCGGATGACGGCGAGTGTCCCCACTGCGGGCTCGAATTGCCGGCGAGTAGCCCGCCGATGTGTCCGCGCTGTGGTGTCCCTCGCTGAAGGATTTTGGCTGGCCTAAAGTCCGGAACCGTTTTGTATATTTAGGCGAGCCTAATTCGTATGACGGACGATTCCAACGCGAACGAGGCGCCGACGCGGCGCGGCTATCTGAAGTACGGCGGGGCATTCGGGGGCGCCGGACGCTCGCGGTCTGTACGGGCGACTCGGACGGCGGAGTCACCTGCGTGAGCCGACTATGACCGACACAGAACCCGACCCGACGCGCGAGCACACTCACGACGTGGTCATCGTCGGCGGCGGGCCGGCGGGCTGCTCGGCGGGCGTATTTTGCGCCCGCGGAGGCCTCGAAACGGTCGTCTTCGACCGCGGACGTTCGTCGATCCGGCGGTGTGCCCACCTCGAGAACTACCTCGGCTTCCCGGCGGGCATCGACGTCGAGACGTTCTACGACCTGATGCACGAGCACGCCGAGACCGCGGGCTGTGAGGTCCTCCCGGACCTCGTCGAATCAGTCGAACGCACCGACGACGAGGAGGGATTCCGCGTCACGCCACAGGAGGGTGAGCCCGTCACTGCCCGGCGAGTCGTCGCCGCCACGCGCTACGACGGCGAGTATATGCGCGGTCTCGACGACGACGCGGCGATGTTCGAAACCCGCGAACGCGACGGCGAGGAACGCGAACGCTTCGACAGCGAGTACGCCGGCCACGACGGGAGGACGCCGGTGGAGGGGCTGTACGTCGCTTCGCCGTCGGATGAAGCCGACACGCAGGCGATTATGGTCGCCGGCCGGGGCGCGCGAGTCGCCCACCGCGTCGTCGCCGACGCCCGGATCGACGACGGCTGGTGGGAGGACGTCGCCGACGGCGTGGACTGGGTGCGGCGCGAGGCCGAACTCGACGACGAGTGGGCCGACCGCGACAGGTGGGTCGAGTGGTTCGACGACTACTACGGCGGCGACGCGCCGGTCGATCCGGACTCCGACCGATTCCGGCGAATCCGCGCAGCGGCTGTCGACGACTCGCTGTCGTCGTACGTCTCGCCCGAGACGATCGACGAGCGGGCCGCGGCCGGACAGGAAGCGCTTGCCGCACACCTCGACGTCGACCGGATCGTCGCCGCCGTAGACGCCGAGACACTGCTCGACCACGTCGAAGACGAGTTGATCCGCGAACGCGCCCGCGAACTCGACACCGTGGAGGCGAGCGAATAAATGGCGACTGGCACGTCCTCCGATACCGAGCCGACCGGCCGGCGCGAGCAGTGGTTCGGCTGGTTCGACGGATCGCTGTTCACCCTCTGTGTCGGCAGCCTCGCCGTCATCGTCGGCGGCGGGCTCGTCCAGGTGAGCTTCGGCGCGTTCTCGATGAGCATCATCGAGGCGTGGCAGGCCGTCTTCAACCCGGAAGTCGTTTTCAACGCCCGGGCGTGGGAAGCGTGGCTCCTCGGCGGGGAAGTCCCCGAGATGAACAAGCGGAGTCTCATCGTCTGGAACATCCGCCTGCCGCGGGTGTTCGTCGGGATGCTCGTCGGGATGAACCTCGCCGTCTCGGGGTCGATCTTCCAGGCGGTCACCCGGAACGAGCTCGCCAGTCCGTTCATCCTCGGCGTCTCCTCGGGCGCGGGATTGATGATCCTGCTGACGCTCGTCGTGCTCTCGGGGCTGTCGGCGTTCCTGCCGATCATCGCCTCCGTCGGTGGTGCCATCGCGTTCCTGATCGTCTACGCCATCGCGTGGAAGAACGGGACCTCGCCCGTCCGGCTGGTGCTGGCAGGCGTCATCGTCGGGACGGTCTTCAGCAGCCTGCAGACGGCGCTTTTCTTTTTCGCCGACGACATCGGCGTCGTGCAGTCCGCCATCGCGTGGACCACCGGCTCGCTGACCGGCACGGACTGGGAACAGGTCCGGATGGCGCTGCCGTGGACCGCCGTGGCGATGCTTCTCGCCCTCGTCGGTTCCCGACAGCTGAACGTCCTGCTGCTCGGCGAACGGACGGCCAGTTCGCTCGGGATGGACGTCGAGAAGGTCCGATTCGCTCTCTCGGGCGTCGCGGTGCTCGCGGCGGCCGCGAGCATCGCCGTCGCCGGTATCGTCGGCTTCGTCGGGCTCATCGTCCCGCACGTGGTCCGCAACATCGTCGGCAGCGACTACAAGAAACTCGTCGTCGGCTGCGTGTTCGCCGGCCCGGCGCTGATGGTCGTCGCCGACGTTGGCGCGCGCCTCGGTATGACCGTGATCGCCGGCTCGGACGCCCAGATCCCGGTCGGCATCGTCACCGGACTCGTCGGCGGCCCGTACTTCCTCTATCTGATGCGCAAGCAGGAACGGATGGGTGAGATCTGATGTCGGAGCAAACGACCGATCCACGGACGAACGGCGGGAGCCCGCAGCGCGCAGACGACGGGCGTCCAGCCGGCGAAACCGACGGGGCCCTCGACGGCGAGGACCTCGTCCTCTCGTACCCCGGCAGCGACGGGCCGGTCGTCGACGGTGAGTCGATCACGGCCACCTCCGGCGCGGTGACGGCGCTGGTCGGGCCGAACGGCTCGGGCAAGAGTACGCTCTTGAAGGGGCTCGCCGACCAGCTGGAACCCGACGCCGGCTCGGTACTCGTCGACGGCCGGGCGATCCAGTCGTTCGATAAGAAGGAACTCGCCCGAAAGATGGGGCTGCTCTCTCAGGAGAGCACCTCGCCCGACAGCATCACCGTCGAGGACCTCGTCTACCACGGCCGCTACCCGCATCGCGGGTTCTTCGAGAGTACGACCGAGGAAGACGAGCGGGCCGTCGACCGCGCAGTCGAGCTGGCCGGCTGTGGCCACCTGCGCGACCGGGAAGTCGGCAGCCTCAGCGGCGGGCAGAAACAGCTCGCGTGGATCGCGATGGTGCTCGCGCAGGACACCGACGTTCTCCTCTTAGACGAGCCGACGACGTTCCTCGATCTGCACCACCAGCTGGAGGTGATGGAGATCGTCGAGACCCTGCGCGAGGAGAGCGACATCACGGTGGTCGTCGTCCTGCACGACATCCAGCAGGCGGCGCGGCTCGCCGACGAGATGGTCGCGCTCAAGGACGGCGCGATCCAGGCCCGTGGCACGCCCGAGGACGTCGTCACCGAGGAGTTGCTCGCGGAGGTGTTCGAGATCGACGCCGAGGTGGAGTTGACGCCACGCGGCCCGCGGATCGAGCCGATCCGCCCCCGTCACGACGACGACTGCCAGCGGCCGACCGACCGCGTCGCCCGCGCCGACGGCGGGGACGGCTGATGGCCTCTTTATCGCCCCTTCGAGGGAGCACGATCTCCGCGTCGGCGCGCGGGGCGTGAAGCTCTCGGATGAACGGCGTCAGCGCATCGCCATCGCTCGTCCCGTGTTGCAGGATTCCGAGATACTGCTGCTCGACGGGGTGGTCGAGTGTGGCAGTTACGAGGAGCCACTGGCCGCGGACGGGTTCTACGCGAGCCTCTGGGTGGCCAGGCCGCCGAAATCGAGTCGCTCTCGAACGAACCCCGATTTTGACGGCTCTGGAAACCGGAACGGTTATTTATTTTTAGGCTAGCCTAAAAATATGGCGGGCGATTCCAGCGACCACGAGGCACCGACGCGGCGCGACTATCTGAAGTACGGCGGGGCAGTCGTCGGCGGGGGACTGCTCGCCGGGTGTACCGGGAGTTCGGACGGGAGTTCGACGCCCGAAGGCACCCCGACAGGGACGGGGGCGGCAAACGAGACGAAGACGGAGACCGCGACCGGGGACACCAGTTACTCGGTGACGATGGCACCGATGGGCGAGGTCGAGTTCGAGTCCGTCCCCGAGGAGTGGATGGCGTATTTCAGCACGTACGGCGATATAGGCGTCGCGCTCGGCCAACTCGACGGCCTCCGGGGGCTGATATTCACCGAGAACTGGCCGCTCGCGTTCTTCGAGCACCTCCCGGACGTCGAGGTCTCCTTCGAGGACGTCGCCCAGCTTATGGGCGACGGCGGGATCGACAAGGAGTCGTTCTACGAACTGGACGCCGACGTGCACCTGATGGACCCGAATTTCATCAGTCTCCTCGACGACAACTGGGGGGAGGACGATTACGAGGAGATCGCGACCAACGTCGGACCCGTCATCGGCAACTCCATCCGTCGCCGCGGCGAGGACTGGCACGACTACTCCTACTACTCGCTGTATGAGGCCTTCGGGCGGATCGCCGACGTCTTCGACGAACGCGAGCGATACGAGGCGCTCAAAGCGGTTCACGACGGCCTGATCTCGGACGTACGGTCGAACCTCCCCGATGAGGAGGACCGGCCGACCGTCGGGCTCCTGTCGATCAACTCGGACTTCGAGAACGGCTCGTTCTACGCGTACCCCGTCAACGACGGAAACGGCCACAAACAGTACAGGGACGTCGAAATGCGCGGAGCGTTCGACGACGCCATCGAGGGCGGCTACGCTCGGTGGGACTACGAGCAGATACTCGACGTCGACCCCGACGCGCTGCTGTTCCAGTACGGTTTCTCGCACGTCTCGACCGAGGAGTTCGAGCGGCGAATGGACGCTATGCGTTCGGACCCGGTCGGCCAGCAGCTGACCGCGGTTCGGAACGACCGCCTCTACCGCGGTGGGACGTCGTATCAGGGGCCCCTGATCAACCTCTTCCAGACGGAGGCGGCCGCCAAGCAGTTCTACCCGGACGCCTTCGGGGAGTGGAACGGGATCGAGACGCTGTCGAACCCGGACGACCGCCTGTTCGACTACCAGCGCGTCTCTGACATCGTCACCGGAGATTTCTAAATATGCACGGAAAAGACACCGACGAGACGGACGGACCGACGCGACGTGACTATATGAAGTACGGCGGCGCGGTCATCGGCGGGACGCTACTCGCCGGCTGTACCGGCGACGCCGGTCCCGAGTCGACGCCCACTACCGACGAAACTGCGAGCGACACCCCGTCACGCACGGGGACCGCCACCGAGGACGACTCGTACTCGGTGACGATGTCACCGGTCGGAACGGTCACGTTCGAGTCACCACCGGAGACGGTGTTCACGCGGCTCACCCACCACGCGGATATGGCGTTCGCGCTCGGCCGCGGCGACGGCGTCACCGCGATGCACGCCCCGGACTACTACCACGGGCTGTGGAACCAGTACGTCGAACGGCTCCCAGGCGTCTCGCTCGACTGGACGGGCCTGTACTCCTCGTGGAAGCCAGAGAAGGAGAAGCTGTACGAACTCGACAGCGACGTCCACCTCGCCGACCCCGCGTGGATCACCCAACAGGAGAGCTGGGACCGGGCCGACATCAAGGAGGTCGCCGAGAACGTTTCCCCGTGGTTCGGGAACTCGCTCAGCGACATTCACCGCGAACCGACCGGCGAGTGGGCCGACGACTACGAGTACTACGGCCTGTGGGAGCAGTTCGCACTCGTCGCCGATATGTTCCGCGAGCGGGACCGTTACGAGGCACTCGCCGCCGAGCACGAGTCGCTCCTCTCGACGATCGAAGCCGGCCTCCCACCCGAGTCCGACCGACCGACCGCGGTTATGATCGCCGCCGCCGACATCGAGGAGATCTACACCTACACGATGAACACGCCGGGGTTCCTGACGTCGCACACTCGCCCGCTCGGCCCGCGAGACGCCTTCGAGGGAGGCGTCGAGAGCAACTCCGTCGTCGACTTCGAGACCCTCCTAGAGGCAGACCCCGACGTCATCCTCCACCTCGGCGGGATGGAACCGAACACGGACATCGCCAGACGCCGAACCGCGTTCGAAGAGGACCCGGTCGCCTCGGAGATCTCGGCCGTGAAGAACGACCGCGTCTACGCGCAGGGCGCTCGGTACCAGGGCCCGATCCTGAACCTGTTCCAGCTGGAGATGACCGCCAAGCAACTGTACCCCGACGTCTTCGGCGAGTGGCCGACCTACGAGGCGGGACCGTACCCGGAAATCCCCGAGAACGAACGGCTGTTCGACCGCCGGCGCGTCGCGGACGTCATCGACGGAGACCTCTGACCGATGCGCACGACCGGCCGATCGGAAGTCGTCGTCGTCGGCGGCGGCGTCGCCGGCCTCTCGGCGGCCGTCTTCACGGCTCGCCACGGGCTGGACACGCTCGTCCTTGATTCGGACGAGTCGATCCTCCGGCGGAACGCGCACCTCGAAAACTTTCCCGGCTTCCCCGCTGGCGTCAACGCCCGTCAGCTGCTCGACCTGCTGGAAGAGCAGGCGGCCGAAGCGGGCTGCGAGCAGGTGACCGCGACCGTCGCGACCGTCGCGGAGGCCGAGGACGAGTTCGCCGTCGAGACCGACGCCGGCGACCGATACCGCACGGAGTACGTCGTCGCGGCGACGAAGAACGCGGTCGGCTATCTAGAGGACGTCGACGGCGTCGGCGTCATCGACCGCGGGAAGGCGTACGTCGACACCGACGAGCGCGGGCGCACCGGCGTCGACGGGCTGTACGCCGCCGGCCGGCTCGCCGAAAAGCCTCATCAAGCGGCCGTCTGTGCCGGCCACGGCGCCGAGGTCGGCGTGACGATCCTCGAAGACGACGACCGGCCGTTCTACCACGACTGGACCGCGCCGGAGGGCTACTTCACCGACCGCGGGCGCGAGGTCCCTCCCGGCTGTGAGGAGATCGACGAGGCCGAACGCGCGGACCGCGAAGCGCGGTCGCTCGACGCGATGGCCGAGCGCTTCGCCGAACCCCACCCGGACGAACAGGTCACCCACCCCAGTCTCGGGGAGGAGTAGCCCCCTCGGAGAGTGCAGCCGAGTCCAGTATGGTCGGCCCCACGCTCATCGACGTCAGGGAACGCATCGAAGGCCTTGCGACCGAAGACGGCCAGTACTACGTCGTCTGTGGTCGTACGGGCGATCGGCCGGTGCCCGCGGCGGGCCATCGGTTCCCGGATCGAGCGACCGCGCGAGCCGCCGCCCGCGCCACCGAGCAGTACCGCTCGGCGCTGCGACGCTACGACCCGCAGGTCCCCTACCACGACCTGATCGTCTGTGAGGAGACGGTTCGAGATCCGACGGTGGCCCACCCGCGGAAGCCGGAGGCCGACACACCCCAACGCCGGATCCCTGACCCCGTCGCAACCGACGAGACGACGGCGGATCGGCGCGACCTGGTCGAGTTCTGTCACCGTGTGGCGGGGGCCGTCTTCGAGACGCTCTCCGAAGCGGGCTACGACGGCGTCGAAACCGCCGTTATGGACGCGTACTTCGAACTCGCAGAGACCGTCGGCGACACCGACAGGCTCTGTTTGTGCCTGCTCGAGAGTATGGCCAGCGAACTCGACGATCGCCTGTCCCCCGGAAGTCAGGCCGAACTCCTCGCCGACGCCGCGGCTCGGTTGGATTCGCCCACCGACGACGACAGTCCCCTCGATGCGACGCTTGCCGCGCTCGAACAGCGCGGAGTCATCGAGAGCTACACGCGCTCGCCGTACTCGGTCGGCCTCGACGGCGGCGCAGGAGCCGTCGTGGCGGAGATCTCGGGGTACGCGCTCTCCGCACGGGACGGCCGACTCCCCGTGCTGCCGCTGCTCCTCGAACTCTGCCGGCACCGCACCGAGCGGCCGCCACGGTCCGTTCGGGCGGCCGCCATCGACGGGGGGTGGCAATTCACGTTCGTCCTCGCGGACGCGAGAGACCAGAACGGACTCGTGAGGGCACCGATCGACGGGGAGGCGTGAAATGCCCGTCGACACCTACACCGAGCAGGCGCGAACGCGCGTTCGAGCCGAACGGGAGGCCGTCGACGAGAAACTGGACGCCTACGAGGCGTTCATCCGCCGGGTACGGGACCTACAGACCGAGCAGACACCCTCGTCGGTCGCTGGCCTCACGACGACCGCCGGGGCTGCGCACCGCTCCGCCGACGCGTCCGGTACTGATCGCTGCCGGACTGTGCGAACGGCCTTCGACGAGACGGTTCGGCCCCACAGCGTCGCAGACATCGACGAAACCGAATCCCTGCTCGATACGATCCGCGAGGAGTTCCGAGACGCGCTCGCCGTGGCGCTCGCGCCGACGACGGAGGCCTCGTTCACCCTCGAGCTCAAACGGACGGTTCTCACCGAAGCGCGGTCCCGGCGGTCAGAGGCTGCGGCGGTACAGAAGGCGCTCGGTCGCGAAGAATCACAGCTCGACGATGCGGCTGGGGTAGTCGACGACGTCACCGACTGGATCGCCGACGCGAACGAGACGCCGTTGACCGATCTCGGCTTCGACGCGCTGAAGCGGCGACACCGGAGGCTTGCCGATCATCGCGATCGCTGTGAGGACGTGGTCCGCGACCGGCAGGCGTTCCTCGGGAGGACGACGAACAACGGTGTCGACGCCGGCGTTCGCCACCGGGGGCTCGTGCCGTACCTGTATCAGACGTTCCCGGTCGACCATCCAGTGCTGGCGACGGTCGCCACGCTCGATGCGACCTGTCGAGCGTGTCAACGAAGCGTGCGAGACTCCCTGGTCCGGAGGGCGTAATCGATGAGCGATGGACCTCGTCGACGACGAACGAACGCGTGGGCGTGGGCGTACCTCGCGCTCTTCGGGGCCGGCGAGGAGGCCGACACCGAGGCGGACTCGACCGGGGCGGGTTGCGATACGACACGCGAACTCTCCGAGGGGCCCGAGACGAAATGAGCGGCGCAGACCGGCACCGACGACTGCGTGCCTGACTACGCGGTGCCTCGCTCGGGGAACCGGCCATTTATGAGCCCTGCCGACCTACTCCGGTTGTGACTGAAGAATCAGGGCGTCGGAACCTACGGATGCCCCACGGTGACGAGCTGTTCGCTGTTGTGACGGAACACAACGGCGGCAACCACGTACGCGTTCGCTGCGCAGACGGCAAGAATCGGATGGGCCGGATCCCCGGCCGGATGAAGTACCGAACCTGGATCAACGAGGGCGACGTCGTCCTCGTCGAGCCGTGGGACTGGCAGGACGAGAAGGCGAACATCGAGTGGCGCTACTCCGAGCAGGACGCCGAGCAGCTGCGCGAAGAAGGCCACATCGAGTAGTTCTCATCCGTCACGCCGACTGCCGATACAGCGCGATCAGGACGGCGATCAAGAGCACCTGAACGATTTTGTCCGCGATCCCGGGTGGCCCGAAGTCGGGGGCGTTGACGACGTACCAGACGACGATCTGTCCGGCCGTGAACGGAATTCCGAGCAGATACATCAGCCGTCGGCGGTAGTCCACCAGCACGGCGGCGACCCCGCCGAAGAACCCCACGGCGGCCACGAGGAAGGCGATTCCGAGCGGATCCGGCGCGAAGCTCACCCCGAGCCACAGGTGGATGACGCCGGTTATCGCCGACAACGCGACTCCGGCCCAGTGGAGGCCGGTCAGCGTCTCCGTTCGGAGACCGATCCCGTCTGAGGTCTGGGTTGCCATACGATGACAATCGCCGTATATCGTCTTTAATGTAGGGTCCGGGCGACGGCCCGGCGGATCGCCTCGCGAAACCGCGCGCTGCTGAACCGTTCCGACGACAGATCGGGGGGCTCGGCCTCGTCGATCGCCGCGGCCAGCAGGTCGACGGCCTCATCGACCGACTCGAACAGTCGATCGTCGCGCCGGTCGAGGATCTCGCGTTGTCCGCCGCCGTCCGGAGCGAACGCGATCATTCCGGCGGCGACGTACTCCGCGACGGACATCCCGAAGTGTTCCTCGCGCTTCAGGTTCAGTCCGTACCTGTGCGTCCGGAGCAGCGCCTCGATCCGCGACCGCGGAACGTCGCGTTCGACGGTGACGTACGACCGCTCGGCGGCGGCCGCCTCGACGCGTTCGACGTACTGCCGGTACGCTCTCGGCGCCGCGCCGACTACGTGGAGGTGCACGTCGTACCCCCGCTCGCGGACGCCGTCGACCACCCGAACGGCGTCGAGCGTCCGCTTGTCGGGCGCGATCCGCCCCACGACGACGATTCCCTCCTCCCGCTCGTCCCAGCGTTCTCGCCCGTCGATCGGATCGACCGGCGGGTGGAGCACCGCCGGTGTGACCCCGTAGATCTCTCCGACGACACCGGCCGTCCACGCCGAGTTCGCGAGTACCGTGACCCGATCGCTTTGGAGCGTCGCCCGCTTCGGACCGCCCAGTCGACTCCAGAGACGGTTCAACGGTCCCGACGAACCGTCGGCGAGCCGTCGCGTGTGAAACTGCGGGTAGTGGACGTACTGGACCGACGGGATCGAGAACGCGAACTCGTTGGCGGTGCTCACCGCGAGGTCGAACGCGTCCGCGTCGCGTTCGAAGATGCGGTGGATCAGGACGCTCCGCAGCGGCAACTGCGGCCCGAGCATCGGCGCGACCGACGAGAGCGCCCGCGCTGCGGTGACCGCCCCGG
Organism: Halobellus limi; assembly: GCF_004799685.1. Classification (NCBI taxonomy): domain Archaea; kingdom Methanobacteriati; phylum Methanobacteriota; class Halobacteria; order Halobacteriales; family Haloferacaceae; genus Halobellus; species Halobellus limi. Next base: position 228,148 of record NZ_CP031312.1, read on the forward strand.
CCGGCGTTCGGACGGTCAGCGCCTCGGCGTCGAGGTCGATGTCGAACCGCCCGGCGAGGGCTCGTGGCGCCGTCTCAGAGAGCGTGTACAGCGTGACGTCGTGTGCCTCTTGAAGCGCCGCACAGGTGGTGAGACAGACGATGTCGGCGCCGCCCTGGAAGTCGAGCGTGTTGTGGACGACGGCGACCCGTGCCATACCCGACGGTCAGAGCGCCTCGTCATTATAGTAGCGTTTGCCCGTCCTCACGGCGATGTTTGTCCGTCACATTCCAGTGGCGTCTGTCCGTCAGTACAGTGGCGCAGCCGACCACACGCGATCGCGTGACCGACTCGGCGAGGACCCGCAAACGCTACTCGCCTCGGTCGGCCTCGGAGCCCCGTCCTGCCAGCGCGTTTTTGACCCCCGCGGGCGAACCGCCACCGATGAAGTGCGCGTTCGTCGGCGCGGGCGCCGTCGCCGGAAAGTACGCCTCGGGGTTCGGAGACTCGCCTCTCGAACTGGCGGCCGTCTGCGACCTCGACGCCGACCGCGCAGAGCGCCTGGCGGCGGCCCACGGCGCGACGCCGTACGCGGACCTCGACGACCTGCTCGCCGCGGAGTCCGTACCGCTGATCGTGAACCTCGCGAGCCACGCCGCCCACGCCGACGTCACGAGGACCTGTCTCGAAGCGGACCGCCACGTCTTCGGGGAGAAGCCGCTGGCGCTCGACGCCGACCGCGCGCTCGGTCTCGTCGAGACCGCCGACCGCCGCGGCCTTGCGCTCGGCTGTGCGCCGATCAACCACCGCTGTGACGCGCAGCGGCACGCCCGCTCGCTCCTCGGCGACGGCCGCCTCGGGCCGATCCGGCTGGGTTACGCCCACGCCCACGTCGGTCGTGTGACGGAGTGGCACGACCGCCCCGACTCGTTCCTCGACGTCGGGCCCCTCTACGACGGCGCGGTGTACCCGCTTTCGCTTCTGGTCTCCTGGTTCGGCCCCGCGGAGGCGATCAGGAGCGCGGACGCGCTCGACGTCTGGCCCGACCGGGAGGCGCAGACGCCCGAGCGGCCCCCGCACGTCGAGGCGACGATCCAGTTCGCGTCGGGGCCGGTCGTCCGCCTCACCGCGAGCCTCTACGCGCCCCACCGGTCGCGGGAGTTCAACAGCCTCGAACTCCACGGCGACGACGGGTCCCTGTACCTCGCCGACAGCGGCGCGCTCGCGGCCGAGCGCGACGCGGTCTCCGTCGGCGGCGCGGGGCGACCGTACGTCTCGGCGCCGCACCCGCAGCCCCGCCGGGAGCGGCGGTATCTCGGCGGTCCGGAGCGACTCGCCGACGCGGTCCGGGACGGCCGCGCTCCGACCCGCGGCGCCCGCCGCGCCGCGCACGTCGTCGCCGTCTGCAACGCCATCGAGCGCGCTGCGTCGGAAGGCTCGCGCGTTCGGCTTCCGGAGGCGGCGTCGGAAGGGGTCGACCCGGACGCCCCCCGACCGCCGCCGATCCGTCCCCCTCCGCGGGGCGCGACCACTCGACACGACCCCGAAACCGATGCGGATTCGACCGCTCGACGCGATCCGGACCGCGGTGCGGGTTCGACCGCTCCTCTCGTCCGCGACGCCGCGATACGCCTGCCGCCGGTCGGGTTCGGCTGCTCGCGGTACCGCGACGGCGAGTACGTCGACCGGATCGACGCTATCGCGACGGCGCTGGACGCCGGCTACCGCCTGTTCGACTCGGCCGAACTGTACGGCAACGAGACGCGGATCGGGGAATTGCTCGACTCGCCGGGGTCGCCCGACAGGGAGGGGCTCTTTCTCGTCGGCAAGGTCTGGAACACCAACCACGAGCACGTCGCGGAGGCGTGTCGCGGCAGCCTGGCGGAACTCGGGATCGACGCCTTCGATTCGTATCTGCTGCACTGGCCCGAGGCGTGGGCCTACCAGGGGCCGCTCTCGGACCTGGCGTCGAAGCCCGTGGCCGAGCAGGAGGCGCTGACGTTTCCCACCGACTCGGAGGGTGACCCCGAGACCGTCGACGTCTCCCTCGAAGCGACCTGGCGGCGGCTCGAACGGCTCCACGACCGGGGGTTCACCCGGACGCTCGGCGTCTGCAACGTCTCGCTCCCGCAACTCGAACGGATCGTCGAGGTCGCGCGCGTGCCCCCGGCGATCGTCCAGGTCGAGTCGCACCCGTACCGGCCCCGGTCGGAACTGGTCGAGTGGTGTCACGCGCGCGGGATCCGGGTCGTCGCGCACTCGCCGCTGTCGGCGCCGGGACTGCTCGACGAGCCGGTTCTCCGCGACGTCGCCGAGGAGCACGGCGTCGCGCCGGCCACCGTCGCCCTGGCGTTCCACGTCGACCGCGGCGTCGTCCCCATCCCCGCCAGCAACGACTCCGACCACGTCGTGGCGAACCTCGCGGCCGCGCGCGTCCGGCTGACCGACGACGACCGCGAGCGCCTCGCGACGCTCGAAGACGCGGAGTTCGAGCGGTGACGGTGGTCCGTGCGGTCCCCTCGACCCTCCGGCGCGAGTGGGCCGCCGTGGCAACGACCGTTTCGATCCTCCTGCTCGGCGGCGCGGCGCTGCTCCCGGTCGCAGTCGCCGGCACCGACTCCGTCCTCGGCCCCGGCGCGTCGGCGGTGTCTGCAGTGGGCCTCCGGTGGCTGCTGCCCGCCGCGACGGTCGCGGCCTTCGAGTTGTGGTTCTGCCTCCGGTACCTCGGCGCGAACCGTCCGGAGAACGACGACGGGGAGAGAGTCGATGCCGACGGAGGCGCGGCGGCGGACGATGCCGGCGGCGGGGACGTCTTGGACGCCGTCGACGACGGGCGCGCGGTGGACCGCGCTGACAGCCAGACAGCGGTCTACGAATCGCTCGGCGCGCCGAACCTCGTGACGCTGACCCGGGGGGCGCTCTTCGCCGCGCTGGCCGGGTTCGGCGCGCTCGCGCCCCGCCCCGGAATCGCGTGGTTACCCGCCGTTCTCTACGGGACGGGGTGTGTGCTGGACGCCGTCGACGGCTTCCTGGCGCGACGGACCGACCGCCGGACCGTCCTCGGGGCGAAACTGGACCTCGCGTTCGATACGACCGGGTTCCTCGTCGCGCCGATCGTCGCGGTGCTCTGGGGGCAGCTCCCCGTCTGGTACCTGTCGCTGTCGGCGGCGCGGTACCTGTTCAAACTCGGCCGCGGGCTGCGTCGCCGTCGCGGCAAGCCCGTTTACGACATACCGGACAGCGTCGTCCGCCGGCCGCTCGCGGGCGTCCAGATGGCGTTCATCACGGCCGCGCTCTCGCCGCTGCTCTCGCCGCTGGCGACCCGTCCGCTCGCCGTGATCGTGCTCGCGCCCTCCCTCGCCGTCTTCGCTCGCGATTACGCCGTCGTTGCGGGCTGGTACGGCGAGACAGAACGCGCATAATCCGTGACCGCGGTCGATCGGGCCCGACTCTGTTCTCAGCCGACCGCTCGAATGAGCACGAGCAGCGTCCCGACCGACGCGAGCGTGGTGAGGAACACGTTCAGCGAGGCGAACTCCTCGTCGCCGCCGAGTTCGTTCGCGAACACGTACGTCGACACCGCCGTCGGCATCCCGAGCATCACGATGACGGCCGTGAAGGTCGCGGCGCCGACCGAGAGTACCGAGAAGGTCGCCCACGCGAGCGCCGGCATGACCGCGATCTTCGTCGCGACCACCGCGCCGGTCGCGCCGACGTCGACGTTCGGAAGATCGATCTGGAGCGATGCGCCGACGCACAGCAGCGCGATCGGCAGCGCCAGCGCTCCGAGGACGTCGAGGCCGGCGGTGAGCGGTCCGGGCACCGACAGGCCGAGCGAACCGACGGTCAGCCCGAGGACGAGCGTCGCGAGCACGGGGTTTCGGGCGAGTCGGCGCAGTTCCTCCCGGATCGACGCCTCCGCCTCGTTGATCGCCGTGAGGACGACGATCGTGAGCGGGACCTGCGTCAGCGAGACCACGCCGAGGACGACGCTCGCGATCGCGGTCACGTGGTCGTCGAACGTTGCCGCCACGAGCGGGAGCCCGAGATATCCCAGGTTCGAGTGGTACGACTGGATGATCGCGACGCTCTGTCTCCCGCGGCGCTCCTGTCTCCGGTGGAGCAGCCACGCGATGGCCGCCGTCGCGAAGAGCACCGACAGCAACCCGACGAACAGGTCGGCCGTGAGCAGTTCGCCGACGGCCTGGTCGTACGTCGAGACGAAGATGAGCGCCGGGAGCGCGACGTAGTACGCGAGCGCGTTGAGCCGCTGGGTCCTGGCCTCGTCGAGCACGCCCGAGAACCGGAGGCCGGCCCCCACGAAGAGGAGCGCGAGCAGTCCGAGGAGTCGGCCGAGGACCTCCATGGGTGCTCCGAGTCGACATGGCGACTTACGTCGTTCGACTCGCCGTCGTGCGCTCCGCCGCTTTCGTTCCGTGTGATGATTTATTTAGGACCGTTCCGAAGGCCGCCTGTGTCCGAACGAGCCCACGACCTGATCGACGACCACGACGTCGATCCGGAACTGATCGAGGCGCTGCTGTGGCGGTACGGGGCGGACGTCGAGACCCCCGATCCGGAGTCGCTCGACGGGGCCCGCGAACGGGTGTACGAGTTCATCCGGGAGAACGGACCGTCGCTCCGCACGGCTGCCGATCACTTCTACCGGTTCGAGGACCACCCCGACTACGGGTCCAGACCGGACGCGCCGGCGACGGAGCCGGACTTCGAGATCGCGCTCGATCGACTCGTCGAAGCGGGGCTGATCGCCCGCACCGACGACGACCTCCCGCGGTACTCGGCGTCGTTTCACGACGTCCTCGTCGACGCCGGACCCTCGTTCACCGCCGACGAGATCGACGCGCTCTGTGAGGACACCGGGATGGACAAGCGGGCGGTCTACCACTGCGTGCTCGGGTCGCTCGAACTCGACTTGGACCTCGGCCGATGACGGGCGAGGAGCCGACACCGTCGGCCGGCCCGGCGTCGCTCCCCGCCGACCCGGGCGAACGGCGAGCGCTCGCGGAGCGACTGCTCGATCGGGCGGACGAAACGCCGGATTCGATCTCCCGCGAGGAGATGAAGACCGTCGTCTCGCTCCTGGCCACCGACGACGGAGACGACCGTGTCGCCGCCGCGGAGACGCTCCAGCACCTCCACGACCGCCCGGAGCTGTTCGCGCCGTTCGTCGACGAGGTGCTCGCCGCCGTCGGTCCGTACCCCGACGACGTCGACGGGATCCCGGGGCCGGTCGAGTGGATGGGGTCTGCCGCGATCAGAACGCTCGTCTACGCCGCCGACTCGCTGGCGCGCGTCGCCCAGGACCGGCCGGACGCCTTCGTCCCGTACGCCGAGGCGTTGGCCGAGCGGCTCCGGAGCGAGGAGAACCACCCTCGCTCGCTCCTGTTCGTCCTCGGATACGCGGAGGCGGCCGACCCCGGAACGGTCCCGAGAGACTGGCTGAAATCCGAACTGTGCGACCTGCTGGACCGCGGTCGCGGCAACGGTTTCCCCTCGTGGGCCGCCGATACGCTCGGCGCGCTCGGCGATCCAGACGTCCTGCCGGCGCTCCGCGAGTCCCACCCCGGCGAAGACGGCGACGATCCGACACGGAGGGCGTTCGACGACGCGATCGAGACGCTCGAAGCGGTCGACGGCGACGGACCGGCGTAGCGACGGCCGGACGCGTCGGCCGGCGCCCCGCCGGCCGGGGTAGACCTTTCCCCTGTCGCGTCCTGCCCCCGAGTATGACACCGACCCAGGGCTTCACGTTCGACTTCCACCCCGGAACGATCGTCGTCGGCGCCGGCTGCGTCGGCCGGCTCGGCGACGGACTCGACCGACGCGGGCTGGAGCGCGCGGTGCTCGTGAGCGGCCGGACCGTGGGAACGACGGCGGCGGTCGTCGATCCGATCCGGGAGGGGCTTGGCGACCGACTCGTCGCGGAGTTCCCGGAGACGACGCCGGCGAAGACGCTCGGCACCGCGCTCGCGGGTCTCCGACTGGCCCGCGACCGCGACGTCGACGCGGTCGTCGCCGTCGGCGGCGGGAGCACGCTCGACACGGCGAAGGTCCTCGCCGCGCTCTCCTCGCACGCCGACGGGGAGGCGGTCGCCGAGCGCGCCCTCGACACCGGCGCGCTGTCCGTCGCCGACGGGGGAGACCCGCTCCCGATCGTCGCCGTGCCGACGACGCTCGCCGGGGCGGACCTCTCTGACATCGCGGGCGTGACGCTCACACTCGACCGCGACGCCTTGGTCGAGGAGGCCCACGAGAGCGGGGGCGTCGGCGACCCCCGACTGATGCCCGAGGCGCTGTACTACGATCCGGACCTATACCGGACGACGCCCGCGTCGGTGCTGGCCGCGTCGGCGATGAACGGCTTCGACAAGGGGATCGAGATGCTGTACTCGCCGCACGCGACGCCGATCACCGACGGCACCGCCGCGCGGGGGCTGCGTCTCCTCCAGTCGGGACTCGGGACGATCCGCGAGGAGCCGATGGACGCCGAGCGACTCGGCGACGTCCTGGCCGGCGTCGTGAACGTCCAGTACGGCCTCGCCGGGGCCGATGGATACCGCGCCTCGATCATCCACGCGTTCGGCCACGGCTTCTCGCACGGCTCCGACGTCCACCAGGGCACGATCCACGGCGTCCTCGCCCCGTACGTGCTGCGCTACGTCTTCGACTCCGTCGACGGCAGGCGCGACCTGCTCGCGGAGGCGCTCGGCGTCGACGCCGCGAACCGACCGCCCGACGCCGTCGCGGCGGGCGTCATCGACGCCGTCGCGGCCGTCCGCGACGACCTCGGTCTTCCGAACCGACTCCGCGACGTCGAGGGGGTCGAACAGGCGCGGTTCCCCGAGATCGCGGCGGCCGTGGCCGACGACGACCTGCTCTCTGTCGCGCCCGAGGGCGTCGATCCCTCGGTCGAGGAGATCGTCGGGATCCTCGAACGGGCGTGGTGAACGGTCACAGGCGAGGGCGACGATCGGGCGTGGCGAACTGTCGAGGGCGAGGGGAACGACCGGACGTGGCGAACGGTCGCAGGCGACGGCCGTGGCGTTCGATGCGTCGGATCAGATCTCCGCCTCGCGGAGCGCCTCCGCCAGCCGCGAGCCGTCCGGGACGGCGTCTTCGAACGCCGCGGATCCGATCTCGACCCCGCCGTTGACCGAGAGGAAGCCCAGTCCCCCGCCCGCGGCGTCGTCGAGGTTGGCGAGGAACGCGACCTTCCGGGTCGCGGGGACGCCGTCGATCGTCAGCCCCTCGTCGATCGAGCCGTACAGCCGTCGGTGCTCGTGGACGTGCTCCACGCAGCGTGCCGTGGGTGCGAAGAGCAGGAGGAGGTACAGGCCCGGACCCTCCCGCCCGAGTCGCTTCCGGAGGTCGTGGGCGTCGTCCTCGTAGAAGTACCGCTCCATCCGTCGGTACTGTCTGAGGATCTCGTTGGCCCCGCCGGCCATCCGGACGGCCGGGTCCGCCTTCAGTTCGACGAGGTACTCGACCCGCTCGGGCGGGTCCGTCCGGACGTAGAGGTCGACGGACCCCCGGTTGCCGTAGTGGTCGTAGGGCTCTTCGAGGCCGATCTCGGGGTCGTCGAACGCCGCCTCGAAGTGCTCGACCGCGGCCGTCGCCAGTTCGTCCTCCCGCATCGGTTCGAGTGACTGCTCGGCGGGATATATGTGCTCCGCTCCGCGCGGTCGCTCTGCACCCCCCGGACCCTGGCCGTCCCTCGCCACGTTCTTGGTCCCCGTTCCCCTAGGCGGGGTATGCGCGCAGCACTCGTCCTCGCCGGCGGGCGCTCGACCCGCTTCGGCGACCGCGACAAGGCCGTCGCGGACCTCGACGGCACGCCGATGATCCGCCGCGTCGTCGACCGCCTCGCGCCCGTCGTCGACGAGGTGGTACTCAACTGCCGAGCGGACCAGGTCGACGCCGTCGCCGACGCGTTCTCCGACGCCCCGTTCGACCCGGCGTTCGCGGTCGATCGCGACCCCGACGCGGGCCCGATGGCGGGCATCGCCCGCGGACTGGAGGCCGTCGCCGCCGAGTACACCGTCGTCGTCGCCTGCGACATGCCGTTCGTCGACCCCGACGTCGTCGAGTACCTCTTCGAGCGCGCGGCGGGCGCCGACGCCGCGGTCCCCCGCCCCGACGAGTGGTACCAGACGACGCAGGCGGTCTACCGGACCGACGCGATGGCGGCGGCCTGTCGGCGGGCGCTCGACCGGGGGGACGACCGCATCGTCGCGCCGCTCGACGACCTCGAGGAGGTCGTCGTCGACGCCGACGAGATCCGATCGGTCGGCTCGCTGGACACCTTCGAGAACGTCAACACGCCGGAGGAGTTCGAGGCCGCGGTCGAGCGGATTCGGACGGCGAACCGCGAGTAGGCCGGAACGGTCAGACGTCGACGACGGGGTTCTGCATCGCTCCGACGACGTCGACGACGGGGTTCTGCATCGCTCCGACGACGTCGACGACGGGTTTCTGAATCGCTCAGACGACGTCGACGACGGGTTTCTGAATCGCTCAGACGACGTCGACGACGGGTTTCTGAATCGCTCAGACGACGTCGACGACGGGTTTCTGAATCGCTCAGACGACGTCGACGACGGGATCGTCCGCGCGCATCTCCGCGAGGACGACCCGCGGGACGTCCGCGCGCTCGTGGATCTCGCCTGCGACCTCCCGGGCCGTCGCTTCGAGGTCGGCGTCGTCGACCATGTTGAGCAACGGGATCGGCGTCGCGTCCCGGGGGACGTCCTTGAGACCGCCGCGGTCGCTCGCGAGCACCTCGGCGACGTCCGCCGCTCCGATCGTTTCGCCGGGCTCCAGCCCCGTGAGTTTCGACACCTCGTCGACCCGGTGCACGAGCGACTCCGAGAGCGGTTCGCCGACCACGTGGACGCTCGCGATCGACACCACCGTGTCCGCTGTTCTGGGGAGCCGCGGCTCCCACTTGTCGGGCGCTTTGAAGCGCCGCATCCGGGCGCCGTCGGCCTTCACGAGGACGGGCACGTCCAACTCGCCGAGCGCGTCGACGACGTCCGGCTCGTACCCCCGATACCGATCCTCGCGCTCCCGCTCGGGGACGAGACCGAGCGGCCACCCGCCGGCCGCCGTTCCGTCCGGCCGGGTCGCGGGGGCCGCCAGTCGCTCGCGGGCTATGTCGACCGGCTCGTCGGTGACGACGACTCCGTCCACCCACTCGTCGAAGATCGGAATCCGAACCGTCGCGGTGACGATCGCCCGATCGAGCCGCGTGGCGAGCGCTTCGAGGGTCGTCTTCTTGCCGCCGGCACCGACCACGCAGGTCGTCCCGGCGTCGGCGTTCAGCGCAGCAACGAGATCCATAGACGTCGAAGGCGGCCCGGGCAGTTGAATCGTGCGCTTCCGACGGCGCCGGGGTCGCCACGAGAGCGCCTCCGTCCCGGTCGCCGGGACTCGATCGGGTTCGTCCCGTGGCCAGCCGAACTCCCACTCAGGTGTGCTGTGCGGTGATGTCGGTCGAGGAGACCATCCCGACGAGGTCGTCGTCGACGACCGGCAGGTGACTGATCCCGAAGTTCTCCATCATCGCGGCCGCCTCGGTGAGTCGGAGGTCCGGCGGCACCGTCTCGACCGATTCGGTCATCACGTCGGCGACCGTCACCGCCGCCGGGTCGCGCTCGGCGGCGACCGCGTCGAGCACGTCCGTGCTGGTGACGATCGCGAGTTCGGTCGTCGGGACGAGCAGGGCGCTGACGTTCTCCTCGCGCATCCGCGCCGCCGCCTCCACGAGCGTCGCCTTGGGGCTGATCGTCACGAGCGGCGTCGACATCACGTCTCGCACCAGCGTCTGCGTGGTTGACATACCCCGACCGACGCGGTCGAGGGGCTTCGGCTTTTCGTCATCGCTGTCGCCGTCGTCCGCGGGCCGACGGTCGTTTTCCCGCCCTCGTGACGCTCCCGGTTTTCGCGACGCCGCTCAATCGTACCGCTTGCGCTCCTGCGTCGGGTGGTCCTTGATGAACACCTTCGTGTGGTCGTCGACGTCCTCCGTGATCCAGGAGTTCGCGCCGATGCTCACGTGGTCGCCGACGGTCACCGCTCCGAGCACTTTGGTGCCGGCGCCGATGACGACGTGATCGCCGATGTCGGGGTGGCGCTTGTACCCCTTCTTCAGCGCGTGCTCGTCGCCCTCCTCCTCCTCGAAGTGGAGCGCGCCGAGCGTCACGTCCTGGTACAGCCGCACCCACTCGCCGACGGTCGCCGTCTCGCCGATGACGACGCTCGTCCCGTGGTCGATGAAGAAGTGCTCGCCGATCTCCGCGCCCGGGTGGATGTCGATGCCGGTCTGGGTCTTCGCGTACTCGGTGAGCTCCCGCGCGTACTCGGCTGCATCGAGGCCGTAGAGCACGTGCGCGACGCGCTGGACCGCGATCGCCAGGAACCCCGGGTACGACCGGATGATCTCCATGTACGTCTTCGCCGCCGGATCGCCCTTATACGCGGCCTCGACGTCGAGCTTGAGGAGCTCGCGGATTCGGGGCAGGCTGTCGAGCACCGCGGCCACCGTCTCGTCCGGTCGGCTGTCCGTGTACGGGCAGATGCCGGCCTTGAACAGGCTCCCGAGCTCGTCGAGGCGATCCAGCACCGCCAGTTCGTCGCGGACGAGTTCCGGCGCGTTCCAGCACGTCGGGAAGAACAGCTCCTGGAGGATCGCGACCTCCTCGCGGCGGTGATCCCGATCCGGGAAGCACGCCGTCACGCTCGTCGGAAACGGGTCGGAGTCCTCCTGATACGAGGCGAACAGTCGTTCGTGGGCGTCGCCGGCGTATCGATAGTCCATACGTCGCGTTTGCGCCAACCCCGTATTAGAGTAGCGTTTGCAGGGATTCTCTCGCCCTCTCGTCGACGTGAAGCGACGCTCCGCCGACGGTGGCGGGACGCGAGACCTCTCGGCACCCGTCGTTCCGGCGGACGGCGTTCGCCGATACCGGCGCGCACGCCCGTGCGGTCGAGGCCGACGACCGCACAAGTGTTATTGTTCAGTGCACACAATATCGACTCGTCTGGACGACTGACCGCGTCGGTCCACCGGATCCCAACCCATGAGCACACACGACGACGGCGACTGGCAGACGGCGATCGAACGGAACCGCGAACGGAAGGAACGGTACTTCCGCGAGAACCAGCGCTCGCCGATCCCGCCCGACCTGCGGGGCGAGGCCTTCCCCGGCCTCGCGTACTACGACGTCGATCCGGACTACCGGTTCGAACTCGAACTCCACCGGTACGACGACCCCGAGACGGTCACCGTCGAGACGACGGCCGACGGCGAACAGACGTACCGTCGCGTGGGCCAGTTCCGGTTCGAGGTCGACGGTACCGAGGTCACCCTGGACGCGTTCGAGCCGACCGACGGGAGCGATCGGCTGTGGGTCCCGTTCCGCGACGCGACCAGCGGCGACGAGACGTACGGCGCCGGGCGATACATCGACCTCGAACCCGCCGAGGACCGCCGCGAGGACGGGACCTGGATCCTCGATCTCAACCGCGCGTACAACCCGACCTGCGCGTACAACCCCGCGTACGAGTGTCCGCTCGTCCCGGCGTCGAACTGGCTGGACGTCCCCGTCGAGGCCGGCGAACGCGACTTCCCGGTCGATGTCCACGACCCCGAGTAACTGATCCGACCCGGTCCGAGCATCCGGAGACGACGTACGTTTATATACGAACGGGCGGCCAGCGGGGGTGTGACGTGACACCTGCTCCGCGTCGGGCCGCGGTTGCTCGGCACGCCGGCGCGGATCCACCGGGGAAAATGCCGGTCCACGGGAACCCGCAGCCGACGACGGTGGCGAGGACGTCGTCGCGAGCGAACCGGGAACCGACATCGACCCCACGTGTGCCGACTGTTCGCCACTGCGACGCCGATCGATCCCTCACGTCCGAGGGGCGTCACCCCCTGAGGAGCACCGCCGCCAGGACCGCGCCGCCGACGAGGAAGGCGCCGCTGACGACGCCGCTGACCGCGAGCGGTCCGAGACCGAGGCCGTTCGTCCCGGTCTCGCCTCCGCCGGCCGTCGCCGGTTCCGCCGTCCCCGTCGCCGTCCGGGTCGTCGCCGTCTGCACCACGAGGCTGCCGACGTCGTCCGGTTCGCCCGTCCGCTCGCTGCCCGCGTACAGCGAGACGTCGTAGTCTGCGGGATCCAACATCGAGTCGAGCGACGTCTCCGACTCGACCCGGACGCTGTCGCCGCCGGAGGTGCTCAGCGTCCCGTCGCCGCGACCGGCCAGGGCGGTGTCGACGTAGAGGACGGCCCCGCCGTCGCCGTCGTCGTCGCTGACGACGGCTTCGAGTTCGTAGTTCGACTCGCTCTCGTTTCCGAGGACGACGACCGCCTCGTCGGTCTCCCCGTTCGCGCCCTGCCCGTCGAACGACACCGGGATCGCCGCCACGCCGCCGGCGTCGACGAGGAAGACGTTCTCGCCGAACGCGACCGGCGCGGACGGGCTCGCGGTCCGCGTCTGCGTCCGCGTCTGTTCGGGGATCGGCGTCGGCGTACCGCTGGGCGTCGCCTCCGCACAGCCCCCGCCGCAGGCGACGATCTCACCCTCGACGTTCGCCTCGGCGGAGCCGTTCTCGAACCGCGCCGTCAGGTCGAACGTGTCACCGGCCCGCTGTCTCTCGAAGTCGAACGCCACGGCCCAGGTCCCGTTCTCGGTCACGACGCCGGTCGCCGTCTTGAGGAACGCCGGTTCGGTGTCGCCCGAAGAGCGGACGCGGACGAGGATCTCGGTCCCGACCGGCGCGTCGGCCGTCCCGTTCACGACCTGTGCGGTCCCGTTCGCGACCGTCACGCGGTCCCCGTCGTGGTCGACGCTCACGCTCGGATCAGCCGCGACGGGAGCCGCCAGCGCCGCCGGTGCGAGCGCGGACGCCACGACGACGAGCGCCAGCACCGCGCCGCGGTGACGGCTACGCATCTCGCCCCTCCGATCGCAGATTCGCCCGCCGTCGCCCGGAACCGACGCTGCCGTTCGTCTCCGGCGCGTGCAGTACGGACACGTGTGGTTCTGCCGGCACGTATAGTCCTGCCTGCACGTGAGCTATTGCCGGTACGGGTGCGGCTGTCTGCGTTTGCGTCGCCGTCGGTGCGTGAACCGTCGTCGGTGCGTGCCTGGAGGGCATATCTCGACGAACGACGCCGTCCGATTAAGAACGCTCGGTTGCTTCAAGAGTCACTTACGCTACCCCGCGCGGCGACGCGGTCGTTCCAGACGACACCGATCGTCCGACAGTATGAACACCCACCGGGACGGAGAGACGACGACGTGAGGAGCGATCGATCCGACGGGGCCGGATTCCGGGTCAGCCGCCGACGAGCGGTCGCGATCGGCGGGGCGGCGGCCGCGAGCGTCCTCGCCGGGGGCGTGCCGATCCCCGGCGGGATCGGCCGACGCGCGGACTCCGCCCCTCGCGAGGGGGACCCCGAGTCGATCGACCGGATTCACGACGCGGGGATCACGGGCGACGGCGTCGGGGTCGCGGTCCTCGATCCCACCGGGTTCGATCCGACCCACGCGGATCTGACGGGCACCGTCGAGGAGATCCGGCAGTTCGGCCCCGAACGCGCCATCGTCGACGGAACCAGCCACGGGACCGCCGCGGCGGCGTCGGTGACGCGGCTCGCACCGTCGGTGAGCCTCTCGCTCGCGTCGTTTCGCCGCACCGACGAGTTCCTCGAGGCGATCGACTGGGCGCGCCGCCGGTCGGCGGACGTGATACTGACGCCGGTCGCGGCGCACGGAACGGTGGCGACACCGCGATCCGACGTGTTCCGTGCCGCCCGCCGCGCGGTCGAGGCCGGCTGCACGTTCGTCGCTCCCACCGGGAACGCGGCGCTCGGCCACTGGCAGGGGCCGTACGGGACGCTCTCACCCGGCGGCTCCGGAGGCCACCGGCGGCTCCGGATCCGGGGCCGGTCGGGATCGGACGACGACACCGTCGCCGGCCGCTTCGTCGCCTGGCTCGTCGTCGGGCCGACGATCGAGATCGACCTCACGCTCGCGCTCCTGCGCTCGGTCGACGACGGCGAGCGCTGGAACCTCGTGTCCCTCTCGCAACCGACGGCGTCGCGGATCGGGCAACGCCTGACCGCGGACCTCGCCGACGGTGAGTACGCCCTCGTCGTCCGGCCGGCGAGTCCGACTGAGGGACCGACGAACGGCGGGGCCGGGCGGGAAGTAGAGCCGACGGGCCGCGTCGAGGTGACGACGCCGACGCACACGCTCTCGTCGCCTCGCCCCCTCGGCAGCATCGCCGTCCCCGCGAGCGTCCCCGGCGTCGTCGGCGTCGGCGGTATCAGCGCACCCGGGGGGACGGACGAGGGGCCGCGCGCGGACGCCTCGGACGGGCCGACGACCGGTGAGGTCTCGCCACACAGCGGCCGCGGACCGACCGCGAGCGGTGCCGTCGGCGTCGACGTCGTCGCACCCCCGGTCCCGTGGGTCGGTGCCGGCGACCCCGGCACCTCGGCCGCCGCGTCGCGGACCGCCGGCGCTGCCGCTCTCGTTCTCGACGCCGCCTCGGGGCTGGCCCCGCGCGACGTGGCCGGTATCCTCCGTGCGTCCGCCGGCGATACCGGTCGTCGCGGGCGCGATCTCGCCGCGGGGTCGGGGCGACTCGACGTCGTCGCCGCGGTGCAGCGTGCGCGCGCCAGGTGACTGTCGGGACCCCCGAGCCGTGCTCGTCGGGACCTACTGGTCGTTCTGCGCTGTCGGCCGGGCCGTCGCTCCGCGACCGACCGCCGACCGCCCTCTGTCGGGCGGTCAAACGATCGCTTAAGTTACACCCACATTGATACCCGCCGTATCCGTAGTCTCGGGGCGAGTATGTCCTCCCCGATCGCCCGGCTGGGAGACCGAACGCGGTCGCCGGACGCCGAACCGGCGGTCGTCGACGTCGCCGCCGACGACGCCGGTGAACTGGTCGACGCGCTGAGCTCCGAGACGGCCCGCGAGCTGTTCAGCGCGCTCCACGACGATCCGGCCCCACCGTCGGAACTGGCCCGCGACCTCGACACGTCGGTCCAGAACGTCCACTACCACCTCTCGAAGCTCCGGACGGCCGGCGTCGTCGAATCGGTGGGCACGCGCCTCTCCGAGAAGGGCAACGAGATGACCGTCTACGGCCCGGCGGCCGACCCGATCGTCCTCGTCGGATCGTCCTCGTCGACGCAGCGAGACACCCTCCGCCGGTCCCTCTCCGATTGGGCCACCGGCGTGACCGTCCTCGCGCTGTCGAGTCTCGCCGTTCAGGTCACCGCCGAGCGGTTCCTGGGCGGCTCGGCGGCGTCGCTCTTCGAACCGGCGAGCCTCGGCGTCGCAGACGGCAACTCGCTCCTGCGGGGCGTCCTCCTCCTCTCGGAGCCCGGACTGCTCTTCTTCCTCGGCGGGCTCCTCGTCTTCGTCGCGGTCGGCCTCTCGGGCAAACCAGATCACTGACGCCACGCGGGTATGGCGGCGTTCGCACCTGGTCTCGCATCCGGTTGCACGACTGCGTCCGATCGAACGTGTAGGGGCTTGCAACCCCACTACGAGAGTGACCCGGTCGACGATCCCTCACCGGTCGGTACGTCTCGCTCGATGACGGTTGCCCTTCGCGACCGAATTTAATGACAGAAATATTATTTGATTATCAAAATATTCCAGAAACATAATATAATATAACAGAAAAAACCGACTATTATAGATGAATTTCGGATACGAATCTGTATACTAAAAATATAATAAATAAATCAATATACAACGAAATATGATATATCTAACTCGTCGGCCGCGTCGCTAACGTCCGGAGACGAACCACCACTACAGGTCTTTCTCAAATTATAAGTTAGATCATCTCGTCCCCGTTAGTATGCATCACACGTCGACGGTAGAGGTGCCTCCTATCAAAGATCTGTCTCGAATCGCCGCGGAGAACAACCCGGACAAGGTCGCGTTCGGCAACGGCGTCGACGGGGAGACGATGACCTGGTCGGAGTTCGATCGCCGGAGCAATCAGGCCGCGAACGCGTTCAGAGAGCACGTCGGCCAGGGCGACCGGATCGCGCTGCTCTGTGAGAACTCCCTCGAACACACCGTGCTCTGGAACGGCGGTCTGAAAACCGGCTGCACCGTCTCGAACCTGCACGTCCGGGCGTCACCGAACACGCTCAAGGGTGTCATCGACTCCTTTCGACCCCGCGCGCTCGTCGTCGACGAGGAGACCTCCGAGTTCTTCGAGGAGCGCCTCCGCGAGAAGATCGACACCGACCTCGACGTGATCGTCAACGTCGGCGAGGCACAGACCGACTACGAGGAGTCCTTCGAGCCGTTTCTGGAGGGACAGTCCACCGCCGACCCCGACGTCCGCGTCCGAGAGGAGGACACGGCCGTCGTGATGTGGACCTCCGGGACCACCGGCGAACCGAAGGGGTGGTGTCACACGAACCGCGGCCTGTACTTCCGCGCCAACACCCTCGTGAGCGTCTACGAACTCAACCGGCCCGCCCGCCAGCCGCACGTGTTCACGCCCTCCTTCGCCGCCTGGTACTCCGTGGTGCTCCCGGCGCTCGTCTCGGGCGCGACGACGTACTTCCTCAGTTCCTGGGACCCCGAGACGTACCTGGAGATGATCGACGAGCACGACCTGACCAGCGCGCTCTTGGTGCCCACGATGTGGCGGGAGATCCTCAACCTCGACTCGTTCGACGAGTACGACCTGAGTTCGCTGTCGGGGGTGATGTCCGCGGGCGAGGTCCTGAACGCGACGACGCTCAGACGGCTTCGCGAGAACGTCTGCGACGTGGTGAAGAACTCCTACGCGGCGACCGAGGCCTACGCCACGGTGATGGAGAACCCCGAACTCACCGAAGACCGCGTCGAGAGCGTCGGCAAACCGGTCCCCGGCGTCGAGATCCGAATCGTCGACGAGGACGGCACCTACGAGGACGTCAAGCCGACCGGCGAGGTCGGAGAGCTCGCCGTCAGAGCTCCGGACTGTCCGGTGTGGGCCTGGGAGCGCACCCGAAAGACCGAGGAGGTGTTCGAGGACGGCTGGTGGTACTCCGGCGACCTCGGGTACAAGGACGAAGAGGGATTCATCTACCTCGAGGGCCGGACGGACCTGATGATCCTCTCGAAGGGGATCAAGGTCTACCCCGCTCCCGTCGAGGAGCGGCTCAACGCGCACCCCGACGTCAACGAATCGGCGGTCGTCGGCGTCGAGGACGACGAGTACGGCGAGAAGGTCGTCGCGTACGTCTACCCGTCCGACCCCGATCTGACGGCCGAGGAGTTAGACGAGTGGTGTCTCGAGAGCGACGAACTCGCCCGGATGGAGCGTCCCCGGGAGTACCGCTTCGTCGACGAGTCGCTCCCGCGCACCTCGACGGGCAAACTGGACCGGCTGAGCGCGAAAGACGAGTAGAAGCTTTTATATACCACTTTCCGACGGCGCTTGCGACGCGCAACTGGCGGAAACATTTCCCGGATAACACGCCTATTTTACCTAAACCTTAAGTACAATACGTCTCTCCATTAGGCTGCACTACTATGAGCGAACGATCGTGGTCTTTCAGCGACAGTATGGCAGAGGCCGCCGACAAGGCGGGCAGTCCGGTCGAACTTATGCGCGATCTCGGCGTCGGGAAGTTCACCAAGGTCCCCGACGAGATCACCAACTGGATCGAAGAGCAGCGCTCCTGGCGGGAGTCGGTCGCCTTCGCCGACCAGTCGTACCATATGACGGATCACTACGTCGAGGGCCCTGACGCGCTTGACTTCTACCGCGACTACGCCGTCAACAAGTTCGACAACACCGAGCCCGGCAAGGCCAAACAGCTCGTCGTCGCCAACCCCAACGGCAAGTTCATCGGCGACGCGATCTGGTTCCACCTCGAGGAGGACAAGTTCCTGAGCGTCGGCGGCGCGGCCGCGCACAACTGGCTCCAGTACCAGGCCGAGACCGGCGACTACGACCTCGAGGCCGAGATGCAGCCCCGTCCCGTCACGATGGACGAGGACCCCACCTACTACCGGTTCCAGGTACAGGGCCCCAACGCCTACGACCTGATGGAAGAGGTCGCCGACGAGCCGCTGCCGGACCTCGGCTTCTTCAACCACACCACCATCTCCATCCAGGGACACGACGTCAACATCCTCCGCCACGGAATGGCCGGCGAGGCCGGATACGAGTTCTGGGGCCCCTACGGGGAGGGCGAGGAGATCAAGGAGCTCTTCATGGACGCCGGCGAGGAGTACGACATCAAGCACCTCGGCGCCGAGAGCTACCAGACGCCGAACGCGATCCTCGGCTGGATCCCGCTCGTCGTCCCCGCCATCTTCGACGAGGGGATGGAAGACTACCTCGAGTGGCTCGACGTCGGCGACGGCCTGCTCTCGATCGGCGGCAGCTTCGAGTCCGACGACATCACCGACTACTACTTCACGCCCACCGAACTCGGCTACGGCCACATCATCGACACGAACGGCGACTACTGCGGCAGCGAGGCCCTCGCGGCGGAAGCGGGCGACCCCGACCGCGAGAAGGTCACGCTCGTCTGGAACGACGAGGACGTCGTCGACGTCTTCGCGTCGCTGTTCAGCGACGGCCCGACGAAGAAGTTCATGCGGCTCCCGCACCCGCGCTCGTCGGCGTGTCACTACGACACGGTCCTCGACGACGGCGAACAGGTCGGCGTCTCCACGGACAAGTCCTACATCTACAACCAGCGTGAGCTGATCTCGCTGGCCGTCGTCGACAGCGAGTACGCCGAACCCGGCACCGAGGTCTCGCTCGTCTGGGGCGAACCCGAGGACAACACGAACAAGCGGGTCGAACGCCACGAGAAGACCGAGATCCGCGCGACCGTCGCGACGGCACCCTACACCGAAGACAGCCGGTAACTCGGCTCCCGACTGACCACTCCTTACCTCGTCGTCCGGTTCGACGGACGTCTTTCTCGCTTTCTCCTCCGGTTGGTAACTGCAAAGTACCCCAGGCCCGTCGACTGAGGTATGACGCGCGTACTGATCGATCAGGACATCACGCCCACCGACCGACTGCTCGACCGTCTCGACGACGACTGGGAGACGACCGTCGGCATCGACGGGGACGAAGACGCGCTTCTGGAGGTCGTCGACGAGTACGACGCGCTCTTGGTGACTTCCCGCGTCCCGCTCACCCGCGACGTCATCGCGGCGGCCGACCGACTGAAACTGATCGGGAAGCTCGGGACCGGCATCGACTCCGTCGACCTCGACGCCGCGCGGGAGTACGGCGTCACGGTCACGCACACGCCCGGCCACAACGCGCTGTCGGTCGCTGAACACGCCCTCTGTCTCACGCTCGCGTGCGCTCGGCGGCTCCCGACGGCCGAAGCCCTCCTCTCGGAGGGCCGGTGGCGCGACGAGTATCCCCTGGGAACGCGGGTGTCCGGAGCGACCGTCGGTATCGTCGGCTTCGGCAACGTCGGCAAACGGGTCGGCAAACTCCTCTCCGGATTCGACGTCGACGTGCTGGTCTCTGACCCGTACGTGCCGACCATCGACGCGGAACTCGCAGACGCCGACGCCCGCTCGCTCGACGACCTGCTCGAACGGAGCGACTTCGTGATCCTCACGCCGGAACTGACCGACGAGACGCGACATCTCGTCGGTCGGTCGGAACTGGACCGGATGCGAGACGACGCGATACTCGTCAACGTCTCGCGGGGACCCGTCGTCGACGAAGCGGCGCTGGTCGACGCGCTTCGCGCCGAGCAGATCGCCGGCGCGGGCCTCGACGTCTTCGAGACCGAACCCCTTCCCGCCGACTCGCCGCTCCACGCCTTCGACAACGTCGTGACGACGCCACACATCGCCGCGATGACGGGAGAGTGCCGCCGCGGCAACATCGATCAACTCGCCGAAAACGTGACTCGCCTGTCCGCCGGCGACTCGGTCCTCGATCGGTACGTCCCGGTCAGAGTGGAGTGAGCCTACGCGGTCGGATTCCGCTGTGATCCGATTTCCACCATCCGATATACTCGCAATTTCTGACCGAATCCGTCGATCGACTGCTCTAACATAACGGTCGTTCCTGATGAACTGCGCCGCGGCATAAATATAATAAAAGTGCCAAATCCGAAATGACCGTGATTAGATCTTGGGGCGCTCGCCCGCGGTCTGGCTTGCGAGACGGGGTGACCCGGATAAAATAACACAAGTACGCCTGTGATTCTGAGCCGCTGCGATTTCGAGTTACCACGAACTCCGGCGACGCGCTCGACCAACGGCTAGTCTCGCGGGGCGGCTCGCTCCGCCACGACCGGTCCCGTCGACTCGCCCGGCATACTCCTGTACCGCCTTTTCGGCGGTCGCTCGATATTTTGACACCGTTCCCGACGGTCCCGCGGACGATAACGATCTATCATTTCACTCGGTCCGATATGCGCGCAACACACCGAGAGCAGATTCCCGGCTCTCTCTGGGTCTTTTATCGGTGTGAAGCCGTGTCGCCCCGCTCGGAGCGCGCGGCCGACGCGTCGAACCGACCGGTGATCCGATGGGGCGATTCTCCGGTCGTACGCCGATCTCCGTCCGGAAAAACCGGAATGTTCAACTGTTCTCGTGGCCTCTCGTCGGTATGCCCACTGACCGCACGCCGCTCACCACCGTCGCGCGGGCGTTCGAGATCCTGAGCCTGCTCTGGGAACTGGACGGCGCCGGCCCCTCCGAGGTCGCCGCGCGGTTGGACCTCCCGGACAGCACCGTGTACGACTACCTCCGCTCGCTGAACGACACGCCGTACGTCTCCCGCGACGACGGGGAGTACCACCTCAGTTCGTACTTCATCACCATCGGCGGGAAGATGAAGTACCGCAACCGCCTCTACCAGGTCGCGAAGCCGGAGATGAAACGGGTCGTCTCCGAGACCGACGAACTCGTCGGACTGACGATCGAGAGCGAGGGACGTGCCCTGGTGTATCACCAGGAGGAGGGTCGGCAGGCTCTGAACCTGGGCACGTACTCCGGGGCGACCACCCCGCTTCACACCGTGGCCACCGGGAAAGCCATCCTCGCGTACCTCCCCGACGCGCGGATCGACGAGATCATCGAGCAGCGGGGACTCGAGAAGCGGACCGACCAGACGATCACCGACCCCGAGGTTCTGAAGGCGGAACTCGAACAGATCCGCGAGGACGGGTACGCCATCGACTGGGACGAGCAGGTCATCGGAATGGGGATGGCGGCGGTCCCGATCATCATCGACGAGGAGATCCTCGGGTCGTTCGGGATCGTCGTCCCGACCGGTCGGATCCGGGACTCGACCTACCAGGAGGAGATCGTCCAGAAGCTCCAGGAGATGACGAACAAGGTCACGATCAACTACCAGTACGGAAACTGACGCCCTCTCATACTGATTACTCTCGTCTCTTCCCGCCGAGCGCCGGCAACGGTGGTGGCGCTCGCCCGTCTTCGCGGCGTCGGATCCGAGTCCGGGCGACCGTCGCCGTCACGCGGGTCCGCGACGACGGTCGTTGGGGTGCCTGATTCTGGTTCCCGGACTCGGGTGGGTTCCCGGCTGCTGTTTCCACGGTCGCTCGGTGTGCCCGGTGTCTTTCGTCAGTCGTCGCCGAGGGCCGTTCTCACCGCTTCGGGCAGTTCCTGCGGCTCGTTGTCCGCCTTCGAGACGCAGACGTGCCGTTCGTCGCCGGTGAAGAGCGCGTTGCCGTCGGCGTCGCGCCCCGTCAACTCCATTCCGAGGCTCTTGGTACCGAGGTCCGGTTCCACGCTCACCGTGACCACGTCGCCGACGGTCACGGGACGGTCGAAGTCGGTGTCCATCGACACGATCGGCAGGTGGACGCCGTACTCCTCGGGGATGTCCCAGTAGGCCACGCCGCGGTCGTCCATGAGCTCCTCGCCGGCGCGGTGCATCGCGTCGACGAGGTTCGGATAGTAGGCGATACCGTGGGGATCGGCGTCTCCCCAGGCGCACTTCCATTCGTACTCGAACATCACTTCGGCATCTCATTACCCGTATAAATATTTTACTTAGCCCGTCTCGAACCAGTCGATTCGAACGACACGTCGGACGCGACACAACAGTTATCAGCGAGGGAGCGCGTCTCACGTTCAGAGATGAGCGAATCAACTCTCGCTGACGTCCTCCGGTCTAGCGGCTCGGCCGTGGACCTGCTCCGGAGTCGCGGGGGCGGTTGGGCCGGCTTTCCGAACGTCCCTGACGAGCACACCCACTGGATCGAGGAGCAGCGGGCCTGGGCCGAGACGTGCTCCCTCGCGGACCAGTCCCACCACATGGTCGACTACTGGGTCGAGGGTCCCGACGCGATCGACCTGTTCGCCGACCTCGGGGTCAACGCTTTCGACGGCTTCGAGCCCGGGACGGCCAAACAGTTCGTCGTCGCGAACCCCGACGGCTACTTCATCGGCGACGGCATCCTGCTTTATCTCGACCGCGAGCGGTTGGCGCTCGTCGGCCCGCCGCAGACGTCCAACTGGGTCCAGTACCACGTCGAGACCGGCGACTACGACGTTCGGACCGAGCGCGACGAGACGTCGGGCGTCCGTGACGGGCCGCCCGCGAACTACCGGTATCAGTTACAGGGTCCGAACGCCGTCGACCTGATGGCGGAAGTGACCGACCACCCCCTCCCGGACCTCGACTTCTTCCACTTCGACGACGTCAGCATCGACGGCCGCGAGGTGACGCTCCTGCGTCACGGGATGGCCGGCGAGGCCGGCTTCGAGTTCTGGGGCCCCTGGGAGGACTCGGAGGCGATACGCTCGACGATCCTCGAGGCAGGCGAAGAGCGGGGTATCCGACGCCTGGGCGCGAGGAGCTACGGGAGTTCCGCCGTCGTCTCCGGGTGGGTCGGGATGCCGCTGCCCGCCGTCTACGACAGCGACGCGATGGCCGGCTACCGCGAGTGGCTCAGCGCACGCAGCCTCGAAGCGCACTACTCGATCGCCGGGAGCCTCGACGCCGACGACGTCACAGACTACTACGTGACGCCGATCGAACTGGGCTACGAACGCCTGATCGATTTCGATCACGACTTCGTCGGGCGGGAGGCGCTGGCGGCCGAGGCCGAAGCGCCCTCCCGAACGCTCGTCACGTTGGAGTGGGCCGACGAGGACGTCGTCGACGTCTTCGCGTCGCTCTTCGAGGACGAACCCGCGAAGTTCCTCGACCTGCCGGTCCCGTGGCGCTCGACGTCGCACCACGACGCAGTCCGCGACGGCGACGACCCCGTCGGCACGTCGATGTGGGCGGCCTACACCTACAACGAGCGGACGGTGATCTCGCTCGCGGTCGTCGACCGCGCGGTCGCCGATCCGGGCACCGAACTCACGCTCGTCTGGGGCGAACCCGACGGCCGTCGGAACCCCGCCGTCGAACGCCACTCACGCACGGAGATTTCGACCACCGTCGCACCCGTGCCCTACACCACGGACAACCGTTAACACACCCTGAATACCGGTTAACACGTCCTAGACACCAGTTGACACACCATGGATACCAGTCGACATACGACGAGCAGCAGTCGATATCACGGCAGACAACCGCTGATGCCGTCGAACGGCCGGCCCCGACGAGCTTCGTTCAGGGTGCGCCTCGTCCTCGGACCCCGAAGCGCAAGACAACTTTTATCACCCACTCGCCAGTTATTAGAACCAATGAGCGGATTCACAGCGGACGGTCCGTCCGGCGGAACCACCACTATCGATCGCACCGGGACGACGAACGGGGCCTCTAGCCCGGAGGTCCGTCGATGACGACCAGTCAGCGCTCCTCGGCGGCGGCCGGCACGGCGGCCGCGCTCCTCGAATCGCCGCGGTTCGAGCTGATGCCGTTCGACAGCTTCGACGACGAGATCGAGCACCTCCCGGACGGGGCGACGATCACGATCACCGCCTCGCCGCAGCTGGAACTCGGGGCGACGATCGACGCCGCAGAGCGCGCCGCAGAGCGGGGATACGAGGTCGTGCCCCACGTGTCGGCGCGGTACGTCCGCGATTCGGAGCACCTCGCGGAGATCTGCGAGCGGCTGAAGGCCGCCGGCATCGAGGACCTTTTCGTGCCGGGAGGCGACCGCGAGGAGCCGATCGGCGAGTTCGCGTCCGCCTACGACATGCTCGTCGCACTCGACGACCTCGAGTACGAGTTCGAGGAGATCGGGATCACGGGCTACCCCGAGGGACACGAGTTCATCGACGACGAGACGCTCGCGGAGGCGATGAAAGAGAAGGCCCCCTACGCGACGTACATCGCCACGCAACTGTGCTACGATCCCGACACCATCCTCGAGTGGATCGAGACGGTCCGCGACCGGGGCGTCGACCTCCCCATCGAAGTCGGCATCCCGGGCGTGATGAAGTACGAGAAGCTCCTGAGTATCTCCCAGAAGGTCGGCGTCGGCGACTCGGTCCGGTTCCTGAAGAAGACGACCGGACTCGTTGGGTTCGTCAAGCAGTTCATCGGCTCGAGGGGTCGGTACCGCCCCGACGAGCTGGTCGACGGACTGGCACCGTACGCCGACGATCCGACCTGCAACATCCGCGGCCTCCACGTCTACACGTTCAATCAGGTCCCCGACACCGAGGAGTGGCGGACGGGGCGGCTACAGTAGCCTCCGTCGGATCCGTTTCGGGGGTCCGCTCCTCCGGATGGCACCTCGCGTTCCGTGAAGCCCGGATCCACCGGCCTGACGCTGGCACCGACCCGCTGGATGCGGTCCGTGGGCCGGGGCGACGTCTCCGGCCCGGATCGACAGCGGTCACCGAGTAGACAAAAGGGTTATACTGGTCGGGGAAGACGTCACGGTAAGGAACCAGAATGAGTGAGAACATCTCACACCTTCCGAACGGGTCGGGTTCGGATCGGAAGCCAGACGCCCGTCGGACGGGAGGGAGGTAATATGCTGTCGGTCGAGGGACTCACGAAGAAGTTCGACTCGGTCGTCGCCGTCGACGACGTAGATATGGAGCTCCGCTCCGGCGAGATCCACGGGCTCATCGGGCCGAACGGCGCGGGGAAGACGACGACGGTCAACCTCATCACGGGCGAGTTGACCCCGACGAGCGGAACGATCGAGTTCGACGGGACCGACCTCGTCGGCCGCTCGCCCTCCGCGATCGCCCGACAGGGGATCGGCCGGTCGTTTCAGGTCGTCCAGTACTTCCCCGAAATGACCGTCAGGGAGCATCTGCGTCTCGCCGTCCGCGACTCGACGGAGACCGTCAGGAGCGTCTTCAACCGAGAGGAGGACTACGAGCCACAGATTCGGGCGGTCGCCGAGCGAGTCCACCTCGAAGACGACCTCGACACGGTCGCGAAGAACCTCGCGCACGGAAAAAAGCGCTTCCTGGACATCGCGATGGTCCTCGGGATGGACTCTCGGGTCATCCTCTTCGACGAACCCGCCGCCGGGCTCAACCAGTCCGAGACCGACGAGGTCAAAGAGATACTGGAGAGCCTCCGCGGCGAGTACACGGTCCTGATCGTCGAGCACGACGTCGACCTCGTGCGCTCGATCTCCGACCGGATCACCGTCCTGCACAACGGAGCGGTTCTCACCACTGACACGCCAGAAAACGTCGTCGAGAACCCGCAGGTCAAGGAGGTGTATCTCGGTGAGTGAACTGCTCTCCGTCGAGGACCTCAACGCGTTCTACGGCGACAGCCAGGTCCTCTTCGACGTCTCGATCGGACTCGGGACGAACGACGTCGTCGGCATCTTCGGCCGGAACGGCATGGGCAAGACGACGCTCTTGAACAGCCTCGTGAACCGGATCGACCGGAAGACCGGCACCGTCACGTACCGCGGGCAGGACGTCTCCGCGTGGTCTCCCCACGAGATCATCCGAGAGGGCATCGCGTACGTGCCCGAAGAGCGTGAGATCTACCCCGCGCTCTCGGTTCGCGAGAACCTCGAACTGGCGATGACGTCGGACATCGACGACGACACCCGTGAGGAACGGATTCAGAACGTCTTCACGCAGTTCGAACGGCTCGGCGAACGACGGAACCAGCGCGGCGGGACGTTGAGCGGCGGCGAACAGCAGATGCTCGCGATCGGACGCGCGCTGGTCACCGATCCGGACCTGCTCCTCCTCGACGAGCCGACGGAGGGGCTGGCACCGACGATCATCGACGACGTCGTCGAGATCCTCGAGTCGCTGGTGACGGGCGACCGGGCGGTGCTGATCGTCGAACAGAACATCAATCGGATGCTCCCGCTCATCGACCGCGGCTATATGATCCAGACCGGCCGGATCGTCGAGGAGGGCGATTCCGAGCACCTCAGCGACGAGGAGATCCACGACAAGTACCTGACGGTGTAACGGTCTCCGCCCGCACTCACGGCGTCTCCCAACCGGGCCGAAGGATTCTCACGCGACCGGAAGGACCGCGTTCGGCGGTACACCTTCCCGATCTGAAAACCGGCCCATTTCGGCGCTGCGTGGCCGCGTACCGTCGTTCGGCTTACAAAAATTATATTATGATGTGGATTATCCCGTATAGTGTGTTATCGATGACGAACAATACCTCGCACAGTAGTCGAGTGCCCAACTACTACCGCCCGGACGCCCATCTCGTGTAACGGCTATGTTAGAAATTCCTCTCATAACCACTGAGAACTTCATTACCTACGCACTGAACGGCCTGAGTCGGGGGATGATCATCTTTCTGGTGGCCAGCGGACTCTCGCTGATCTTCGGATTGATCGGCCTCATCAACTTCGCTCACGGGGCGATGTTAGCGCTGGGTGGATACGGCACGTACGTCGTGATCCAGGCGACGGGGAACTTCTGGCTCGGACTCGTGGTCTCCGTCCTGCTCGTCTCGCTTCTGGGGCTCGCCCTGGAACGGAAGGTCCTCTACTGGATCTACGACGAGCCGCTGCTCGGGTTCCTCTCGACGTTCGGCATCGGGCTGGTCATCGAAGAGGCGCTCGCCGTGTACTTCGGGAGCCGGTCGTACACGGTTCAATCGCCGCTTTCTCAGTCGGTAGAGGTGCTCGGCGTGAGCTATCCGTCCTATCGCCTGTTCGTGATTCTCGTCGGGGCCGCCGTCGCCCTCGGGGTCGGCCTGGTCCTCGTGAAAACGCGTCTGGGGCTGGAGATCCACGCGACGGCGAACATGCAATCGACGGCCGAGATCCTCGGCGTCGACACCGCGCGGATCTACACGATCACGTTCGTCCTCGGGACCGCGCTCGCGGCGCTCGCCGGCGCCCTCACCGCACCGATCACGTCGATGTACCCCACGATCGGCCTCGACTACATCACGATGGCGTTTCTCGTCATCATCGTCGGCGGGATGGGGAGTTTCAAGGGGTCGTTCGTCGTCAGTATGATCGTCGGACAGGTCATCGCCTTCGGCTGGCTGGTGCTCTCGCCGACGTACGTCCGTATCCTCGTCTTCGCGGCGGCGATGGTGTTCATCCTGTACAAGCCGCGTGGCTTCTTCGGTAAAGCGGAGGTGCACGAATGAGCGACAGACTGTCGGACGTTCGGGACGTCGCTCGGGGACTGCCTCGACGGCCCCTGCTCGCGGTCGGCGTGCTACTGCTGCTCGCCGTCCCGTTCCTGTTCCCCGGGCAGTCGGACCTCGCGACCGAGGCGCTCATCTTCGGCCTCTTCGCCATCTCGGTCGACATCGTGCTCGGCTACGCCGGACTGCTCTCGCTCGCGCCGGCGGCCTTCTTCGGGCTGGGCGCGTACACGGTCGCCAAGCTCGTCGTCGACTACGGACAGTCGTTCTGGCTCGGATTTCCCCTCGCGATCGTTCTCGCGCTCATCCTGGCGTTCGTCGTCGGCTACGTCCCGATCAAGCGTCGGATCGGCAACGTCTACTTCGTGCTGTTCACCCTCGCGTTCGGGGCGATCGTCCACGACTTCTTCTTCGTCACGACGTGGCTGACCGGTGGCTCCGACGGGCTCGGCTTCTTCGGCCCGCCGGAGGTTCTGGGGATCGACCTCGGCGGTAGCACCGCGTACTACTACCTCACGCTCGGTGCCGTCGCGACCGTCGGGTACGGGCTGTACGTCCTGATCAAGAGCGACTACGGTGACGTTCTCCACGCGACGCGACAGAACGAACTCCGGATGCGGTATCTCGGCTACGACACGAACCGCGAACTGATGATCGCGTGGCTCGTCTCCGCCGCGGTCTCCGCCTTCGCGGGCGCGGTGTACGTCGGCCTCGTCGGGATCGCCTCGCCGTCTCTCGTCTCTTTCGCCCTGACCGGCGACGTGATCATCTGGATCATCGTCGGCGGCACGGGGACGCTTCTGGGACCGTTCGCCGCCGCGATCGGACTGGTCTTCACCCAGGAACTCCTGCAGAACCTCTGGCAGGGCGGCTACCGACTGCTCCTCGGGGTGCTCTTCGTCGTGTTCGTCTTCGTCCTCCCGGACGGGCTTGTGGGGCTCCTCCGGGGCGATGAATAACCCCGCTCCCGTTTCCGTTCGGCTCCGCCTGGTCTTCGGGTCTACGCCCGCTCGCACGCCGTCGGTTCACATCCGGTTTCGCGGACCGTAAAGCGGACTCACAAACGTGCGACGCCGCGGTCGTTTCACCGGCAGACGGCCCGTCGGTCACGAAGGCCGCTAAATTCGCCGCAATTCAACCCGAAATTTTATTATGAATACTGGTAACAAGGAGTATAGGCATACGATGATTCAACGAAGATCGTTCCTCAAAGCTGCGGGCGTCGCGGGACTCACCTCGGCCGCCGGCTGTCTCGGAGGCGGCGGCGGTGGCGGAAGCGACTCGGTCAAGATCGGTGCCGTGATGGCACTGAGCGGTCCGTTCGCACGAACCGGCGAAGAAAACCGACGCGGGCTGGAAGTCGGTCAGGAGTACCTCGGCGGCGAGATCCTCGACAGCGAGTTCGAGTTGATCATCGAGGACGGCGAGTCGGATCCGAACGCGTCGATCCAGGCGGCCCGGACGCTCGTCGAAGACGAGGACGTCGACGCCATCATCGGCCCGGTGAGCAGTGGTAACTCCATCTCCGTGATGCAGTACATCAAAGACGAGGGGCAGGTGCCGCACCTGATGACCACGGCCTCGTCCGTCGAGGCCCGCGAGAACCCCGAGAACTGCAACGAGTACGGGTTCTTCATCTGGCCCAGCAACCGGCACCTCGCGCCGACGGGGACGCAGTTCATCCAGGAGCTCCCGAACCACATCGACCGCGACATCGACCCCTCGCGGGTTCACTACGTCTCACAGGACTACGCGCTCGGACAGAACGGCCTCGAACTGGTCGAGGAGTCGATGAACGAGGTCGGCGGCGAAGTCACCGGCAGCACGCTGGTCCCGCTCGGAGAGACCGACTGGTCGTCGTACATCTCCGAGATCGCCAACAGCGAGGCCGACGTCGTCACCGGCGTCCTCACGTGGGGCGCGGCCGCACAGCTGATCCCGCAGGCCAACTCCTTCGGACTGCCCGAAGAGAAGGTGATGATGTTCAACTCCGGGAAGCCAATCGGCCAGTTCGCCGCCTCGACGATGCCCAACGAAGTCACCGTCGACGGCTGGTTCGGGACGCACTTCTACAACCCCGGACTCGACACCGACGTCAACAACGAGTTCCAGAGCCTCTACAACGAACTCGACAGCTCGCTCCTGCCGAACTCGACGGCGGGCGCGTCCTTCGAGCTGATGCGGGCGCTCGCGACCGCGATCGAAAACGGCGGCTCGACGGCCTCGGACGACATCATCTCCGAACTCGAGGGCCTGGAGTGGGACTCGGTCTTCGGCCCGATCCAGTTCCGCGAGGAGGACCACCAGGCGGCGCTGAACTTCTTCGGCGGCCGACGCGTCGAATCCGACGGCGACGGCTCCGAGGTGGAAGTGCTCGCGGAGTACCCGGACGTCATCCCGGACGCGCGCTGTAGCCTCTAACCCACCTTTTTTATCGGGGATCCTCGGCCGCGCTGCGCGCGGCCTCGAACCCCCGCAAAAAATCTGGACCAAAAAAGGCCGCGAGGCTCGCATCCGCGAGCCTCGCGGTGAACGACGTGCGACGTACGGCGACGCTCCGCTACTGACCGCCCAGCGTTTGTACGGCTTATACTGTCGGACCTACCTATGTGAAGATTCTCGGCACTCCGGGGTGTCGAAATGCCCTCCGAACTTACGTCCGACCGGATCGCCCACTCTCGTGGGTCGGGCACGCACTCATACGTATAGTAGCGTTTGCAACTGATTACTCATCTGATCGCACGACTGCGTGTGATCGAGTGAGTGAAGACTTGCAAACGCTACTATAATGCTGTAACCGCTTACCGGTACGACCGGTCGACGTGTGTCCCCGTTCGATCGAACCACGGCGTCGATCCGCGACGCGTCCGGCGGTCGCAGTGCAGCGATCGGATCCACACATACATTTATTAAAAGATAGCGGAATAGTGAGGTATGAAACTCGGTCGCTTCCTGGTCGAGACGCATTGCCACGCCCAGCGTCACGCCGCCCGCATCCAGATGGACGGCGACGCCGACTACGGCGAACTCGCGAAGAAGATGGTGACCGCGGTCCCGGGCGACGAGGCCACCGAGGACGACGAGGTGATCGTCTACGACAACTCCGATCGCGTCCTCCGCGATATGGACACCTACGGCGTCGATATGTGCGTGCTGCTCCCCGGGACGTTCGGGTTCACGAACGAGATGCACGCCGAGATGATGGCCGAACACCCCGAGAAGTTCGTCGCCGCCGCCTATCCGGTCCAGACGATGAAGGCGGCCCAGCGCGGCGAGGAGGAGTGGACCGCCGAGGCCGCCGCCGCGGAGGTCGACGAGTGGCTCGAGGAGGACGGCTTCCGGATGATCGGCGAGGGGATGCCCTACGACCCCACGACCGAGGAGCCGATGGAGTGGTCCGAGCGGAAGGACGAACTCCGGGAGTTCTTCGACGTCGCCGCCAAGCACGAGGTCCCGATCCGCTGGCACACCGGCTACGTCTCCGGTTACGCCACCGGTCTCGGCATCTTCGATCACTACCCGGACTGGAGCGATCCGACGCTCGCGAGCCAGATGAAGGCCGAATATCCGGAGGTCCCGATAATCTTCGACCACGGCGGGATGCAGGCGACGTGGCGTGAGCACCACGTCGATCAGTGCTGTCAGGTCGCCGCCTCCTTCGACGACGTCTACCTCGAGATCGGCCTGTACTGGGCCGACCTGATGAAGAAGCCGATGAACGACCCGAACATCGGCGTCGAGCAGTTGCTCTGGGGGACCGACTGGGGCGCGTCGATGCCGCAGATCAGCCAGCCGAACGAGGACCCGCCGTACTACTGGGACCAGATCGCAGACCGCGGGCTCCCGGCCCACCAGGTCGACTTCTGGGGGCCGAGCCTCCGACAGCTCCAGAAGTTCGCGATGGACCGTGACCTCCCCCAGGAGGAACTCAACCTCATCCTCGGCGGTAACGCCGTCCGGCTGTTCGACCTCGACGTGCCGGACAACCGGATGTTCAGAAACTACATCGACCTCTGAACGCACGATGCACACGACATCCACCCCCGGACTGCCGCCGATACACGAACTCTCGGAGATCGCAGCGACCAATAACCCCGACCGGGTCGCGTACGGCGAGGCGGCCACCGGGAGAGAGGTGACGTGGTCGACGTTCGAAGAGCGGAGTCGCCGCGCCGCGAACGCCCTCCGTGAGCACTGCGCGCAGGGCGATCGGGTGGCGTTCCTCTGCGACTGCTCGATCGCCCACACCACGCTGTTCAACGGGGCGATGAAGGCCGGCTGCGTCGTGTCCAACCTCCACACGCGCGCCTCCGCAGAGACGCTGCGGTACTGTCTCGACTCGATTCGCCCCCGCGTGCTCGTCATCGACGAGCAGTTCTCCGAGTTCGTCGAATCGGACCTCCGCGACGAGATCACGACGGACCTCAGCGCGGTCATCACGACTGGAACCGAACGTACCGACTACGAGCAATCACACGAACCGCTGCTCGAATCCCACGAGGCCGTCGCCCCCGACGTCCGCCTCCGGGAGGACGACGTCGCGTCCATCCAGTGGACCTCCGGCACGACCGGGCGGCCGAAGGGCTGGTGTCACACCCACCGGGCGCTCTGTCACAAGGCGCTCCACCTCGAAAAGCTCCTCGCGCTCGATCGCACCGCCGCCCAGGCGCACGTGTTCACGCCCTCGTTCGCCGCGTGGTACGCGCTGTTCCTTCCGGCGCTGTCGTCGAACGCGGCCACCTACTACCTCTCGGAGTGGGATCCCGAGGCGTACGTTCGCCTGATCGACGAACAGGACCTGACGACCGCGGATCTGATCCCCACGATGTGGCAGGAAGTGCTCCGGTTAGACTCGCTCTCGGAGTACGACCTCGGTTCGCTGAACCGGGTGGTCACGAGCGGCGAGTACCTCGACGAGCGCACGCTCGCGGCGATCCGCGAGGAGATCTGCGAGGACGTGTTCAACAGCTACGCCGCCACCGAGGTCCTGGGCACCGAGATCAGCGCGGCGGAGCTGACCGACGACCGCACCGGCAGCGTCGGCAAGCCCATCCCCGGCACTCGGGTCCGCGTCGTGGAACCCGGCGGGCGGCCGGACGCGGTGAAACCGGCGGGAGAGACGGGCGAGATCATCATCAAGGGCCCCGACCGCGCGTCGTGGGCCTGGAACGACACGCAAAAGACAGAAGAGGTGTTCGAGGACGGCTGGTGGTACTCCGGCGACCTCGGCTACAAGGACGAGGAGGGCTACCTGTACGTCGAGGGCCGGACCGACTTCATGATCAAATCGAAGGGGATCAAGGTCTTCCCGACGCCCATCGAGGAGCGGCTGTTGGAACACCCGGCGGTCGAACAGGCGGCGGTCGTCGGCGTCGACGACGACGAGTACGGCGAGAAGGTCGTGGCGGTGATTCGCCGCACCGACGACGACGTCGGCTCCGACGAACTCGAAGCGTGGTGCCTCGAGAGCGACGAGGTCGCCCGCTTCGAGCGCCCCCGCGAGTACCACTTCGTCGAGGAGCCGTTCCCGCGGACCGCCACGGAGAAGCTCGACCGCGCCGAGATCCGTTCGCGAGTGGTGTCCGAGGCGGAGTGACTCGACGTTCCGGCGGGGAGCGACCCGACGCTTCGACGCGACTCGGCGAGCGTCGTCGTTCCCACCGAGACGTCGTCGAACCGCTCTCCGGTCCGGGTACCTATATCGGAATACTTACTATCGTTGCTCGGCTCGTTTCACGTATGATCGGCGAGATCGACCACATCGAAATCGAGGCGAGCGACGCGACCGAGATGGCCGACTTCCTGAAGAAGCTCGGATACGAGGAGCACCGTCAGACCGAGCACCACGGGCAGTCCTACGAACTCGTCCCCGGCGACGGCGACGGCCCGCTCTTCGAGATCCACACCGTCGAGGGCGAGGAGGTCCCCGGTATCAACCACATCGCCTTCAGCGTCGACAACATCGAAGAGCTCACCGAGGAGCTCGAAGAGAAAGAGGTCGACTCCATCGTCGGCCCCTACCACGTCGAGAAGACCGGCCGCACGATCACCAACTTCCGCGACCCCGACGGCCGCCGGTTCCAGGTCGTTCAGGACGACGAGTAACGCGATCGACTTCGCGTCTGTCCCCTTTTTGGATTTTTTGAGCCACACGTCAAGAGCCGCTGCCCGACTCTCGGGTCGTCGATCTCGGGACGCCTCGCTGGCTGCTCGCTGTCTCTCTCAGTGAGCGGTCGAGCGATCCGACCGGAACGTATAACCTCCTCGCTCTCACAGTCGCTCCCACGATGGAGCAACGTAACAGTTTTCGTCGAGCCATCGAGAACGGCGACGTCGTCTTCGGTGCCCGGTCGTCGACGTTCTCGCCGACGGTGATCGAGATCTACGGTGAACTCGGGATCGACTTCGTCTGGCTGGACTTCGAACATATGGGGCCCAGCCCGTGGGACAGCACCGTCTTCGAGGAGCTGACCCGCGCGGCGGAGGTCGGCGGCACGGAACTGTTCGTCCGGCTGCCGAGCGGCGACCCCTCCCTGATCCGAAAGGTGCTGGACGCGGGCGTCAGAAACGTCTTCATCCCGCGCGTCGACACCGCCGAGGAGGTCCGCGAGGCCGTGAAGGCGACCCGGTTCGTCCACGACGGCGAACCCGGCGAGCGGGGGATGGCGAGCGGCCGGTCCCGGACGTGGGGGCTCTCCGGCGACGACTACATCGAGACCGAGGACCGCGAAGTGTGCCTCGGCGTGATGATCGAGAAGACGACCGCGGTCGAGGAACTCGACGACATCCTCTCGGTTCCGGACCTCGGCTTCGTGTTCATCGGCCCCTCCGACCTCTCGGTGCAGATGGGCCACCCCGGAGAGAAGACGCACCCCGAGGTGGTCGAGACGATCGAGGAGATCACCGAGGCGTGTCACGAGGCGGACGTTCCCACGGGCGTCATCAAGACGGATCCGGACGAAATCGAAGCGGCTGTCGACGACGGCCACCAGATCATCCGGGTCGGCGGCGACCTGGCGTCGATCAAGTCGACGCTCTCCGAGCGGCTGGACGCGATCGAGTCGCTCCGGTAGCTCGGGGGGTTCGTCCGTTCTCTTCTCGGAAATCCGCGTTCAGAGGCGCGAAACGGGCGCCGGAAGAATAATTTATTATCGTAGACCGACGTGCATCCACCTGCAATGGATCCTGAGCTCGCTCGCCTCGGTCACGTCGCGCTGGAAACGCCCGATCTCGACGGCTCCCTGGAGTTCTTCAGAGACGCGGTCGGGTTCGAAGAAGTCGAACGCGACGGCGACACGTCGTATCTGCGCGCCGTCGACGAGTTCGACCACCACTCGATCGTCCTCTCGGAGGCCGACGAGCCCGGCGTCGACCACGTCGGCTGGCAGACGCGGAAGCCGGAGTACCTCGGGGAGTTCGAGGCGGTCCTCGACGAGCAGGGCATCGACGTGACCTGGGTCGATGCCGAGGCGGAACTCGGCCAGGGCGAGGCCTTTCGGTTCACGACGCCCACGGGCCACGAGTTCGAGTTCTACTACGAGATGGAGAAGCCGGACCCGCCGGCCGAACGGCGTTCGAAGCTCAAGAACAAGACGTACTCGCGGACGACGACGAACCCGATCGCGCCCAAGCGGATCGACCACGTCCAGCTGTGGGACCCCGCGGCCAACGACTTCCGCGCGTGGCTCCAGGAGGCGCTCAACTTCCGCGTGCAGGAGCGATACAACCGGAAGGACGGCTCGCGGTGGGGCACGTTCCTCAGCGCCAACGGCAACAAGATCGAGGCCGCCGTCATCGAAGACGAGGACGCCGCGAACGAGCCCGCGCTCCACCACATCGCCTACAAGGTGGACACCGCGGACGACCTCTTCGACGCCCACGACGCGATGAACGAGCACGGCATCCCGACCGACGGGATCGGACAGCACTCCATCTCCCGCGGGAAGTTCCTCTACGTGCGCGATCCCGTCAGCGGCCACCGCATCGAGTTCAACGCCGGCGGCTACCTCGTCTTCGACCCCGAGTGGGAGACGATCGAGTGGCAGGAGGGCGACCTCGAGGACCGTCAGTGGATCGGCCAGATCGAATCGAAGGCGCGCGTCGAGTACTGATACGGTCGGCTCCCGATCCCGGCGTCGACGACCCGCGTATCGTCCACAACCGTCGCGGTTATCGTGTTCTTAACCGTCCCCCGAGTTCGCAGTCGCCTGTGGCCGACGAATCGACCGATCGTCGTTGCCGCTCACACCGTCGGTCGCTCCCGCCGGCGCTCGATTGCTGCCCTCATTCCTCGCGCTACCCGCCCCGTCGCCGGTTGTCGCCGCGCTACGGCGGTTTTTGGCACACATTCACAAACATTTATTTAGTTCGGTTATGTTTCTCACGTTACGATGTCATTCAAAAACTCGAATCGCCGATCGTTTCTGAAGCACAGTGCCGCGGTCGGGACCGTCGGTCTCACCGGCCTCGCCGGCTGTTCGAGTATCACGGGCGGCGAGACTCCCGAACTCGGACTCGCGTTCACGGTCCCCGTCGAGAACATCGCGTCGCTGTTCGCGATCGAGGACATCCAAGACCAGCTCACGAACCTCGGATCGGAGTACGAACTCAACGTGACGCGGGATCAGAGCACGCCCGACTCGCTGAACAAGATGGCGTCCGGAAACGCCGACATGGCGCTGCTCTCGACGGTGAGTTACGCGTCGGCCGTCCGTCAGGAAGCGGTCCCGGGGAACATCTCGATGATCGCGACCGACTTCTGGGACGCCCATCCCGACTGGTACGGGATCTCCATCTTCTCGGGCGCGGACTCCGATATCACCGAGCCCGAAGACCTCGAAGGGGCGACCATCGGCGTCAACGCCCAGGGGACCGGCGTCCACGCGCTGATCGTCAAGAAGTTCCAGCAGATCGGACTCGACCCCGAGAACGACGCTGAGATCGTCGAACTGCCGTTCCCGACGTTCGTCTCCGCGATCAACGACGGCCGGATCGATGCCGGCGTCTTCCCGGCGATCTTCGCCGTCTCCGCCCGCGGCGAGGGGTTCAACGAGGTCTACACCTCCCAGGAGACGTGGGAGCAGGCGTACCCGTTCGCGTACACGGTCGCCGCGAACAGTTCCATCGACGAGAAGGGCGACGCCATCGCCGCGTGGGGCGAGGACTTCCGGGAGATGGTCAACTACGCCTACGACAACCGCAGCGAGGTCGTCTCGCTCGCCGCGGAGTACTTCGAGCTCCCCGAGCCGCTCGTCGACGGGTTCTTCCTCACGAACAACGACTACTACCGACAGGACCTCACGATCGATATGGACCGCCTGCAGTTCACGATGGACGAGATGGTCAACCTCGGGTTCGTCGAGGAGAGCTTCGACGTCACGGAGTACGCCACCAACGACTACATCCCCTCGAACTGACGCCGTCGCCTGATCGACCGCCGTCTCGTCGCCGTCGCCTTTTCCGCGATCCCACGACCTCCGAGAACCCTCTGCGGCTGCCTAGACGCCGAACACCTCCATCGCGTTGCCGGCGAGAATCGCTCTCCTGTCGTCGTCGTCGAGCATCGGGAGGTCGTTGATGACCGAGGGGCTGTCGAAGTCCCAGTG
Source organism: Halobellus limi (assembly GCF_004799685.1). NCBI lineage: Archaea > Methanobacteriati > Methanobacteriota > Halobacteria > Halobacteriales > Haloferacaceae > Halobellus > Halobellus limi. The sequence goes on from NZ_CP031312.1 coordinate 265,273, forward strand.
GGGGTAATCGGAGGCGTACAGGAGTCGGTCGGTCCCGATCATATCGAAGCAGAGTTCCAGCAGGTCGTTGCGGGCGGAGATCTCCAGCGGTTGGGTGCCGAAGTAGAAGTCCGTGATGTACTCGCTGGGGCGGGTGTCGAGCAGCGGCGCTTCCTCGGGGCGCTTGAGGTACTCCTCGTCGAGGCGGCTGACGAGGCCGGGGATGTAGGTGACGCCCGACTCCATGAAGACGATGTCGAGGTCGGGGTACTTCTCGGGGACGCCCTGACAGGCGACGCTGACGATCTGGGACATATTTGATTCGAGGAATCCGAGCGTGTGCGTCTCGATCATCTCCTGATAGCCCGCGCGAACGTACTCGTCGAGACCGGAGCCGCCCGTATGATACACGACGGGGTAGTCCATTTTCTCGCAGCGCTCGTAGATCGGATCGTACTTTCTGTTCCCCAGCGGCGGACTCGCCCCCGCCGTCACGAAACACGCTCCCACGAACGCCTCCTCGTCTTCCACCCGGTCGAGGACGTCTAACGACGCTTTGACGTCGTTGTACGGAATCGGCACGAGGCCGTAGACGCCCTCGTCGGGGTCGAGCACCTCCGCCAGCATATACTCGATGTACCCTTTCGTAAACGCCTGAATCCGCTCGTCGTCGGCGTTGATCCCGCCGGTGGCGAGGATGAGATGCGAGATCTGCAGGGAGACGTCGACGTCGAGGAAGTCCATCCCCTCGCGGACGCGCTCGGGTTCCTCGGGTTCGTCGGGGTAGTTCGAGTGCTCGCGCAGGACTTTCCCGTAGTTCTGCCTGTCGCCCGTCGACGTCGGGAAGAACGAACTGAGCGCCTGCGTGACGCCTGTGTCCTCCCAGAAACTGTCCTTGTACTTCGTGCGCCACGGTTCGGGCATGTACTCCGCGATCTCCGCGAACGAGTCCTGGTAGTGCCAGTCGCAGTCGACGATCCGCTCTTCGGCCGCGTCGATCATCGGCCGGTCACTGGCGTGAACCGATCTCTCCCCTCCGGCGCCGTCTCCCGAGGCTTTCGGTGGGACCGACTGTGGCAGTGACTCTCTTCCATATATCGAACGAATGTCATTCATCGTATTTATGTTTTGAGATCGGGCCGCCCACACGCGAGTGGTGAATCGATCACGGGACTCCGCCAACCGGTTTATGAGTGGATTCTCGGCGCTGATCGCCGCACGGCGTTCACCCGTTCGGTATATTTATTATCGACCCGATAAGTCAACGGATACGGCTCGAACCACATATGACAGAAAACACCACACAGGGGACTGTCGAACTGGACGCTCCGTGGATCACCCAGAGCGATCTCCCCGTCACTAAATATCAAATAATAGATGAGAACGGCGAGTACGACGCCGACGCGGTCCCGGATCTCGACACGCAGCAGTTCCTGGATCTCTACCGCTGGATGCTCGTCGAGAAACGCTACGCCGAGCGGATGATCAACCTCCAGCGGCGGGGCGAGATGGGGACCGTCGGGTCGAGTCGGGGACACGAGGCGAGCATCGTCGGCAGCGGCTACGCCCTCGCCGATGACGACTACCTCCTGGCGATGGGCCGCGAGACCAGCGCGATGCTGATGAAGGGGGTCTCGCTTCGGGACATCCTGCTCTTCTGGCGCGGCATCGAGGACGCCCAGAAGTACCTCGCCGAGCAGAACTGTATGATCGGCATCTCCGTCGGCGGCTACCTCCCCGTGGTCACCGGTATCGGCTGGGGGATGAACATCACCGACACCGACGCCGTCGTGACGGCGCACTTCGGTGACGGCGCGACCAGCACCGGCGCGTTCCACGAGGCGGTCAACTTCGCGGGCGTCCTCGACGCGCCGGCCATCTTCTACTGTCAGAACAACCAGTGGGCCATCTCGACCCCCTTCGAGAAGCAGACGAACGCCGATTCGATCGCCCAGCGGGCGGTCGGGTACGGCGTCCACGGGATCCGCGTGGACGGCAACGACGTCCTCGCGGTGTACCACGCGATGAGCGAGGCGCGAGAGCTCGCTCGACAGGGGAATCCGGTGCTCTTCGAGTCGCTCACCTACCGCACCGAGGGCCACTCGACGAGCGACGACCCGACCCGGTACCGCGACGGCGAGGAGGTCGACCAGTGGAAGAACCGGGACCCGATCGAGCGGTACGAGTCGTTCCTCCAATCGGAGGGCCTCTGGGAGGAAGTCGACAAACAGGCGATGGTCGAGGAGGTGGACGCGGAGTTCGACGCGGCCATCGAAGCCGCGAACGACTACGGTCCGCGAGACGTCGAGGAGCTCTTCGCCTACCTCTACGAGGAGATGCCGCCAGCACTCGAATCGCAACTCCACGAACTGGAGCGGAGCCTCCGCGAACTGGACGACCTCGAGGAGTACATCGTGCGGCGACCGAAGGGGTGAGTACCTATGCCTGAAACTATCATCAACGCGATCAATATGGCGCTGTCCGAGGAGATGGAGCGGGACGAGAGAGTCGTCGTCTTCGGCGAGGACGTCGCCGAGACCGGCGGCGTCTTCAGAGCGACCGAGGGGCTGAAAGACCGGTTCGGTAGCACTCGCGTGGTCGACACGCCGCTCTCCGAAATCGCCATCGCCGGCGGCGCGGTCGGCCTGGCGGTCTTCGGTCTCCGACCGGTGGCGGAGATCCAGTTCTCGGGATTCCTCCCGCCGGCGTTCGACCAACTCGTCACGCACGCGAGTCGGATGCGGTGGCGGACCCGCGGAGAGTGGAGCGCACCGCTCGTGGTCCGGACGCCGTACGGTGCCGGCATCCGTGCCCTAGAACACCACTCCGAGAGCCTCGAAGGTGCCTACGCCCACGTGCCGGGACTGAAGGTCGTGATCCCGAGCACGCCGTACGACACCAAAGGACTCCTGAAAGCGTCGATCCGCGATCCGGACCCGGTGCTGTTTATGGAGCCGAAACACATCTACCGGTCGATCCGCGAGGACGTCCCCGAGGACGACTACGAGGTCCCGATCGGCGAGGCCGCCGTCCGCCGGGAGGGCGAGGACGTCACCGTCATCTCGTGGGGGCGATGATGCAACAGACCCTGGAGGCGGTCTCGGAACTCGACGTCGACGCGGAGGTGATCGACCTCCGGACCATCTCGCCGATGGACCGAGAGACGGTCGTCGACTCGGTCGAGAAGACCGGCCGCTGTGTCGTCGTCCACGAGGCACCCAGGTCGGGCGGTTGGGCCAGCGAGATCATCGCCACGATCAACGACGAGGTGCTGATGTACCTCGAAGCACCGATCGAGCGGGTCACCGGCTTCGATATCCCCGTACCGTTGCTATCGATGGAGGACTACTACATCCCCCATCCGCCTCGCATCGCCGAAGCGATAGAGCGCGTCGCGAACTACTGACGGACCGCTGTTCACCAAGTACAGCGGACCGTCGCCGGTGGAACCGCTTCGCTCTACTCGCTCTCGGGGTGTTCGAATTTTTCTCCGGGCGGACCCTCGGGAACACCGCCCACTTTGGAATTTTATATCGCGCTATACGATTTATTAGATTTCGCCGGCGATCGACCGCGTTCGCGTGTTGTCTCGTTGTCTGCCCGGGACAACGACACACCACAAAAACTAAGTAAAAATACAAGAACGCTCTATCACCCGAAACCGATGGACTTCGAATCACCCGCTGACGAAGGTCGACCGTTTCCCCGATCCCTCGCGGTCGAATTATGACGCCGACGTACGCCCGGTTCGACGAGCTGGGGGACTTCGAGCGGTTCTATCGCGAGGAGATCGTCCCGGTGATCCGCGCGGATCCGAACGCCGAGATCGACCCCGCCCGTGAGACGCCGACGTACGCGTGGCTCAAGTCGAACTTTTCGGGGTTCGTCGAACGACTGCGCCGGGAGTACGACCTCTCGCCCGGACAGTTCTACGACGCCGTCGACCTGCCGCCCGGATCGGACCCGGACGAGGACGGGTGGGGACTCGATCACGAGCCCACCGTCCGGGCGCTCGAAGACTACCTCGAAGAACTCGAACGGGATCGAGGCAGGGCCGAGACGACGGTCGCCCCACGCAGGTCCCGCCTGAAGACGTACGCGAGTACGTACCGGGCGGTCAACGACACGAGCGATCTGCTCTCGCCGCTTCTCGACGAGACCGCGAAACCCGACGAAATCGCACGCGTTCGCGACACTTTCCGCGTCCTCGACGACCACCTCGGGACGCTCGCCTCGAAGAAGAAGTACGTCTCCGCCGTGCGGAACTGGTACACGTTCGTCGTCGAGATGGGCCGCGGGCTCTACAACCCGGCGGAGAACCTCCTGAACCGGTTCGGCTGGGACGAAGATCCCACATACGACCATCCGGCACTCTCTCGGGACGATCTCGCGGCGATGCTCGACGTCGCGGACGCCGACGAGCGCTTCCTCCTCCTCGCGCTCGCCGGCTGGGGGCTCCGGCCGGTCGAGGCCTGCGAACTCCACGTCGATCAGCTGGTGCTCGACCCCGACGAGGGATCGGTCCCGTACGTCGAGTTCGCCGCCGGGGAACGGAAGAACGCCCGTCGGACGCGAAACACCGTCGAACTCCTCGTCGGCGTCGACGCGGTCCGATCGCGCGTCGACGACCTCGCGGACCGAGCGGGCTGGACGGGCTATCTGTTGCCCGGACAGTCCATCGATCGTCCGATATCGACAGCGACCGCCCGGCGGTGGCTCCGCGACGTCGGGACCCGGGCGGGCGTCCGAATCGACGGGAGCCATCCGCTTCCGAAGATGGGCCGGCGAACCTGGTACCGGCTCTACCGCCGGCAGCGTCCGTCGATAGAGGCCGGCACGGCCGCCGTCGCGGCCGCACAGGGCAGCCGCGATGCCGACGTTTCCGAGCGGAACTACCTCGACGAACGGACGCGTCGGGAGGCCCGCGCCGAAGCGATGCGGGAACTCGTCCGAGAGGAACTCGCGGAGGTATTCGAGCCGCGACTGTAGAATACGCGTCACAGCGACGCCGGAGAAGTCATACGTCTCCCCCTTGTAGGCCCGGAGAGATGACTCAGGAACGCGACACCGTCCGGCTTCCGCTCGAACCCCTCCGGCAACGAGTGGCGGAAGCGACGGGACGGTCGGCCTCGTTCGTCGACGTGACGGACGTCACACTGGACGGCGAAACGCTCGAAATCGACTTTTCGACGCCCGAGGAGGACGTTCCGGTCGTCGAAGTGACCGTCGAAAGCCCGGGCGGATCGACCGACACCACGCCGGTCAGGCTCGACACTCCCTCGGGATTGAAGATATACGGCGACCTCTTCCGTATCGAGTACGCCGGCCGCGACGCTGAAACCGACGAGATTCTCGTCTCCGTCGCTCGACGGGAGGGAGACGAGTGGCGGACCGTCCTCGGATGCGGGCAGATGTGGGCCGTAGAAGCCACTCGAAGCGGCGAACCCGTCTCTATCACCTGTCGAGCGGAGACGCCGTCGGCCGCCGAGGCCGAAGACGAGGACCCGAGCACTGACTCCCCGACCGCCGATGAGGGGTCCGGAGACGACGAGGAATCGACCGACAGCGACGGCTTCCTCGGCAAGTTCTGACCGAAGATTCGTTCGCGTATCGCTCCGGAGACGCAGTGGCTGTACTTCCGTTCCGAGATAAACCAATAACAGCGATACAATCTGTCGCTGCGTGGACTACGCTTCGGCCGGAGCGGTGACCACTTCGAGGCTGCGGGTGCGCGGTCCGTCGCACTCGACGAACAGGATCGACTGCCAGGTGCCCAGGGCGAGCTCCCCGGATGCGATCGGTACCGAGACGCTCTCTCCGAGAAGCATCGCCCGAAGGTGGGCGGCGGCGTTGTCGTCGATCGAGTCGTGGTCGTACTCTCGCTCTCTCGGGACGAGCCGTTCGAGCGCGTCCTCGACGTCCGAGAGGAGCCGCCCCTCCGCCTCGTTGACGACGACGCCGGCCGTCGTGTGTGGCACGAACACCGTGCAGACACCGTCGACTACGTCCTCCGGGACCGTCTCCGAAACTTCGGCCGTCACGTCGCACACGGTCACGCGTTCCTCGGTTTTCACCTGAATGGACATACGTCAACGTACGCTAGCGAGGCTGATCAGTCTGGTTGTCGCGAAAGTCGGGTCGCTCTGCGGGCCGGTTCCGTCGCTCGGAAGTCGGTCTCTGGCGGTCGTCCGCGGCGTCGAGCCGAACGCCGATCGGTGGCGTCGACGTCCGACTCCGCACCCTCCCGGTGAGTCACCCGACGTCGCTTTCACCACTGCTCGATGAGCACCGCCTCGGAGTCGTGGACTCTGATCGGTGAGTTCGCCGTCCAGAACGTCCGCGCCTGCTCCAGTTTGTCCCGCTTTTCGGCGTACAGCGTGAGCAGCGGATCGCCGTCGGTCAGTTCGTCCCTCGTGCGACAGTGGAGATAGACGCCCGCCCCGTGATCTTTCGGCGCGCCCGCCCGCCGGGCGAGTTCGTTCACGAGTTTGTTGTCGACGTGCGTGACGACGCCCCCCCGGTCGGTGTGGATCGTCTCCTCGTAGGGCCCGGGCGTGAGGTCCTCTGACGACACGTCGGGATCCCCGTTCTGCGCGCCGACGATCTCGCGGAACTTCGCCTCCGCCGCGCCGGTCCCGAGGAGTTCCGCCGCCGTCTCTTCTGCCCCGGCGGCATCGAGGAGTATCTGCGCGAGGCGAACGCTCTTGGATCTGAGGTCGGCTGGTCCGTCTCCGTCCAGGGCGTCGAGGACGTCTCGCGCCTCCAGCACCGGCCCGATCCCCCGTCCGATCGGCTGTTCGCCGCGCGTGATCGCACAGTCGATCTCCATCCCCAGGTTGGTGCCGACGCGAGTGAAGTCCTCGGCCATCTCGCGGGCGTCGTGGAGACTCTCGACCTTCGCCCCCTCACCGTACGGCAGGTCGATGACGACGTGAGTCGCACCGGCGCTCTTCTTCTTCGAGAGGACCGACGCGATCACCTGCCCCGGTGGATCCAGAGAGAGCGGCGTCTCCGCGCGGATGATCTTGTCGTCGACGGGAGAGAGGTTGACCGCGCCGCCCCATACTACGCACCCGTTCGTCTCCGTGACGATCTCTCGCACCTCGCTCACGGAGAACGAGACGTCACAGAACACCTCCATCGTGTCCGCTGTTCCGGCGGCCGACGTCACCGCCCGGGAGGAGGACTTCGGAATCGTCACCCCGGCCGCGGCGACGATCGAGACGACGATCGGCGTGACGCGGTTGCCGGCGACGCCGCCGATAGAGTGCTTGTCGACGATCGGCTCCCGGTCCCACTGCATCGTCTCGCCGATCTCGACCATGCTGTCGGTGAGGCTCATTATCTCCGCACGCGAGAGCCCGTGGGCGTAGACGCCGGAGACGAACGCACCGAGTTCGACGTCGCTCAACAGGTCGCGATTGATGTCGCGCACGACGGCGTCGATCTCCTCGCGTTCGAGCTCGACGTCGTCGAGCTTCTTCGTGATGTGCGCCGCCGAGTCCGGTTTCGAGGCGAGCGTGATCTCGACCTCGCCCGTGATGTGGCTGATCTGCCGGGTGACACCGAGCAGTCCCGGATCCACGAGTTCGTCGGTTATCTCGACGATGCCGGTCGCCACGTCCGGGCCGTGTCGAATCCGAACGCGGTCGAGCGGGTGTGCGCCCAGTTCGCTCGCGTCGGTCGAATTGAGCAACACCGTCGGCGTCCGCGTGCCGATATCGATCTCGCGGGCCGTGAGTCGCATATCCGATCAGTTTGTTCACACCTCGCATAAGCGTGCGTGTTGCGCCTGCCGTCCAACCTCCGACCACGCGTGACCCACTGTCTCATAATGTTATTCTCACTTTTCGCCGTCGACCGCCGTCGACGGGGTGGCGCTCGGCGGTACGAGACGAGAGTAATCGGTATCAGTCTCGAACGCTGCTCCCGGCCAGGCTCTCGGCGATGTCAACGAGCCACGCCTCCCTGTCGGCCGCGTCCACGAACGCCGACGCCGCGCCGGCCGCGTCGGCACCGAGATCCAGACTCGCTCTCACGTCCGCCGCGGTTGTGATCCCGCCGCCGAGGAGGACGCGCGTCCGCGGGTTCTCCTCCCGTACCGTCGAGACGAACGCTTCCACGCGCTCTGGGGCCGTTTCGGCGAGTGCACGCTCCGAGGCGATGTCCGCGGGGTTCTCGAACAGGAGACAGTCCGGGTCGAACGCGAGCGCCGCGCGACCGGTCTCGACGCTGTCGACGCAAACGATCGATTCGAGGCCGCGCTCCCGACAGCCCTCCACGACCGCTTCGACGTCCGCGAGCGTCGTCGGAGCCTCCGGGTGATTGACGAGGACGCCGTCGACTCCCGCCGCGTCGACGGCCGCCAGGCCGACTTCGCCGGTTCCGCGTCCCGGTTCCACCGCGTCGACGGCCTGTGCGACGACGGTTAGATCGGTCTCCGAGACGATCCGGTAGAGATCCGGCGTTTGCGGAGCGACGGCGAGCGACGTGTCTGTCCGGTCCTGTACACCCTCTATCGTCTTCGCGAGTTCGAGACCGGCTTCGCCGGCCGTTCCCTCGTAGCGCTTGAAATTGATCAGGAAGGTCGGATACTCGAGCGCCATTGGTGCCGCGGCTTGGGGGCCGATCGGTTTCAGCGTTGCCTCGGGTGCGTACTCGTGGCGTCTGTTCGGGAGTGCCGTCGCGGCCGGCAATCCGAGAGCGCCGTCGCGGTCGGAAACAGACGCCGCGCCGACGCTCAGATGCCGAACAGCTCGCGGGCGTTTTCCTCGAATATCTTACGTTTCTGCGCGTCGGTCAACCCCTCGACATTGTCGACCGCCGCCGGAGCGTCGAAGTCCTGGTGCGGACGGTCCGAGCAGTAGAGGACCTGATCCTCGAGGTCCGCCCGTTCGATGAGGTCGACGACGTCGACCATCTTCGTCGCCTCTTCCGGGAGCGGCTGCGTGCCGTAGTAGAACTCCGAGAGGTACTCGCTCGGGAGTTGCGAGAGGTCGGCGAACTCGCTGGACCGTTCGAGGTACTCGCGATCGAGGCGCTCGCCCAGCGCGGGGATCCAGGAGAGGCCGCCCTCCCAGAAGCCGAAGTCGACGTCGTACTTCTCGACGATCCCGCGGAGGATCAGGCTGTTGGCGTGCCACATCTTCGGGATCGTGTGCCCCAGCGTGTGGAACTCCGCGAAGTTCTTCGGCTGCATCCCGGCGATTGGGAACCCGGGGACGATTCCGGTCGTCGAGTGCAGGATGATCGGGAGGTCGTGCTTCTCGGCGGCCTCGTAGATCGGTTCGTAGCTCTTGTGCCCCATCGGGAACGTGGGGCCGACGTCGGTGATCATCGCGCCGACGACCCCGTCTTTGTCCCCGTGACGTTCGATCTCTTCGGCGCTCTCCTCGGGATGGTCGCCGAAGACGTAGAGCTTCGCGTAGTACGTCCCGTCGCCGCGGGCGAAGCGATCGACGGTGAGGTCGTTGAACGCCCGCATGTACATCACCTGTTTGTCCTGAGCGGGGATCGTCGTCATCCGGAACTGTCCGGGAGAGAACACGACCGTGTCGATGCCCAACTGTTCGCGCACCGGATCGACGTCCTCCGCGTCGGTGATGTCCGGCGAGTGGATGTTTATCTCGGTCCGACCGCCGGCGCTTCGGTCCCAGCCGTCCCACTGGATCGGACCCCACTCCTCGGGGCCCGCGAGGTAGCCCGCCTTCTCGTTCTCGCGCATCTCGTCGTCCGAGATGTACTCTCGGATGTCGGCTCCGGACTCCGCACTGTGCCACTCGCCGTCAATCACCGCGTGATCCATAGCGATCCTATCGGAGTATCGCGACTTAACAATCCCGATTTATCGTGTCAAAACCCGCTCACGCCCGGACGTGGATCTCCCCGTCCTCGACGACGACGTCGTAGGTCGGTACGGTGTCGTCACCCTGGACGTGCTCGCCGGACTCGACGTCGAACTGCCACCCGTGCCAGGGGCAGTACACGCACTCGTCCTCGACTCGGCCCTGCCCCAGCGGGCCGCCCTGGTGTGGGCAGACGTTACTGAGCGCGAAGTACTCGTCGTCTATGCGAAACAGGGCGACCTGCTCGCCGTCGACGTCGACGACGGAGGACTCCCCCGCTTCGATCTCTCCGACGGAAGCGACCCTGTGAAGCGACGATTCCTCCGCGCTGGTGTCTGTCATACCCAGGGGGAAGGAATCCACCTATATTACGCTTTCTCTTGTGAGGACCGCTTTGTGAGGACTGCTCCACGGAAGCGACACCGGGAGCAGCCGCCATCACTATCCGAAGAAGTCGGACGCAGCTCCCGACGGATCACGGTGGTTTTTTCGGTTCGGTTTCGACCGTGGGAGCGAATCGACTCACACCGACGTTCGAGCGCCGGTGAAAACGCGTTTTGAGACCGTTTTCGTGGATCGGGAGACTCGTTCGTCCTCCTCCGCCGAATGGACGGTAGAGAACAGCCCGCGAAATTGATTCGAGACTGTCGGATCAAAACGCCACGGCGCCTCGTCCGACGGACCGAGCTATGACGCGAGTAGCTTTGTAATAGGATATGAGATGCGGACGTAGCGATCGACTCGATCAGGCCCCGACGGAAGACTGATTCCAAAGTGGGGGGCTCGCCCGCGCTTCGTCTTCCGATACGGACTCGATACTCTCGGATCAGTCTGTGAATTCCACCTCGCCGACGAGCACTCGGGTCGCGTGCACCGTCACGGCCACGGTCGTCAGTCCCCGCTCTCGATTGCGGTCGTCCGTCCGCTCTCGATCCCGGGCGGTCGCGCGACCGGACAGAGCTATCGACGAGAGGCGTTCTGCACGGGGTCCACCCCGTCCTCAGCTCCCATCGACCTCGTTCGCCGACTGGCAGTCACACCCGCCGCGGTCGAGCAGTTCCGTGACCGGGTAGCTGGCCCCGCAGTCCTCACAGAGCACCTGGACGTCCACCAGCACGTTGAACTCCCCGAGTACGAGTTTCCCGCCGTCTCGCAACTGTCCCAGGTTGTTCTCGATCACCGCGATGAGCCGGCTCTGGAGCCGCTGGATCGTGGTCCGGACGCTCTCTATCCGATCGCCCGACGAGCGGCCTTTCGAGACGTCTCTGAACTCCGTGAGGTACGTGTACACCGCCTGGTGGGAGACGAACTCCGACCGGAGGTTCTCGAGGTCGACGCCGCGCTGTTCGAGCGTCGCCTCCGCGTCGACGCGCATCCCGGCCGTGACGTCGTCGTCCGTGAGCAACCGATAGAGGTTCGCGACCTCGCCGTCGATCGGGTTCTCGCCCGCGTCTTGCAGTTTCGCGGCGAGCAACCGTTCGTTGAACCAGTCCGCGAGAGAGCGGAGGCTCTGGCTCTCGTAGCCGTTACCGAGCCACCGGTCTTCGAGCTCCTGCCCCACGTCCGACAGCCCGTTGGTCTCGATGAGTCGTCCGACCTTCGAACGGGTCGGATCGGAATCCTCGGTCATACGTCGCAATTCGTGCGTGCCCTGTTAAAGATATCAATTCGTCAGGGAGCGACCCCCGGGTGTCTCTCTGGGGAGTGCCGCGTGACCGCAGAACATATTTACTAACTACAATATCTCCATTTCTGATGGTTGTGGTGTCTGTCGGTCGCTCGGCGCGGAGCTCCGTCCGGGTTCCGACCGGGGGCGCCGCGAACGAACGTGACACGATTTCGTCGCATCGAGAGCTGAGACGCGTGGTCAGTATCGAAACGCGGCGTCGGCGATCGCCACCGTCTGTCCCAGGCCCACGAGGGCGAGGCCGACGACCGGTACCCACGACGCACCGACGAGAACGCTACCGGCGTACACGACCGCGCCGAGGAGCGACGTGACCGCGCACCCGACGTACACCCCGGCCGGCTCCGTTTTCCGGCGGGCGACGTCGACGAAGCCGACCGCCGGAAGCGCCATCCAGCCGAAGAGCGCGAGTGCCTGTAGCGGCGTCCCGACGGTCCCGGTCCGGAAGCCTGCAGCACCCAGCAGGGTCACGACGAACCCGACAGCGATAATCCGCCACCACACGCGGAGCGTCCCGGTGCGCATCTCCGCCCGCCCGGTCACGACGAACACCGCCAGCAGGACCGACATCGCGACGTGCGCGATAAAGAGGGTGGCGTCAGCGATCAGGTCGAGGTGGGTGGCGATCACGACGATCCACGCGAGGGGAATCAAAAACACGGGGCCGAACTCCCGGGCCTGACGGAGCATACCCGACGGGAACAGCCGAGCACGTATAGCCACTGGGGCCTCGGAAGTGGGTCTGTCGTGTGATGCCGAAACGTCAATGTATCTTCCCCTGAGTCTTACAGTCACTCGATGGTTCGAACGCCGGAAACGTACGTCGATTACAGGGTAAGCATCGCCTACGTCGGGACGGTACTCAAATACCTCGGCGTGACGCCGCTGTTCCCGCTCGTGCTCGCGCTGTACTACGGCGAGGACCCGCTCCCTTTCGTGGCGACGAGTGTCGTGATGATCGGTTTCGGGGCGCTTCTCGAACGACTCGATCAGCGCAACGACCTCGGCAACCGCGAGGCGTTTCTCTTGGTGAGTCTCGCGTGGCTCCTCGTGCCGCTTGCCGGCACGGTCCCGTATCTCTTCGCAGGGACCGGAACCGTCGCCACTCCGATAAACGCGCTCTTCGAGAGTATGAGCGGGTTCACGACGACCGGAGCGACGGTCCTCGGGGAGATCTCGGTCGAACGCCACGGCCACGCGATGCTGATGTGGCGGCAGCTCACCCAGTGGCTCGGCGGAATGGGAATCCTCGTGTTGATGGTCGCGATCCTGCCGGAGCTCTCGGTCGGCGGCGCACAGATCATGAACCAGGAGGCTCCGGGACTCTCGATCGAGAAGCTGACGCCGCGCATTCAGGAGACCGCCCGCGCCTTGTGGGGGATCTACGCTGGCTTCACCGTCCTCGCCGCGCTCGTCTACTACGGGCTTCACCTGGCCAATCTGGCGCCGAACATGGACCTCTACAACGCCGTCGCACACGCGCTCACCACCTTGCCCACCGGCGGTTTCTCCCCGCAGGCCAGAAGCGTCGAAGCGTTCAAACCGGTCGTGCAGTGGGCGGTGATGCCGTTCATGCTGATCGCGGGGACGAACTTCGCGCTGTTCTGGCACGTTCTCAAGGGGGACCCCCGGCGGCTCACAGACAACAGCGAGGTCCGCGGATACGTGCTCGCGATCGCCGGGTTCGGAGCCGTCATCTCCGCGGTACTCTTCTCCGGCGTCGGACTGGCCGAGACGCCGGCGAACGTCGGACTCATACCGGGGAACTTCGAGGACGCCCTCCGGCAGGGACTGTTTCAGGTGATCGCCATCGTGACGACGACGGGGTACGCGAGTATGGACGTCAACGCCTGGGACGCGTCCGCGCAGACGATCCTCCTGTTCGCGTACTTCCTCGGTGGGTCGGCCGGCTCGGCCGCCGGCTCTATCAAGATCATCCGCTGGGTGCTCGTCCAGAAGGCCATCGGCCGCTCGCTGTTCACGTCCGTCCACCCCGACGCTGTCCGGCCGATCCGACTGAAACAGGAGATCGTCGAAGAGGACACGATCCTCGACGTCTTCGTGTTCGTGGGACTGTTCGTCACGCTGTTCGTGCTCTCGACGATCCTCCTGTATCTCGATAGCTTCCGGACGCCTGCGGTCACGCTCTCGGGACTCGAGGCGATGAGCGTCGCCATCGCCACTCTGGGAAACGTCGGGCCCGGCTACGGCGTCGTGGGGCCGATGGACAGTTTCCTCCCGTTCTCCGACGCCGCGAAACTGTATATGATCTTCCTGATGTGGATCGGGCGCCTGGAGGTGCTCTCGGTGCTGGTCATCCTCTCTCCGTCGTTCTGGCAGCGGTGACGCGCCCCCCTCGGAAGCCTGCCACTCAAGTACCCTGAGGACGAAGGGGGTTCCAATGCCAATCGTCGAAGTGACGCTCCCGGACGAACTGCTGAGCGAGTTCGAACAGCTGGTCGACGAGGAGTTCGTGACCGAGGAACAGGCCGTCGAGGAACTGTTGAGTATGGGTATCGATGCCTATAACGTCGAAGTCGTCGACGACAGCGAACCCGGGGACGACTTTATGGACGGCGCAGAGAACAACCTCTTCGACACCGCGTCCGATCCGGGCGGACTCGACGATGACACGCTGTAGGCTCTCGACGCGAACGCCGTCGACCCTTTCGAGCCGAGCGCACGCCGGGCCCGCGTCGTCGATCGGCGCGCGTCGCTCGCGACGTGCGAACGCGGTGGCGACACTCTCTATCCGGAACTACGCTTTGCGGACACGCGTTTTCGTGGGCTGTGACCTCTCGGGAGGAAACCGACGTACGGGGCCGTCTCAGTCGTCCGCGGGCGTCGGTCGCCGAACCGACCCGGTCCGCCAGGATCCCCGGCGGTACCACGCGAACGCGATGACCGCGCCGGCGACGTTGGAGATGGGAAACGCCAGCCAGATTCCGTCGGAGCCCCAACTGAGCGAGGCGAAGTAGGCGACGGGGATGCGGATGAGCCCCAGCATGATCACCGAGATAACGGCGGCGGTGAGCGTCTTTCCCGCCCCGCGGAAACTCCCCGTGTAGGCGCGCATCACGCCGATGAAACCGAAACTCGGGGCGACCCAGCGCAGGAAGTTGCTCCCCTGGCGTACGACCTCGGGATCGTTCGTGAATACGGCCACAATCGGCTCCGCGGCGAGCAGGGCGATCCCACCGAGCACCGTGAGGACGACGAACATCGTCTTCGCGGCGAAGTCCGCCGCCGTCCCCGCGCGGTCGGGCTTCTCCGCGCCGATGTTCTGTCCCGTCATCGTCTCGACGCCCCGCGCGACCGCGATGGCCGGGAGGAAGATGACGGAGAAGACCCGAACGCCGATACCGAACGCGGCGACGACCGTGGTCGGAAACATCCCCACCACGAGCAGCAGCAGGTTCACCGAGAGCGACCGGCCGGTCACCTCCACCGACGCGGGCAGGCCGATGTCGAGCAACTTGCGGAGGTACGAGAGGTCCGGCCGCATCTGACTCGGGTGGATCATCACGCCGCGGACGCCCTCCAGCATCACCGCGATGCCGACGACGAACGCGAGCGCGCGGGAGAACACCGTCGCGATGGCCGCGCCGGTGATCCCGGACCCCGTGTATCCGGTCGACGCCAGCAGCGACGCTTCGAGGCCGCGCATCCCGAGCATCCCGAACAGCGGGTTGCCGTCGAACCCGAAGATGAGAATCGGGTCGATCGCGATGTTCAGCACCACCGACCCGAACATCACGAGCATCGGCGTGACGGTGTCGCCGTAGCCGCGCATCAGCGCGATGAAGACGAAGAAGCCGAACATGAACGGCATCCCGGCGGAGATCACCTGCATGTAGCCCGTCGCGAGCGGGTGCACCGCGGGCGATGCGCCCAGGAATCGGATGAAGGGACCGACGGCGACGTACCCGAACGCACCCAGAAGAATCGAGCCGATGATCGAGAAGGCGACCGTCTGGGAGGCGGCGTACTCGGCCTCCTCTTCCTCGTCGGCCCCGATGTGCTGGGCGACGAGGACGCTCCCGGCGACGGAGAGACCCATCCCGAGCGAGATCAGCAGGAAGACCATCGGGAACGCGAAACTGATCGCCGCCAGCGCCTCGGTGCTGAACTGCCCGAGCCAGAACGTGTCGGCGAGGTTGTACGCCGTCTGGAGGAGGTTCGTGATGACGATGGGCAGCGAGAGATAAAAGAGCGGTCTGCCGATCCCGCCGCTCGTCAGGTTCAGCTCTTCCGGTCCCTTGAACGCCGATCCGATCCGATCGAGGAGGCTCATTCGGAGGTTCCTCCGATCTCCATACCGCCGTTCGATCCACCGGCGGGACGCTCGCTCGCCTCGGTCAAGAGCGTCTCGTCGATGTACGTGTGGACCGCCTCCGCCGATTCGTCCAGCGGGTGTCCGACGCCGACGTGGCGCGTCTGGACCCCGTTGAGGAACGTCGCGAGAAACGACGCCACGACGCCGGGATCGACGTCTTCACGGAACGATCCGTCGGCGACGCCCTCCGCGACGATCTCTCGTACCGCTTCGACGTAGGCGTCGTCGAACCGCTGGAGTCGCTCGCGGAACGCCTCGTCGTAGGGCGACTGCGCCTTGATTTCCAGCAGCGCCGTCTGGAACGCCGGCGCGTCCGAGCGCCCCGTCACGAGCGAATCGACGAGTGCACAGAGCCGTTCGGCGGGCGTCTCGCCGTCGGGATCGTCGATCCGCTCTTCGAACCGCTCGTAGAGGTGATCCAGGAACGCCAACAGCAGGTCGTGTTTGCAGTCGTAGTGATAGTGGATGGAGGCCTTGCTCAATTCCGTCTCGTCGGCGATGTCCTGCATCGTCAGGTCCGCGTAGCCGTGTTCGCAGAGCGCGCGCTGCGTCGCGTGGAGGATTTCGGTTGGTGCGTCAGTCATCGAGTGCGTGGTTACGATAACTGACTGGCTGGTCAGTCAAAAAGAGTTCGAATCGACAGCCGCCACAACGTTTTACACGACTGATATCCGACGGGCGTCCCGCTGGACCGACGTCGGTACGGTCCATCGCCCGGAGACGACGCCCTCTCGCCGTGGTCCGCAGAACCACTGTAGCGATGGGTCGCGTCAGAACGGGGCGTCGATTCCGGACCCCTTCTCACTCCGCTCGACCTCGTCGCTCCCGGTTCGATCCGGCCCGGACAGCGAGCCCCCGTCTCCGTCGCGGTCCGGGACCGACCCCGTCTCTCGATAGGTCTCCTCCAACTCGGCCAGCTGCCGATTGATGGCCTCGGACTCGTGGTGCATCGGATGCACCCGGACTCGGACCAGATCGTACCCGTGTCGCTCCTCGAGGCCGTTCCACGCGCGGAAGGAGCCGACCGTGAGCGTGTGGCTCTGCGGACAGAACGGCGTCGTCGGCGTGAACTCCGCTCGCAACGCGTTCGCCTCGCGTTCCTCGGCGTACCGGTAGCCCGCGTTCGGGTGTCGCGTGTCGGCGTTCAACCGCGCGAGGTTGTAGCCGAAGGTCATGTCGTAGACGCCCCGCTCTTCGAACACCTCTCGGGCCACGCCGTGCACGGCGACGTGGTCGTCGCCGGTCAGCAGCGACGCATCGGCCAGGAACGGTCCCGGCTCGGGCAGGTGTTCGGGGACGAACGCGTCGCGCTCGTCGAAGAGCCCCTCGTCGTCGCCGAACGGTGATGGGATGCCGACCATACCTCACGTTCGGTTCCGGAGGTCGGTAGCGTGCGTGCCGAATACGTTCGGGTGGAACGCCATCTCGGTGGCGTCTCGACTCAGGTCCGCACGCGAACGACGTGGCCGCCGCACCCGCACCGATCGACGTACTCCCACTCGACGTCGTCGCCGTACGCGTCGTCGAGCGCGTCGTAGAGGTACGTCTCCGGGTGGCCGTGATCGCCGTGCGTGACGAGGTTCACGTGGTTCCCCGACGCGGTGTGTTCGACGGCCGAGACGGCCTGTTCGACGACGAGGCTCCGGCTCTCGGCGTGTTCGGGACCCTCCAGGTTCGCAGACCACGAGTTGTCGTGGACGCGGTCGGTCACCGGCGCCGCGTCGAGGTCGTGTGCCTCCCCGTCGATGTCCGTTACAGCGTCCGTTGTCGTTTCTGTCGTCATACGCCGGCATTCGTTCCCCCGCCGGGTAACCGACACTGCGAATATGTTCGCCCCGACGCCTGCTGTTCCCTCTGCCGCCGGATCTATCGCTCCCACCTCTCCTGCCGCGATCTCGCTCGCCGGCCTGCCCATATCCGGGGCGCCGCCGAAACACGACCTCCAGCCTCCGACGGCCTTCTGCCCTCCAATAAAAATAAAAAATCTGGTATATGCGACGTACTATTAGAATTTGATCAGTTCTCGCTGCTCGGAATCGGAGGCGCTCTCAAAATAACAAAAGTACGTGTGTTATTTTAAGGGCCGCACACCTGTCGCGAACTCTGTCCCGAATAGCGGGACGAACTCTCTCCGTGTGATCTCCGCATCCGACGGTCCACGCCCGTGGATCCCAGTTTCGCGATCGAGGGCGCGAATCTCTCACGTTCGACGGAATATCCTCACAAATTCGACACGGACAGACAGTTACGACAGCGACATACGTCCCGCTATTTGAGACAATCTAGTTCACCAGCGATTGGAAGAATACGATACGGTACCTACGGTCAAAACGAGTGTCTGAATCCCTTGCATCACTCTTATTGGGACTTATCGCTCTCGCCGTCACCCGATCCTCTGCCGGCAAATAAAACAAAATCTTTTTGTATCACTACTCCGTCCTCGACGTATGTCACAGCCCGACACGGAGTCGCGGAGAGCGGACGATCTCGACTCGTATCACGTCATCGACTGCGACTGCCACTATATGGAGTCGTTCACCGACGTCGCGGAGTACATGGACGAACCCTGGAAGACCAAGTTCGAGGGGAGCAACTTCGACGAGAAGGGGGCCAAACAGAACCTCAGCTCGTTCTTCCCCTTCTCGACCGGCGACCGGCAGGCGCACGGCAAGATCACGCGCGAGCACTCCTCGTACCCCGACTCACCGGAGACGCCCGAGCGGATCCGAGAGGGGATGTCCTCCATCGGCGTCGACGAGACGCTTCTCATCTCGCATCTGATCCTCGCCGGTGCCGGCACGACGGCGGACGACACCCGGCAGTCGGCCTTCGCGAAGGCCTACGTCGAGTACATGAGCGAGGAGGTGCTCGACCCCGACGACGGCATCTACGGGCTGGCCCCGATTCCGTACGCCGACATCGACGCGTCGCTCGAGATCCTCGACCACATCGAGGGATCCGAGGCGTACGCCGGGGCGTGTTTCGTCACCGCCGGGGCCACGCCGCCGCTCGGGAACCGGAAGTACGATCCGCTCTACGAACGCTGCGAGGACATGGGGCTGCCGGCCGTGTTCCACACCGGCGGTGCCGGACTCGACGAGTACGTCCGCGGCGGGTACCAGGAGATGCTGGAGACGCACACTCTCGGCTTCCTGGAATCGAACATGTCCCAGATCGTCAGCCTCGTCGTCCAGGGCGTCCCCGAGAAGTTCCCCGACCTCGACGTGGCGTTCATGGAGTCCGGCGTGACGTACCTCCCCTCGCTCATCACGCGCCTCGACGAGGAGTACCTCAAGCGCCCCGAGGAGGCCCCGCTCTTGGAGAAAGAACCCGGCGAGTACATCACCGACTTCTACTACGGGACCCAACCGCTCGAAGTCTCCGCCGACCCGGAGTTCTTAGAGAAGTGCGTGGATATGGTCGGGCCGGAGCAACTGATGTACGCCTCCGACTACCCGCACTGGGACTACGACCGCCCCACGACGGTCATCGACCTGCCGTTCCTCTCCGAGGAGGAGAAGCGCGGCATCCTCTCTGAGAACGCCGCCGAGGTGTTCGGGCTATGAGCGACGGACTCGTCGAGGTGAAACCCGCAGACGCGTTCGAGGACGGGGACCGCGAGTTCGTGGAGGTGAACGGCACGGAGGTCGGCGTCCTGCAGGTCGAAGGCGAGTACTACGCGCTGCAGAACTACTGCCTCCACGACGGCGGCCCGGTCTGTGAGGGCAAGACCCACCGGAAGCTTCTCGGGGAGTTCAAAGAGCCGGGCAAGCGCGTCGAGCGGACGTACACGGACGAGGAGTGCGTCGTCTCCTGCCCCTGGCACGGGTGGTCCTACGACATCGAGACCGGCGACCACCTCGGCAACGGGGACCTCTCGCTGCCGACGTACGAGGTCGTCGTCGAGGACGGCGTCGTGTACGTCGGCGGTCTGAAGTAGTCCCAACCGCGGGGCGGTGTGTTCCCGCTCCGACTCGGACCGCAGATTTATCGCCCGCCCTCGCGTCTCTGGAGTATGACCGGTAATCTCGTCGGCGCCGACGAAACGCTCTTTCGGATCGTCGAGGCGATGGCCGAGACGGGACCCGTCGGAGTCACCGAAGTCGCGGACCGCCTCGGCCTCACGAAGAGCACCGCACACCGCCACCTCCAGACGCTGGCGGCACACGGCTACGCGATCAACGAGGACGGGCGCTACCGCCTCTCGCATCAGTGGTTCCACATCGGGACGACGGTGAAATCCCGACGACCGTTCTACCTGGCGTCCAGAGGCGCGCTGAAGACGCTCGCGGAACGGACGGGGAAGACGGCCTGGTGCGCCATCGAGGAACGCGGCCGGTTGATGTTCGTCGACGGCGCGGGGGCGAACCCGACGCACAACCCCGACTTGCTCGTCGGCGACTGGTCGTCGATCACCCAGACCGCCGCGGGGAAGGCGATCCTCGCTCACCTCCCCGAAGAGCGCGTGGCGGCGATCCTCGACGCCGACGACGCGGACGAGCGGTACGCCGCCGCCGACCTGCGGACGGAACTGGAGTACGTCCGCTCCCGCGGCTACGCGATCAACCGGGGCGAGGACATCTCCGGCATCTACGCCGTCGGGATGCCCGTGGTCGTGGACGGGGACGTCTTCGGATCGCTCTCCGTCGCGAGTCCCTCCGAAGACCTGGTCACCGACGACCGCGAGCGGGTTCTGGAGGCGCTGTCGAGGGCGATCGACACCGTCCGGTCGAAGCTATCAGATTAATATATATCCTATCTATTTTATAGTACTCTCTCGGGTCCCGCGGTTCCACGCGCCGCATCTCGCACTTCATAAGAGATACTGTACGCCGCGGTAACGAGCGTAGAACCGGCTGTCGATATATTTGGTCCCGTGCGCGCGACCGCGGTGATCGCGTTCACTGTCGTTCAGAAGTTCGGGCCCTCGTCGAACGACCCGGGGCCTTCTCGATCGATCGGCCCGTCGTACCGGTGATCGGTTCCGCGGCGTCGCGGTCGTTGGGGAAGCCCGACGCCGCGACCGTCGAAAGCGACGACGACCGCCCGTGTCAGACCTCCCCGGATTCGAGGTACGCCAGTTGGGCGTTCAGCTCCCGGCGCCGCTGTCGCGTGATCACCGTCGCGTCCAGAAACGAGCCGACGACGGCGACGTCGAGTGAGAAATCGGTCAGCGCCTCGACGGCCGTGGCGTCGTCGCCGGCCGTCTCCCCGTTTTCGGCCCGCACGGTGTAGGTGGTCACCATCTCCTCGAAGAGCCCCTCCCGCTGTCGGTACGCCAGTTCGGCGTCGGGTTCCTCGTACAGCTCGAAGACCAGTTCGATGGTGACCGGGCCGACCTCGTTCGCGACCTCGACGACGTCGCCGTCGCGTCGCACCCCGTCGAACCCCGAGGCGCGCACGAAGGCCTCGACGTCGTGCATCCGCTCTCTGACCGTCTCGGCGTCCTCGTCGAGGACCTCCGTCACGGAGATGTTCGTCATCGGTTCGTCCTATTTCTTCGGCAGGCGCGCGACGAACTCGGCGGGGCCGCGCTGTTCGACCTCGTAGGCCTCCGCGTCGAACTCCGGGACCTCCGCCCGCAGCTCGTAGAAGAGCGGCTTCGGTTCGTGGTCGTTGACGAGTTCGAGCGTCTCGCCGCTGTCGAGGGAGTCGAAGGCGTCGTGGATCTTCGGGTGTCGGTCCGCCGGGGGTACCTCTCTGAGATCGAGTTTCGTGGCTGCCATACGTCCTCTCGTCCCCGCCCGCCGGATGAACCTTTTCGGACGAATATGTTCGCCCGAACGCTCCCTATCGAACGCCCGCTAGCTCGGCCGATGCGATTTCGCTGTCGCCGCTGCGGAGCGCGGACGGACCACTCGGCCGCGATGAGTCGCCACGTGGTCGACGAACACGGCCGCTCGGAACTGGGCTGGGACGTCGTGCGCGTCCCGGAGAGCCGCAGCGAGCGACCGGTCGCCTGGCTCTCGAACCTCCCGATCCGGATCCGCGCTCGTTGCGGCAATCGGGGCGGGCAGTGACGTGACTCCGACCGGATCGAATATGTTCCCGGTAAGGACGATACCCCGCTCTGCAGTAGATGGCCCATATGCCGATCGGGACGGGTCAACTCGCGCTGACTGTCGTAATGGGACTGTTCTTGCTCGTCGTCGCCGCCTGGATCGCTCGGCTCGAATCCTGGCGGTCGTACGCGCCCGCTGGCGGGGGCGCCGGCGAGACCGGAACCGGAACGGGACACGAGGAGAAGCCCGGCGGACTCCTCAGGTGGCTGACGACCGTCGACCACAAGGACATCGGGCTGATGTACGGGGCCTTCGCCGTCCTGTCGTTCGCGTGGGGCGGCATCGCGGTCGTCATCATGCGGACCGAACTCCTGACGCCGCCGGTCGACCTGGTCAGCGCCACGACCTACAACGCGCTTATGACCACCCACGGAATCACGATGCTGTTCCTGTTCGGAACGCCGGTCCTCGCGGCCTTCTCGAACTACCTCATCCCGCTTCTCATCGGCGCTGACGACATGGCGTTCCCGCGGATCAACGCCATCGCGTTCTGGCTGCTCCCGCCCGGGGCGCTTCTGATCTGGGCCGGGGTGATCCTCCAACCGCTCGGCGTCGGCGTCGAGGGCGCACAGACCGCCTGGACGATGTACGCGCCGCTTTCGATCCAGCAGGCCAACCCCGGGATCGACCTGATGCTCCTGGGGCTGCACCTCACGGGCGTCTCCGCGACGATGGGGGCGATCAACTTCGTCGCGACAATCTTCACAGAACGCGGCGAGGACGTCTCGTGGGCGAACCTCGACATCTTCTCGTGGACCGTCCTCGTCCAGTCCGGACAGATCCTGTTCGCGTTCCCGCTCCTGGGCAGCGCGATCGTGATGCTGCTCTTCGACCGCAACTTCGGGACGACGTTCTTCACGGGCGAGAGCGGCGCGATGCTGTGGCAGCACCTCTTCTGGTTCTTCGGCCACCCCGAGGTGTACATCCTCGTGTTGCCGCCGATGGGGCTCATCAGCTACATCATCCCGCGGTTCTCGGGGCGTCGGCTCTTCGGATTCAAGTTCGTCGTCTACTCGACGCTCGCACTCGGCGTGCTCTCCTTCGGCGTCTGGGCGCACCACATGTTCGCGACGGGGATGGACCCGCGCCTGCGCGCCTCGTTCATGGCCGTCTCGATCGCGATCGCGATACCGAGCGCGGTGAAGACGTTCAACTGGATCACGACGATGTGGGGCGGTCGCGTCCGGCTCACGACGCCGATGCTCTTCTGCGTCGGGTTCATCGCGAACTTCATCATCGGCGGCGTCACCGGCGTCTTCGAGGCGGCGATCCCGATCGATCTGGTGCTGCACGACACCTACCACGTCATCGCGCACTTCCACTACGTCATCATGGGCGGCATCGCGTTCGCGGTCTTCGCCGGGATCTACTACTGGTTCCCGCTGTACACCGGTCGGATGTACCAGCGGACGCTCGGCAAGTGGCACTTCTGGCTGTCGATGGTCGGGACCAACCTCACCTTCTTCCCGATGATCTTCCTGGGCTACGGCGGGATGCCCCGCCGCTACGCCGGCTACGACCTCACCGTGGGGCCGGTCGCGTACTTCGCGGACCTCCACCGGCTCGCGACGCTCGGCGTGTTCGTCCTCGCGGTCGGGCAACTGATCTTCGTCTGGAACCTGGTCTCCTCGTGGCTCGAAGGGGCCGAGATCGACGACGGGGACCCCTGGAACCTCGCGAGAGACGGCCTGCTGACGAACGAGTGGCAGTGGTTCGCGGACACTCGGCAGACGGCGCTCGTCGACGGCGGCACCGAGCACGTCGGCGGCGGTGGTCCCGACCCCGCTGGGAACGGCGGAAACGACCCCGCTGGAAATGGCAGAAACGACCCCGCTGGCGACGCCGAAGACGACTATACTGGCAACGGCGGTACCGGGAGCGGTGCTGCGAGCCCCGTGGACGACCCCGCCGGTACCGACGACGGCGGGGAGTAGTCGGGCGACCCCTACGCCCCTCGATCGGGGTCACGGAGAGTTCTCATACTGATTCCTCTCCGTCTCTTCCCGCCGAGCGCCGTAAACAGGGGTGGCGCTCGGCGGTACAAAGTGAGAGTAAGCATTATGACCCCCTACTCAACGTACAGCGAGTAGAGGATCACCGCGAACCCGATCGTCGTGAACAGGCTCTCGACGACGAGCGCGACGCTCGGATCCAGCGGCGAGAACTGATCGACGACGCCGGCGACCAGCGCCCCGACCGTGACCGTCCCGAACCCGACCGTCAGCGCGCGGAGGGCCGACGAGCGCGTCCGTCTGTACGCCCGGAGCGAGTAGAAGGTGATCGACCCGCCCAGGAGGAGCGTGATCGTCTTCAGCGCGACGGCGGTCATCGTGACGCTCATCTGTCTCTCCCTCCCTCCGGCGCGGTGCCGAGTCCTCTCGTCATCGTAGCCGTCGTTACACGGCGGGTCACCCTGGCTATCCTGCCGAAGGTGTTCGGGGCGGTTGCGCGGTAGCAAAAACGCCACGGGGGTCGGCCGCGTCGATCGATCCGGCGCCGGCCCGTCCTCACTCGAGGCTGCCGTCTTCGCCCGTGGCGAACTCCTTTATCACCTTCCCCTCGGCGCGGTGGAGCTTCTCGCTCGTGGTCGACTTCGCGAGGCCGACGGCGTCGGCCAGTTCGGTGAGCGTACAGGTCCGCGGCGTGTCGTAGTAGCCGCGGTCGATCGCCGTCTCGAGGAGTTCGTACTGCTCGTCGGTCAGGAGCGACTGGGTGTCGATCGACTGGGTGATCGACAGCAGGTCGAACGGGATTCCGAACTGCTCTAAGAGCTCCCCCAGCTCCGAGAGCTTCTCACGGGGCGCGGTCAGTTCGAGCGTCACCTCGCCGTCGACGATGGTGATCGGGAGTTCCAGCGGGATCCCCGCCTCGCTCAGCGAGCGGATCAGGAGCGGTTCCGTGGTCTCGAACTGCACCAGCGCGCGGTCGGCCTGCGCTTCGAGGATCGTCACGGAGACGACGGTGTCGTAGCCGTCGATCGTCGTCACGATCGGTTCGATGTCGTCGGCGGTGATCTCGACGAGGCCGACGCCGGTCTCGTCGGCGGGCATCGCCGCGAGCACGGTGAACTCGGCGTCGGGGTACTGCTTCGAGAGCGCCGAGACCCACACCTGTTCGGGAATCTGAAGAGAGAGCGTCGCTCGGGGCATCGTTGATGTGACGTTTTTCGAGCGGAGGAACATAAGTACGGGCGAATATGTTCGTCCCGACGCACCGTCTCGGGAACCGCCGGGGTCCGTTTTCTTCGGCGGGGTCGTCCCTCCGACTGTACTATGACCGCTACGGACGCCGATCCGACCGACCGGCACGTCAGTGAGAACGACGCTGCCGGGCAGACCGTCAGCGACGACGAGGCGGCCCAACGATCCGTCAGCGACGCTGGAGTGGCGGAACGAGCCTCCGGTGACGCTAACACGACCGAGCACGGCGTCGACCGTCCGGTCTCCCGCCGAGCGGCGCTCCGGGCCCTCGGGGGCGTCGCCGCCGCCGGCGCGACGCTCGGCACCGCCGCCTCGGGCGCGCAGGCGCAGTCCGCCGGCGACGTCGACGCCTGGCTGGAGGACACCTCGAACTACGACGGCGTCGTCGACCGGACCGGCAGCGACGCGGTGACCGTGGAGGTCGGCGTCGAGGCCAACCAGGGCGCGTTCGGCTTCGGGCCCGCGGCGATCCGGGTCTCGCCGGGGACGACCGTCACCTGGGAGTGGAACGGCAAGGGCGGGTCGCACAACGTCGTCCACACCGAGGGGAACTTCGAGTCCGACCTCGTCGAGTCGACCGACTACACGTTCGAGCACACGTTCGAGAGCGAGGGCACCTACACGTACTCGTGCGTGCCGCACGAGACTCTCGGGATGAAGGGCGCCGTCGTCGTCGACGGGAGCGGCGGGGGCGCGGGCGGCGGTGACGGCGAAAGCGGCGGCGGGGGCGCCGGAATCGCCGCGCCGTTCGGCGATGCGGGCGCGAGAAACGCCGGCGGTCTCGCCCTCGGCGGGGTCTTCGCCGCCGCGCTCGCCTCCCCCGGACTCTTCGGTGCGTTCCTCTGGTTTAGAGAGCGCGGCGAGAAGTGACTCCCGACGCCGACGCCGCTCTCCCCTCTAATCGGTGCTCGTCTCGGCTCTGACCTCGCCCCACAGCTCCGAGAGCTGATCGGACGCGGACCGGGCGGGTGGCTTGACGTCGAGTTCGAGGTCCCCGTTCGGACACGTCACGACCACTTCCTCGAAGTCGATCGCGTAGCGGGCGGCGTCCTCGCCGGCCTGTTTCCGCAGCAGCCCCGCCTCGACCATCGATTCGAGTTTCGCGTACGCCGTCGACCGGGGGAGATCGCAGGCGCCGGCGATCTCCGCGGCCGTCCTCGGCTGATCCAGGGTTCGAAGGACGTCCCAGCACTGCTCGCTCGTCAGTGCGCCGAAGACGGTGTCGAAGTCCGGTTCCAGCGCGTCAGACAGTGGATTCGAAGACATTCGTCCTGTTAGCTTCCTCCCGACGGTCCGGCGTCGTATCCGTCGTTCGGCGACGGACCGTTCTAAACGCTGCGCTCGCTCGATTCCGTCGCACGGTGACCGTAGCGGTTCGCCGGGGTTCCGCTCTCCCCCGAATATGTTCGATTCTCTCCGACAGCGCTGGAACCGCGTCGACCTTATACGACCGTCACGCCCCCAGCGGCGAGTGTAATGAGCAACTACGTAGGCGCACCCGGTTCGACGATGTCTCGCCGCGAGTTCCTGGCCGCCACCGGCGGAGCGGGCGTTCTCGGACTCGCCGGCTGTACCGCGCCGACGAACGAGCGGGCGGAGGCCGCGCTGGAAGAGGGTGCGGAGACCGCGGCGACCCAGCAGGGATCGCTCCCCTCGACCAGCCCGCCGGAGGTCGTCAACGTCGACGAGCGGGGCGGGTCGGTGACGCTGAAGTCGCTGCCGGCGCGGCACTCCGCGCACCCGCTGGAGTCGATGGGCGGCCCCGTCGAACTCCCGCAGGTGTGGGCCTTCCAGGCCGACGACGGCGACCCGAGCGTCCCGGGACCGATCCTCCGCACGACCGAGGGCAACGACATGGAGGTGACCCTGGACAACACGGAGGGGAAGCGGCCCCACACGCTCCACTTCCACGGCGTCCGGAAGGCCTGGAAGGACGACGGCGTCCCGACGACGACGGGGATCAGAGTCGACCCCGGCGAGACGCACACCTACACCATCCCCGCGAACGTGCCGGGCACGCACCTGTATCACTGCCACTACCAGACCCACCGACACATCGAGATGGGGATGTACGGGATCTTCAGAGTCGATCCCGAGGGCTACGAGCCCGCCGACCGGGAGTACTTTATGACGCTGAAGGACTGGGACTCCCGGCTCCCGCGGCAGATGGCCGGCGAAGACGCGCGCTACGACCCGCGGAACCGCAACCCCGACGTCTTCACGATCAACGGCAAGAGCGCGCCGCGGACGCTCCACCCGGAGGACGGCTCGCCGATCATCGTCAGCGAGGGCGAGCGGGTCCGGCTCCACCTCGCCAACAACGGCTATATGAGCCACCCGATCCACATCCACAACCACCGCTTCGAGCGCGTGGAGAAAGACGGGGGACAGATTCCGGAGGCGGCGCGCCACGAGATGGACGTCACGAACGTCGCCCCCGCCGAGCGACACACCATCGACTTCACGGCGGACGCCGAACCCGGCATCTACCTGCTGCACTGCCACAAGGTGAACCACGTGATGAACGGCGGCTTCTACCCCGGCGGGATGCTCGGCGGCGTCGTCTACGAGGACGCGATGGACACGGACATCTTCGCGCAGTTGATGGAGTACGCGGGGTACGAGGTGTAGGCGTTCGGCGGTGAAGACGGGCGGGCGTCATCCGAGTGGCGGCTTCGAGAGCGAGTGTGAACCCGGCGGCCCACGAGGCCGAATATGTTCGCCCCGTCTCGACCGCTTCGGGAACGGGCGCGCTTTTTGTTTGGGGTACTCTCGAACGTCTCCGTGTATGCAGATACGACGCAAGACGATCGCGAAAGTGATCGCGGCGGTGTTCGTCTTCAATCTCGTTGTGATGGGCACGGGCGCGTGGTTCGCCTACGAGGAGGCGCCACCGATCCCCGAGCAGGTGGTCGGCCCCGACGGCGACGTCGTCGTCACGGGCGAGGAGATCCGCGACGGCAAGCGCACGTTCCAGCGCAACGGGCTGATGAACCACGGATCGATCCTGGGTAACGGCGCGTACTACGGCGCGGACTACACCGCCGACGCCCTGGAGTTGAAAGTGCAACACATGCGGAACTACTACGCGGAGGAGCGCTACGGCGACGCCTACGCCGACCTCAGCTCCGAGCGTCAGGCGGCCATCGCCGACGTGGTGCAGCAGGACCTCGATCAGTCCTACGAGGGCGGCGACATCCGTTACTCCGAAGCGGAGCTGTACGCCCACGAGCAGGTCCGCGAGGAGTACGTAAAGCGGTACCACGAGGGCTCCCACGAGCGCGGGGTGGGCGAGGGGATGATCGACACCGCGGCCGACGCCCGCCAGTTCGCGGACTTCGCGATGTGGACCGCGTGGTTCTCACACACCGACCGGCCGGGGAGTACCCACTCTTACACCAACGACTGGCCGTATCAGCCCGGCGCGGGTAACGATGCCACCCCCGCCGCGATGACCTGGAGCGTCATCGCGATGGTGCTGCTCGTCGCCGGCGCGGGGGCCGGCATCTGGCTCTACCGCTCCGTCGAACTCCCCGAACCGGAGGCTGCTGGACTCTCGGTCCCCGAGCCCGGCGACGTGAGCGTCTTCCCGAGCCAGCGCGCCGCGCTCCGGTTCGTTCCGGTCGCCGCGGGGCTGTTCCTCGCGCAGGTGCTCTTAGGCGGCCTGCTCGCGCACTTCTACATCGAACGCGCCGGCTTCTTCGGGATCGAGGAGATCTTCGGCGTGCACATCCTGCAGCTGCTCCCGTTCGCCATCGCGAAGACCTGGCACATCGACCTCGGGATCCTCTGGATCGCGGCGACGTGGCTCGGCGCGGGGCTGTTCCTCCCGCCGCTCCTGACCGGCCACGAACCGAAGCGACAGTCGACGTACGTGAACGGTCTGCTGGTCGCCATCGTCGTCGTCGTGGTCGGCGGTCTGGCCGGCATCTGGCTCGGGTCGAACGGCTACATCGGCGATCAGCTCTGGTGGCTGCTCGGCAACGAGGGGCTCGAATACCTGGAGGTCGGCAAGGTCTGGCAGGGCGGCATCCTCCTCGGGTTCCTCATCTGGGCGGTGCTGGCCGTCCGGGGCCTGAAGCCGCTGCTCGACCGCGAGCCGATCTACGGGCTGGCGCATATGATCCTCTACGCCGGCGGGTCGATCGCGCTGCTCTTCACCGCCGGGTTCCTCTTCACGCCCTCGACGAACATCGCCGTCACGGAGTTCTGGCGCTGGTGGGTCGTCCATATGTGGGTCGAGGGCGCCTTCGAGTTCTTCATCGTCGCCATCATCGGGCTGACGCTCGTCTCGATGAACCTCCTGTCGCGCCGCAGCGCGGAGAAGGCGGTGATGCTGCAGGCGCTGCTCGTGATGGGCACCGGCGTCATCGGCGTCTCCCACCACTACTGGTGGATCGGGATGCCCGACATGTGGGTGCCGATCGGGAGCGTCTTCTCGACGCTGGAGCTCATCCCGCTGGTGTTCATCCTCTACGAGGCGCTGGGTCAGTACAGCGCGATGACCGTCGACGAGTTCCCCTACCGGCTCCCGTTCCTGTTCATCGTCGCCAGCGGGGTCTGGAACTTCGTCGGCGCCGGCGTGCTCGGGTTCTTCATCAACCTCCCGCTCATCAACTACTACGAGCACGGGACCTACCTCACCGTCGGCCACGCCCACGCCGCGATGTTCGGCGCGTTCGGCTTCCTGGCGCTGGGGATGGTGACGTACATGCTCCAGCTCTCGATCGACCCCGCGCGCTGGGACGGCTCCTGGCTCCGCGCGGCGTTCTGGTGCTGGAACGTCGGCCTCGCGCTGATGGTGTTCGTCTCCGTCCTCCCGGTCGGGTTCCTCCAGTTGGAAGCCGTGTTCACGCAGGGGTACGCCGCGGGCCGGAGCCTGGCGTTCTACAACCAGCCGATCGTCCAGAACCTCTTCTGGGCGCGGCTCCCCGGTGACACGCTCATCATCGTCGGGACGGCGATCTACGCCGCCGACCTGGTCAGAAAGCGGTTCGTCCTCCGGCGCTCCGAGGACGACCCCTCCGTCGACGATATGGCCGTGGCTGAGGGCGTGCTGAGCGACGACTGATCGAGCGGAGGCGTCGACGATCCGGTGACAGCGAGTCCCGATCGGCCACACGCCACTCCCCGGGCGGACGGTCGAGACGCATTCTGTAGGTTCAAGGAGATCCGGCGTCAGCGTAGACGTAATGTCGTCGCCCGACGTCGTCGCGGTCGGAAGTGCCGTCGTCGACCACGTCTACTCCCTCTCGAACCTGCCGGAACCGGACGGCGGTGCGTTCGTCCGCGAACACGCGACCGACGTGGGCGGCGTCGCGGCGAACGTCGCTTCGGGGCTCGCCGAGTTCGGGACCGAAACGGGAATCGTCACCCGCCTCGGTGCCGAGGCCGCTCCCGAGATCGAGGACGACCTCCGGGCACGCGGGATCGACTGCACCCGGGTTCGCTCCGGGCCCGAGGAGTCGTCCTACACGCTGATCCTGCGCGGGCCGGACGGCGAGCGAATGATCGTCGCCGGTGGGCAGAGCGTGCCGAACCTCCGACTCGACGACCGCGACATCGAGTACGCGGGTGAGGCCAGCGCGGTCTTCACAAGCGCCTACGCTCCCGACGAAGCGGTCTCGAGGCTCGTTCGCGCGCGTGAGCGCGGTGAGATCTCGACGCTCGTCTTCGACCTCGCCGGTCCGCTCTCGGAACTCGAAGGGCGGGGGACGAAGCCCGCGACGATCGACCGCGTGCTCTCGGTCGCCGACCTGTTCGTGGTCGGCGCGGTCGCCGCGCGGTCGTATTTCGGCACCGAGGCCGAGGCAACCGTCGCCGCGCTCGCTCGGCGAGACGTCTCACGTGCGGCGGTCACACAGGGGAGCAAGGGAGCATTCCTCCTCGACGGTGAGGCGGTGATCGACGTTCCGGCCTTCGACGTGGACGTGGAAGACACGACGGGCGCCGGCGACGCCTTCACCGCGGGGCTGATCCGGTCGTGGATACTCGAGGACCACTCGGCGAGGGACGCGGGACGGTTCGCCGCTGCGGCGGCCGCGCTCAACTGCACTGCGACGGGCGCACGCGGCAACCTCCCGTCCGAATCGGAGGTTCGGGCGTTCGTCGAGACTCACTGAGGGACGGATTCGACCAGACGCTCGACCGCCGCCTCGTCGACGGGGTTCGTCGTCTCGGACCCGCGCTTGAGCGCCGTTCCGACGATCGCGCCGTCGGCGAGCGAGAGCAGTTCGGGGGCCGTCTCGGGCGTCACCCCGCTCCCGATCAGGACCGGCGCGTCGAGGCCGCGCGCGTCGCGGGACGCCACCACTCGTTCGAGGACGGTCGTGTCGACGGTCTCTCCCGTGCCGGCACCGCTCACGACCAGCGCGTCGGCACCGCCGCGTTCGACGAGCTCGCCGACCACCTCCTCGTAGGCGCGGTCGGCCAGCGGCGCGGAGTGCTTCACGTCGATGTCGGCGAGAACGGCGACGTCGGCGTCGAGTCGATCGCGGAGTCGCAGCGTCTCGTGGGCCGTGCCCTCGATGAGGCCCTGGTCGGTCAGACGGGCGCCCGTGTGGACGTTCACCCGGACGAACGAACCGCCGGTCGCGGCGGCGATTCCGAGCGCGCTCTGCACGTCGTTCCTGAGGACGTTCACGCCGAAAGGCACCGACACCCGATCGCGAAGCGCGGCCGCGAGCGCCGCGATGTCGGCGACGACGTGCCGGGGCACGCGGTCCGGATAGAAGGGCGCGTCGCCGAAGTTCTCGAGCATTATCCCGTCGACACCGCCCGATTCCAGAGCGGACGCATCGCGGCGTAGCCGCTCGCGAATATCGCCTCGGTCTCCCTCGAAACCGGGAGACCCCGGAAGCGGCGGCAAGTGAACCATCCCGATGATCGGCGTGTCCGCGCTGAAGACGTCCATACGCCTTCTCGACCGCCCCACCGACTTAATCGTACAGATGCGCTCCCGGGTCGCGTGCGAATTGGCGCCTCGAACCAGGCGGCGTCGCTAAAACATCGCCCCCTGGCGGCATACGCTGGAACGTCGATCATCCGGCGGCTTCTGCTCGCGAGCGCGCGGCGGGAACGAGTCAGGGCGACGCCCGAATCCTCGAACGGTTCGTCGCTGACGTCGCCGCCGCGAGCATTTATATAGGAACGCGGGACCACTCGCGGTGTGATCTGAGAGACGCCCCGCGTCGGGCCGCGGTTGCTCGGCACGCCGACGTGGGGAATCGGACCGATGCGTCGGAGGCGTCCGACGGCATCGACCGTCCTGTGCCGACTGCTCGCCCCAGGCCGCTCCACCTCCGTCGCCTACGTCGACGACATCCTCGCTCCGACACGCTCGCCGGCGACGACGCTCTCAGTCCGCCCGGCCGGCCGGCATCGGACCCTCGTATCCCTCGGGAACGTACGCGCACAGCGGGTCGCTCGCCGTCGGATCGCCCGTGTGCGCGTACGCTCGCGACCGACTCCCGCCGCAGACGTGCCGGAACTCGCACGCGCCGCACTTCCCGCCCAGCGCGTCCGGGTCCCGGAGCGACCGGAAGAGGTCGCTGTCGCGGTACAGTTCGGTCAGCTCTCCCTCGCGGACGGACCCCGCCGACGCCGGCAGGAACCCCGAGGGGTACAGCTCTCCGGTGTGGCTCACGAACGCGAAGCCGTCGCCGGCGGTGATCCCCAGCCGACGACCGATGCCGTCCGCCGCCGGCGCCTCGCTCGCGTCGCGACGCCGCTGGATCGCGACGCGTCGGTAGTGCGGGGCCTCGGTCGTCTTCACCCCGAAGTCGGCCTCCTCGCTCACTTCCGAGAGCCACGCGAGTATCCCCTCGGCGCGCTCGGGGGAGACCGGGTCCAGCAGCCGTCCCCGGCCGACGGGAACGAGGAAGAACACCGACCAGAGAACTGCACCGAGGTCGGAGACGCGGTCGCGGAGCGCCGGCAGTTCCCCGGCGGTCGACGCGCAGACGGTCGTGTTGATCTGCAGCGGGAGCCCGGCCTCCCGCGCCGCCTCCGCGGCTTCGATCGTCTGCTCGAAGCTCCCCGACTCCCCGCGGAACTCGTCGTGGCTCTCGGCCGACGCGCCGTCGAGGCTCAGCGCCATCCGCCTGACGCCCGCGTCGGCGAGGTCATCGACGACCGACGGCGTGAGCGACGACGTCCCGCTCGGCGTCAGCGTCATCCGGAGTCCGATCTCCGTGCCGTACTCGATCAGTTCGAGCAGGTCGGGTCGCGCCAGCGGGTCGCCGCCGGAGAGGACCACGAGTTGCCTCTCGCCGAACTCCCGCGCCTGATCGAGCAGCCGCTTTCCCTCCGCGGTGGTCAGCTCCTCGGGGTGTCGGGCCGGCTTCGCGTCCGCGCGGCAGTGATCGCAGGCGAGGTCGCACGCCTGCGTGACCTCCCAGATGAGGACGAACGGCCGGTCGTCGGTGTCTATCGAACGCGGGTCCAGTCCGGCGTTCGGCGGTCCGGCGTGGTTCGGTCGAGTCATCGTGCGTCACGGTAGCGCCGCCGCCACCCAGGATGATGCGCCGAACACGTTCGGCCGTCGACGCCCCTCGTCGAGAGAACATATTCGGCGTCGATTACGTACCGGTCGCCCCCCTCGTTCAGAGTATGGACCCCGAAGCCTACCTGGCGGACGTCGACGTGTCGTCGGACCGCGCCGTCGACTTCCTCGACGCGCGCGAACTCCCGCCGCCGGAGCCCCTACAACAGACGATGAACCGCCTCGCCGACCTCGACGAGTCGACCGTGTTCGTCCAGCTCAACGACCGCGTCCCGCAGTTTCTCTTCCCGAAGCTCGACGACCAGGGGATCGCCTACGAGACGGTCGAAACCGACGACGGCGTCGTCACCGCGATGTGGCGGCCGTCCTCGTAGTCGCCGCGCCGCTTCCTTCGGCGTCGGTGCCGCACACGAGACCGCCTCGCGAGCGGTCGCTCCCGTCGGCTGTCCCGTCTCGAATCGACGGGGTCGGCGCCGTCCGTCACAAAGGTACCTCCATTCCCATCCGTCCACTGTGTATGGAATTACCTTAACGGACGGCTGGGAATATGTTCGTCCGGTGTACACCGATGAAGTAACCGTCTCTCGGTTATACCCGATAGGGGGCCGTTCGCCCAACTGGAGGATGAAGGAAGATGTTTGCAACCACTCGACGACGGACGCTTCAGGCGCTCGGCCTCGGCGGCGCGGCATCGCTCGCCGGCTGTGCGAGCAACGCCCCGACGGCTGAGGGATCGACGGCGACGGACGCGCCCGAACAAACGACGACCCCGAAGCCGGTCGATACGGACCGGATCGCCGCGGACCCGACGGACATCCCCGACCCCATCGACCGGGACTCGCCCGCGGAGGTGGACGTGACGCTTCGAACCGAGGAGGTCGTCGCGGAGGTCGAAGAGGGCGTCACCTTCACGTACATGACGTACAACGGCCGGGTTCCCGGACCGTTCATCCGCGTTCGTCAGGGCGATACGGTGAACCTGACGTTCGAGAACGCCGAGTCGAACTCGCTGCCGCACAACGTCGACTTCCACGCGGTCGCCGGTCCGGGCGGCGGCGCGGAGGCGACGACGACGGCCCCCGGAGAGTCCGCCGATCTGCGGTTCCAGGCCACCTA